>JAHFDS010000723.1 GCA_023248855.1 Myxococcales bacterium
TGGCGCGCGCGCACCGAGATCTTGATGGCCGGCGCAGAGCCGGCGCCGGAGGCCGAGCCCCCGGTGCTCGAGGAGCTGCCCGCACACCCGACGCGCACCGACGAGCGACCGCTGGTGGGGCGCGATTCGCAGCCGCCGGCGGGGCGCGATTCCAGCCCCCCGGCGGGGCGCGATTCCAGACCTCCCGAGACCCGCCAGAGTGGCCAAACCGTGGCCTTCGAGACGCCGCGCTCGGCGACGGCGCCCGCGCAGGAGCTGCGCCCAGAGGGCACGTTCGCGCGCGAGGTGCGGCGCACGATCGAGGAGATCGAGCACCGGCTGTTTCCCGAGAGCGTGCCCGCGTCCGCCGCGCGACACGACTCCGCCGACGACTTCGACCTCGAGGGATTCGCGCTGCACACCGTCCCCGGGATCGATCTGCGACGGCTCGATGACGACGAGCCCACGCGTGTGCCGCCCCCGGACCGGCCGCGACTGGCGGCGGGCGCACCCGAGCCGCCCACCGACGAGGATCGGCGCCGGCGGGGCCTGCGCACGCCCACGGTGCCAGCCATGCTCGTGCCACCGTCGCGCGTGACCGAGGCGCCCTCCTTGCCGCCGCCGCCGGGTCGCCGCACCGACCCGGTGCCGACGCAGGTCCCGAAGGGCCGCATCGAAGATCAGGACCTGGCGCTCGTGATGGGCAGCCTCATCGCCCGCTCGGCCACGGGCGCGCTCGAGCTCGTGCGTCGCGGCGTCGAGAAGCGCGTGTTCTTCGAGGACGGCGACATCGTCGGCGCGGCCTCGAACGCCCCGGGGGACGGCATCCTCGACCTCCTGGTGCGCGAGGGAGCGCTCGCGGCCAGCGACGCCGCGCGCGTGGCGGAAGCGGGCCGAAAGAGCGGCGCGCGCGACGAGGGCATGTTGCTGTCGCTCTTGCCCTTGCCGGCCAACGAGCGAGCGCTCGCGCTGGCGCGACGGGCCGAGGCGATCGTGTGCTCGCTTCTCGGCTGGACGCACGGCGAGCTGCGCTTCTCGGAGCGGGCGCCGCGCGCGGCCGAGCGGGTGCTCATGCCGCCCGCGCCCTGGCTGGTGCTCGAAGGCGTGCGCCGTCGCTACGGGCTCGACCGGCTGCTCCTGCTGCTACCCGAGGAGACCGAGCTGCAGCGCTCCGGCGACGCGGACGACGTCCTGCGCGCCCTCGAGCTCGGGGACGAAGAGCGCCGCCTGCTCCATCACATCGGCGGCGGGGCCAGCGTCAAGGACGCGCTCGAGCGAGGCGGCGCGCTCGGCGAGCTCGGCACGCTGCAGCTCCTGTGGGCGGCCATCGCCCTCGGGGCGCTGTCGGCCGAGGTCAAGGCGCCGGAGCAGGCGGCCGTCGCTCCGGAGGCGCACCGCGAGGCGGTGCAGCGCAAGCGCGAGCTGTGTGACGAAGGCGACTACTTCGAGCTGCTCGGCGCCAGGCGGAGCGACTCCGCGCACGAGCTGCGGCGCGCCTACGAGCGCGCGTGCGCGGCCCTGTCGCCCGAGCGCATCCGCGACCCTGCCCTGCGCGACGACCTCCTGACGATCCGGCGCATGCTCGACGAGGCGTTCGCGGTGCTCGGCGACGAGAGCCTGCGCGCCGACTACCGGGCGGCGCTCGCGCACCCGGAGCGCCTGCCGTGACGACCGGCGGAAGGCTCCGCGTCGCGTTCCTCGGTTCCCCGGACTTCGCGGTGTGCTCACTCGAGGCGGTGCGTGCGGCGCACGACGTGCGGCTCGTGGTGTCGCAGCCCGACCAGCCAAAAGGGCGCGGTCAGTCGCTCGCGGCCCCGGCCGTGAAGGTGGCGGCGCTCGCGGCGGGGTTGCCGGTCCTTCAGCCGAAGAGCGCACGCACGGGCGAGATCGAGGCGGCGTTGCGCGAGCACGCGGTGGACCTCGCGATCGTGGTCGCGTACGGCAAGATCCTGCCGCGTGCCGTGCTCTCCGCGCCCCGGCTCGGCTGCGTCAACGTCCACGGCTCGCTCCTGCCCCGCTGGCGCGGTGCGGCGCCGATCCAGCGCGCGGTGCTGGCCGGGGACGCGCAGACCGGCGTCTCGATCATGCAGCTCGACGAGGGCATGGATACGGGCCCCGTGTGGGCGACGCGCGCGATTCCGATCGACGAGGCGGACACCGCGGGCACGATGTTCGGCAAGCTCGCGCCGCTCGGTGCGGCGCTCCTGGTCGAGACGCTGCCGACCATCGCCCGGGGAGGCGCGAAGCCCGAGCCGCAGGACGAGGCGCGCGCCACCCACGCGCCGATGCTCGACAAGGCCGAGGGCAGGGTCGACTGGCGCCGCCCCGCCGCCGCGGTGCGCGACCACGTGCGCGGCTGCGACCCGTGGCCGGGCGCGTTCACGGAGGTCCCCGGGCCGGTGGGGCCGGAGCTGCTCAAGCTCTTCGGCGTGCGGCTCGCGGCCGGCGAGGGCGCGCCGGGCGAGGTGCTCGGCAGCACCGAGGCGGGTCTGGTGGTCGCGTGCCAGGAGGGCGCCATCGTCCTCGCCGAGG
>JAHFDS010000724.1 GCA_023248855.1 Myxococcales bacterium
CGCCGCCAGCGAGCACAGGCGCGCGAGCGCCTGGCCCCGGGTCCAGGGCTGCTCCGCCGACTGCAACCCTTCCAGCCACGCCGCGAGCGACTCGCGCTCGACACCCGACAGCGCGCGCTCGCGTCGGATCACGCGGACACCCCCTGGGCATCCGCGAGCCCGCCGGCGTCGACCAGGGCCCCGATCACGGCGTCGTCCCCGCGCCGCGCCCCCGCCCGCACCCGGCTCGGCAGGGCCTTGTGCGCCACGCGATCGGCGAGGCGCTCGGCGTGGAACGGCCGCTCGGCCGCCCGCAGGATCCCGAGGAGCTCCTCGTGCGTGACCCTGCCCTTCCTCGCCGGCGTGCAGTCCGCCACCAGGAGCGCCGCACCGCCGCGGGGGACCTCACCCTCGACCAGGCGGGGCGGCTGCGTGAAGCTCGCCACGTGCGCGGCCGGCAGCGAAAGCGGCACGCCGACCCTCGGCGGGACCTCCACGCCGCTCGCGTCCACGATCGCCGGCGCGCGTAGCCCCGCCGAGACGCCCTCGATCCGGCGACCTTCGACGCGGAGCAGCAGCACGCCAGTCCTTCGGGCGAGCGCATGGGCGACGTACTCGCGCGCGAGCTGTTCGAAGCGAGCCACCAGCGCCTCGCCCTTGACGGCTTCGCGATAGAGCTCGACCAGGGCCACCGAGGCGACCGCGCCCTCGACGCCGCCGCGCTCCGGCAGGACGAGCAGCAGCTCCACGGCGCAACCTATCCGGCTTACCGTATATGTGGCGCCGCCCAGCCGACGTCCCTCGAGCAGATCGAGCGCGAGCCCGAGCCCCTCCGGTTGCGGCAGCTCGGGCGGGATCTCCGCACGCACGGCGCGGCGTGCAGCGTCCTCGGCCGCTTCGAGCTCGAGCAACCGCAGCCGCGAGCGCCGGGACATCACGCTCTGCACGACGATGATCCCGACGAAGAACACGACCACGCCGAGGCCTTGCACCAGCTTCTCGCGCACCTGCGCCTGCTGCTTGCGGGTGTCGAAGGCGATCAGCACCGAGCCGATCTTCTCGTCCTCGGGCCCGAGGATGGCACCTACGGCCCACGTCACGTCTCGCTCGGGCAGGTCGTGCTCGTTCTTGAGGCGATCCTGGTACAGGACCGCCAGGGGCTCCCGGATCTCGCGCGCCGCCTCGGGCGGAACGACGGTCTCGAAGACCTGCTTCTCGACGGCGGTCAGGCGCTGGAAGACGTCGCGGTGGCGGCTCGCGTGATAGCGCGCGATGAGGCCGGTCGGGTCCTTGAGGATCTCCTTGGCGTCACGCTCCAGCTGTTTCTTGAAGATCTCCGCGAAGGGCTTCTTGCGGCGCTGCTCGAACCAGGCGCCGAAGATCTCGCAGGTGCGCTCGTAGACGATGTTGCCCTTCGGGTCGCGGAACCGGATGTGGAAGACCTCGGGATCGCCGAAGAACGGATCGACCAGCGCAGACAGCTCATCCTTGTCGACCTCCTCCATCGGGCGCCGGGACGCGCGCCTCAGGATCGAGACGTAGTCGCGCCCCTTCTGCTTGAGCGAGTGCCGCACCACGTTGACGTGGTTCAAGGTCACGTGCGCGTCCACGAGGATCTCGACGGCGCACGCCACCGACAGCGTCAGCAAGAAGACGCGCCCGGACCGCCGCAGCCGCGTCGCGAGCTCACGCCGCCAGCGGTCCAGCCGTGAGTCGAGCTCGCCCGAGCCGCGCCCCATTCGCTAGCGCAGCTCCAGCGGAGCGTCGGGATGGCGGCCGTTCCAGGCCCGCATCGCCTCCTCGAAGTCACCGCGCGACGGCGAGACGGCCCAGCCGAGCAGGAAGAGGCCGAGGCCCACCACGCCGCCCGAGACCACGAGGGCGACCGAACGATCGCGGCTGGCGCAGTCGAGCGTCATGTCGGTGCGCGTCTTGCAATTCTCCCAGGTCAGCGCGCCAGGCACCGCGAGCCCGACGGCGACCAGCACGCCAATGACCTCGAGCGCCGTCCCCGCGCGCCGCTTGGTCGCGAGCGATCGCGCCAGCGGGTGAACCACCAGGTCGTTGGCCACGATCTTCTCGAAGTCCGCGACCTCGGCGGGCATGAGCCTGAGCGGAGCTGCACGCCCGGGGGCCTTGAGCGACGGCAGGCCATCGCCCCGCGCGCCGGCGCAGGGGAGGCACAGCGCGAACGTCAGCGCCACGGAGCGGAGCGGCAGATTTGAGCTCATGACAGCGGCCTCGCAGCATCCGAGCCGGCCGGCATGATACGCGACGATTCCGCTGGGGCGGAGGGATCACCGACAGGCAGCGCTGGCTGCTAGGGCACCACCTCGATCGCCCCGGCCATCCCCGAGCCATCGGGCAAGCCGTGATTCATGCAGTAGTAGCCAAAGATGCCGGCCGTGGTCGGGGTGAACACTTGATCGGTCGTGCCCGCGGTCACAGGGTTGCCGGTCATGGCCGCCGGCAGAAGGGGATGCGTGGCCGAGGCCTGGATGGTCACCTGCTGGCCGATGCGGACGCGCATGC
>JAHFDS010000313.1 GCA_023248855.1 Myxococcales bacterium
CTCGTAGATCATGCCGAGCGAGTCGTCGATCTCCGACATCGGGCCATCGAGGATGGGCCCCGAGCATCCGCCGGCCGCGCGCAGCTCCTGCTCCGCCGTCTTGCCGAGGATGAGCCGCCACCGCTGGGCTCGGTTCATGCCAGCGTCTTCCAGAATGCTCGGGCGGGCCTCCGGTTGATCTCCTTGATCGTCTTGAGCTTGCGCAGGAGATCCAGGCCGGCCTGTATCTTCTCGGGCGATAGCTCGACGAACGTGAGCTCGGGCCAACCTGCCGCCATCGACACGTCGGTGACCTCCGTCCCGGCGATCTTGAGGTTGCGCAGCGTCACTGTCTTGGACAGTGCGGAGAGATCGCTGACCCTCGTGTCGGTCAGGTCCAGCCAATTCAGAGGCATGTTCGTCAGGACAGAGATGTCGCGGACCGAGGTTCCGGCCAGCTCGAGCCCCTGGAGCGGCATTCCCTCCAGGGGGCCGAGGTCGTCCACCGCAGCAGAGCGCAGCGTCAGCGTCTGGAGCGGCATGCCGCGCAACGGCGCCAGATCCCGGAAGCTGCCGCCCGTCACCGTGAGCTTCTTGAGGCGCATCCCTTGCAGCGGGGCCAGCGACTCCACGGACGCATTCAGCACGCCGAGGGCCTCGAGCCCGGACAGGCGCTCGACGCCATCCAGCTTGCGCAGGGGGGTCTGCCCGGGTTTCCCGGAGAAGGTGCCGATGGACAGACTGGTCAGCGGCAGCGACGTCAAGGGTTCGAGGTCGGTGAAGGTCCCATCGATGGCGAGGCTGTGGACCTGCAAGCCGCGCAACGGCGAGAGGTCGTCGATCTTCCAGCGCCGCGTGTCGGCGAGGTTCAGGAAGAACACGCCCGGCGAAAGCAGCGAAACGCACTCGCGGGCGCCCGGCCAGGCGGCGTCCACCGCTGCCATGAGGGACTTCAGCGGGTCGCTCGAGGGCACAGCAGGAGCTGCCGCTCTGTCAGCGGTATCGATCCAGCCTTCCTTCAGCCGCGCCACGACCTCCTTGTCGAGGGCGACCTTGGCGGCGGCTTCGCTCTTGAAGCGCCGAACCCTGGACGGGGCGAACGCCCCCAGGTCCGCCGATCGAATGTCGAGCCAAGCCGAGCCCGCGCTGCCCACGTTCAGCGTGCACTCCCAGAACTGGTTCCCCTTCTCGAACCGTCGCTTCAGCATTCACCCTCCATCACAGCAGATCCAGGCCCCCGAGATCGTCCGCGACCTTCTCGAGCTCCTCGACGTCGAGCGGCCTATCGACCGCGCGGGACAGCTCGAGGGCGCCCGCGCCCTTCCAGACCTCGGCGAGCAGGCCCACCACGCGGCGGACCTCGCCCTTTTCGAACGTGGAGAACGCGCGGCGGAGGTAGAGCAGCGCGCGCCGGTAGGCATCGTCGTCGAGCTCGTCCACGTAGCGGGAAAGGCAGGCCCAGAGGGTCTGCCGCATGAACAGCGCCGCGCGATTGCGCTGTACGAGGCCCTCGAACCAGTTCACGCCCACGCTCGCGTCGGTGCCCGGGGAGAGGCGGCGCGAGACCTCGTGATCGAGCGCCTCGTCGGCGATCTGCCCGCGCTCGACGAGGAGCGCCGTCGCGTAGCCCGACAGGAACGCATTGCGGTCGTCGGACCGGGAGACCTCGGCGACCGCGTCGATCCAGAGGGCAGGGTCCACGCCTTCCTCGTCGAGGAAGGCGACCTCGTGGACCCGGTCGATAGCGCCTCGCACGGCCTTCGCGGCGTCGTCGTCGCAGACGCAGGCTCCGTACAGGATGAGCGTCGCGCGCAGGTAGAGCTGCGAGAGGATCGGTCGGAGCGGGGCGGGATCCACCTCGCGCACGTTGCCGTAGCGGATGAGCTCCGCCGTGTTCTCCATGCCGTGCGCGATCGACCCGAACGCGCCATCGTCCACGGCCAGGTCCTGCACCCGGCGGAGCGCGACGGCGAGCGCGTCGGCCAGCTCGCAGTTGGCGGCCTGGAGGAGCACACCCGTGGCTTCGCCGACCTCGCGCGCCTCCCCGAGCCGCTCGGCGAGCCGGAACGCGGCGCCGGCCTCGATCGAGTCGGCCAGGAGCGAGCCCTCGGCGAGGCGGATTTCGCACGCGGGTGTCCAACGCAGCGTCCACTTCTCCTTGGCGGTGCCCTTCTGCTCGCGCGCGCCCATCCCGCCGAACCCGACGTCGAGCACGGACAGCCGGTGCAGGAACGTGGAGCGCTTGCGGTCGCGGAACGCGGCGTCGGCCGTCTTGGCGCGCCGGTCCTCGCGCAGGTCGAGCTCGAGCACGCTCTCCCTGTCCTCGAGGTACTTCTCGAGGCCCAGGTTCTTCACCGTCTGGTGGAAGTCGTCCTGCAGCGCGGTCTTCGAGACGCCTGGGGGCAGCGCGCCGATCGCGACGCCAATCTCGACCTCGCGCAGCGCCTTCTCGAGGGGCAGCGTTTGTCCTTGGCCGAGCAGCGTCACCGCGGCGTCGCGCAGATCGCGCAGCGCCGGCGCGGAGCCTCCATTGAGATAGGCGAGGCCATTGGCGAGACGCACGCCCTCGATCACCTCGGCGGAGGAGCGGATGTGGCCCGACTTGCGGATGCGCGCGGCGACGTCCGAGAAGTAGCGGGCCGCGAGGCGCTCGGGCGTCCCGCGCAGGCCCTCCTCGAACATCGCCTCGAAGTAGCGCGGCGCGTGGTTGCCGGCGCCGTATCCGCTCTGCGCGGACAGTCGCGGATACGAGTACGGCATCAAGGTGAGGACGCAGTCAGTACGCGGAAGCGCCTTGACCTCGGCGTCCGACATGGGCGGGAGCTCGTCCGAGAGCACGGTCGAATGGAAGGCGCCGCAGACGACCACCGCCGAGTCCGGGTCCTTCACCTTCGCGCGGATCTCGCGGCGCATGTAGGCCTCGCGCACCAGCGTCTCGCGGCGCCGGGCTTCGGCCATGTGGCGGCCGTAGGGATCGCCCACCTCGCGCGGGAAGTCCTCCTCGAGGCTCCGCAGCTGCCCGCCGAGCTCGTGCAGCGCCTGCTGGTACGCGGCGATCTCCTGCGTGTGCTCGAAGTGACGCTCCCACCAGGTGGCGTGATCGATCTCACCCGAAAGCCGCGCGACCGCTTCGTACGGGTCGTCGAGATAGGCCTGCGTGTCATCTCGGCGATCGCCCCGACCGGCATGCTCCACGTCCGCCTCGCTCGCGGCCGCGGCGGTGCGCACCGCCTCGAGTGCTGCATCCTCTTCGCGCCTGTGCAGCTCGAGGAAGACCGCGGCGGGCAGGTCGATGAAGGCCAGCTCGCGCTTGTTCTCGAGCGCCCACCGCAAAGCCACCCACTCCGGCGAGTAGGCGGCGAGCGGATAGACGATCGTCCGCACGGGCCTGGTCTTCGTGAACGCGAGGACCGCGACCGGCGGGCGCGTCTGCTTGTGGGCGAGATGCTTGAGCTGTTCGGTGGCGTCCGACGGGCCCTCGATGAGCACGACCTTGGGCCCGAGCTCGTCGAGGAAGCGCCCGAGGTGCAGCGCGCCCGCAGGCGAGAAGTGGCGGACGCCGAACGTGTGCGCGAGCAGCACGCTATTCCGTCAGCTCCTTGCACGCCTTGTAGAGCAGCTCCCAGTCCTTGCCGCGCTTCTTCATGATGTTCTCGAGGTACTCGACCCACACGGCGACGTCCTTGGCGTCCTCCTTCACCACGGCCGAATGCAGCCCCGCGGCGAGATCGCGATCCTCGACCTTGCCGCTGCCGAAGTGGCCAGCGAGCGCCATGCCATTGCCGATGAGGCTGATGGCCTCGGCGGTGGAGAGCACGCCGGACGGCGGCTTGACCTTCTGCTTGCCCTCGAGCGTCTGGCCCTTGCGCAGCTCCTGGAACACCTGCACGACGCGCCGCACGGCCACCTCCGCGGGCGGAGGCGCAGGGAGCCTGAGCTGCGTGCCGATCTCCGCCACACGCTTCTGCACGATCTTCACCTCGGTCTCGAGGTCGTCGGGCACCGGCAGCGTCACGATGTTGAAGCGACGCTTGAGCGCCGCGGACATGTCGTTGACGCCGCGATCGCGCGTGTTTGCCGTGCCGATCAGCGAGAAGCCGCGCCTGGCGTGGACGTGAGTCCCGAGCTCGGGGATGGCCAGCACCTTCTCCGACAGGAGCGTGATGAGCGCGTCCTGGACCTCGGCGGGGCAGCGCGTGACCTCCTCGAAGCGCACGATCTGGCCCTGCTCCATCGCGCGATAGACGGGGCTCGGCACGAGCGCCTTCGGGGACGGCCCCTCGGCCAGCAGGAGCGCGTAGTTCCAGGTGTAGCGGATGTGCTCCTCGGTGGTGCCCGCGGTGCCCTGCACCATGAGCAAGCTGTCGCCGGAGATCGCGGCGGTGAGGTGCTCCGACAGCCAGCTCTTGGCCGTGCCTGGCTCGCCGATGAGCAGGAGCGCCCGGTCTGTGGCCAGGGACGCGATCGCGATCTGCACGAGCCGGGGATTGCCGACGTACTTGGGCGTGATGGCGACGCCCGCCGCCTTGCCGCCGAGGATGTACGTCTCGACCGCCTTCGGCGACAGCCGCCAGCCCTCTGGCCGCTCGCCCTTGTCTTCCTTCGCCAGCGCCTCGAGCTCCGCAGCGAACAGGATCTCCGCCGGCTGACGCAGGACATTGTCGCCACCGGTCTTCGCCTGGGACTTGCCGTCACTCTTGGCCATGCATGCTCCTACTGACCTGGAAAGCGATTCTCGAGCTCGCGCAGGAGGCTGCGAATGTGCCAGCTGTCCCAGGAGGTCGGGTTCGGAAGGCCGACGAAGAGGGTCCGCACCTTGTCGACCGAGGAGGGGTGGGAGATGCTCAGCACGGCCGCGCGGATCGCGTAGCGGACGTTGCCCTTGCCGTCCTGCAGAAGGATGGGATCGAGCGCGGCCGGATCACCGATCTGCCCGAGCGCCTCGATGATCTCGGCGATGGCGTCCGGCTTCTTCTCCGCCGCGAGCATCGCAATGAGCGGCTCGATGGCGCGCTTCTCCTTCGCACTACCCAGCACGCTGGCGACGCGCACCGCCTGCTCCCTGGGGCCACGCTGCAGCACCTCGAGGAAGAAGTCACCGAAGCGGCCATCGACGGCCTCCGGGTTCGCCGCAAAGTGGGCCAGGACGGCGCCCGTCCGCGCCTCGCCGTGCTTGTCGCTCTTGAGCTTGGCCAGCAGGCCCTTGGCACCGAATGGCGCGGAGAGCCGCTTGAAGGTCTCGTCGCCACCGAGCTTCACCGCGGCCGCGACGCCCACCGGGAACAGGGCCTGGTCGTCACCGCCGAGCAGATCGGCGAGGCGCACGAGCTGGGCACGGTCCGCGCTGCCGAGCGCCGCCTGGGCTGCGGCCGCGCCGTGCTCGTCGATGAGCTCCATCGCGACCGAAGCGATCGCCGGATCGCTGTGCCGGGCCAGCGCTCCGAGCAGCAGAGCCACGAGCTTGCCTGCCCGCTCCCGCGCCTCCTTGGCGGAGTCCTTGCCGGCCTCCTTGGGAGCGGCCTTGCCCTTCTTCGAGGGCGCCTTCGCGGCGACCACCGCATCTCCGAGGCGCGCCAGGATCTTGGCCACCGCGCCCGGGTGGGTCGACTTGCCGAGCGCCTCGGCGGCCGCCTCGACGAGGTGCGCCTTGTCGAGGGCCGCGAGCATTGCGCCCAGCGAAGCATCCGACGAGTAGCCGCCGAGCGCCCGGATCGCGGCGCGCTTGGTGTCGTTCGACTTGTCCTTCGCGATGGTCTCGAGCGCGTACGGCTCGAGCTCGGGGGCGCCGGGGACATGGTCGGCAATGGCGTCCATTGCGGCCTCGCGAACCGGCGCGCTCCCTTCCTTGACCGCACGGGCAAGGAGGTCGAGCGCGCCCGCCTTCTCCACGGCCACGAGGGCACGCAACCGTCGTCCGTCGATCACGGTGCCCTTGAGGTCGAGCCGCTGCCGGATGGGGCCGACGACCGCGCGGCCGAGCTGCGGGATCGCCCGGTCGCTGACGAGCTCGCCGATCCAGGGATCGCCCATCGCGTAGATGAGGGCCTCGACCAGGCGCAAATCGACGATGTAGCCGCCTTCGATCGCGCGCTGGATGACCTCCATGCGCCCCTGCCCCTTCTCCACGAGCGCGGCGTAGAGGTCGTCGAGGTCCTTGCCGTTGCAGGCGGTCGGCACAGGAGGCACGGGCGGCAGGGGATCGAGCGTTCGCGGCACGGCCGGGGCGGCCTGCGCGGCGCGCACCTGGGCCGCCATCGTCGCCAGGCCAATGAGCTCCGCGGAGATGGCCTTGCCGGAGCCGCCGAGCGCCTTGCCTGCCGCCTGGGCGAGCTTGCCGATGACGGGAGCCTTGTCGCCGACCTGCTTCGCCAGGGCCAAGAGGGCCTCGTGATCCTTCTTCAGTGCTGAATCGGCGGGGGCGAGGTGCGCGCCCGCCACGAGGAGCCGACCCACGTCCTCGGAGAGGCGGCGAATGGTTTCCTTCGGCATGGTCCGTCCTCCCTACATGCACAGGCGCGCGAAGGTCGCGCCGGTCACGAGCGCCATTGGTTGCCCGTAGATCGCTCCGTCCTCGAGGCCGAGGTAGAGACGAACCAGCAGCGAGGCGGGTCCACGCAGCTTGGCGCCGGAGAGGCTCGCCCCGGCTGCCATCTCGAGGTTGTTCGTCGAGCGATAGCGCGTGATCGGCGAATCGCGCAGGACGAGCTTGCCGCCCTTGTCGTCGATCGCGACGAGTGAGTCGGGGATGGTGCGCTGGATGTCGGCCACGCGAAGCAGGAGCACGGCCTCGTCGGGCGCGAGCGGGTTCTTGATCTGCTCCTTGTACCGGGCGACGGCGCCCTCGACCGTCGCCAGCGCGACCCTATGGAGCTTGTCGAAGTCGGCCGCCGTGGCCGCCTTGCGCTCGTGGTAGCCCTTGAGCTCCCAGCGCACCCGCCGGTTGACGAACCCCGGGTACACGCCGGCGTCGTCGATCGTCAGCGGTTGATCGTAGCTGGGCTTCTCGCCGACCTTGTCGAGCGCGCCGAGGGGCCGGTACTTGCGGTCCACGTAGACGGAGCCGTCCGCGAGGTCCAGCAGCCAGCCCTGCTCGATGCGCTCCTGCCGGACGGTGTCATTGTAGCGCTCGTCGGCGAGCTCGAAGAGGTCGAGACCTTGCTTCCAGTAGCCGGCTGCCTTGAGGCTGGCGAGGTCCCACACCCGGCCGAGCAGATCCTCGACCACCGCGTCGCCGTCCGAGGCCGACTCGCCCTCCTCGAGCTTGTCGTCGAGGGCCTTTTGCCCGCGGCGAATCATCGCCCACAGGCGCGTGAGGTGCCGGATCATGAGCTTTTGGCGCAGCTCGTCGGGCAGGTCACTGCCAGGCTCGCGAGCGCCCCAGAACCGGTCGTCGTCCTCGCGCATTGCGCACAGCGCCGCCAGCCTGCGGAGCGCCTCCGCGGCGCCGGGCAGGTAGGCGTCGTTCATCTGCTTGGCCTGCTCGGCGATCCGGTTGGCCTTCTTCGTGTCGAGCGTCCCGAGCCCGCTCGCGGCGATGTCGACGACCAGCTTCTCGAGCAGATCGAGCGCCTCGCGCTGCGTCTTGGTCTTCTTCTCGAGCGCGGCGGTGTTGACCTCCTTGGGCCTCGCCGCGGTCTCGGCCTTCTTGTCGGCGCGCTCCACGTTCTTCGCGCGCTTCTCGAGCAGCGCCGCTGCGGGCTCACCGACCTCGAACGCGGCCGCCTTCTCGAGGAACTGCACGAGCATCCCGAGGATGTGCTTGCACGGCGGAGGCTTGACGGGACAGCTGCAGCGCAGCGTCGGGTTGTCGCCGACGAGGTCGACCGAGATCTCGTACGGCTTGGCGCCGCTGCCCTGGCAGAGCCCCCACAGGAGCGAATCGTCGGCCAGCTTGCCGAGCTTGGAAAACGCGCCCTTCTTGACCAGGGTGCGCCCATCCGAGAGCGCCTTGTCCTTGGTGGTGATGGCTCGGATCAGGCTCTCCGAGACTTCGATGGGCATCCGTCCCTCCAGCCGAATGGAAGCGGCACGATACGCCAGGCCTCGCGATCCTCGCAAGGCGGTGCCGAGCGTCGTCAGTCGGCCGCTACGTAGCCCTTGCGCGTCTTCTCCTCGATCAGCTGCTCGGCATCCCGGCTGGCCGCTTCGGCGCTCGCGAACGCCTTGGTCCGCGACTGTCCCTGGGTACCGATGCGGCCGAAGCGGACCGTGTGCTCGGCGCCGCGCACCTCGATCTCCCAGAACTTGCTCGAGGCACCCTCCGTGAGCTCGAACCGGCGCGTCTGCACGCTCGAAACCGGCGTCGCCGCGGCCGCGGGGGGCTTCGGGGCGACCTTTGTCTTGTGGACCTGGCCTGCGGGTGAAGCCGGCCAATCGGCATCATGGCGGACACCGACGTAGGACGGAAACCGCGGAACTCCGTCATTGGACAGCTCCTGGTAGCGGTAGGTGATGAGCGCACCGATCGGCGGTGGGCTCTCGCGTTCGTCGTCCGACAGGCCGGTGCCGACCGAGAATCGCGTCCCGTCCGGCATCTCGACGAGCAGCGCGCCGAGTCGCCCCTTGTGCCGGCCTGCGCCCGCGAGGTGCTCGACGACCCGCGCCTCGGCGTCGTGGAAGCTCTTGACCTTGAGCAGGCTCGAGGAGCGCCCCACCTCGTAGCGCGAGCCCGGACGGCGCAGCATGAGCCCCTCGCCGCCGAGCGCCTCCACGCGCGCGAGCTCGGCCCGCAGGTGCGCGACGTCGCGGACCCGCTCGTGCGCGTGTCGCAGCGCATGCGCACAGGTGCGTTCGGACAGCACGCTGTGCACGAGGTCGAGGCGGTCCTCGAACGGTGCGTCGTGTGCCGGCGCGTCGAACACCACGAAGCTGACCTCCTTCCAGTGCTCGCTCCTGTCCTGGGCTCGCACGATGCTCACGGTTCGCTGGAACTTCTTGCGACCAGACCACAGCTCGCCGTCGAGGGGGATCGGCGGCAGGCCAGCCACGAACCACTCGGGTGCGTGATAGGGATTGCCGAGCCGCGAGATGAACGCGCGCCCGTCCCAGTAGGCACGCACGCCGTCGAGCTTCTCGCTCATCCACCAGCCCGCGAGGTCGACGTCGTTCTCCCAGGTGTGAGCCAGCAGCAGGGGAGGCGCCGTCGGCTTCGCCCCGCGGGCTGCGGCCCCGGTCCCACCGGTCGCGGGCTTCCGCGGGTCGGGCGCTCCGACTCGCGCCGTCTCCTCCGCATCGCCGAGGTGCTTGCGCAGGTGCTTGCAGGTGCGGCGCTCGATGGCAATGGACTGATTGCGCCATGCGGGGCAGGAGCACGAGTACACGCCGCCCGAGCGTCGCAGCCTGTACCGCGCCGACCCGGACCCCTGGACCTCCGTGCTCTCGCCGTCCTCGAGCGTCACCTGCTCACTGTCCCATGATCCTCGGCTGGCAGGGTCGCCGAGCACGGCTGTATGTATTGCGTTTCTGATTGTGGAGATCACCAGTCGTTGGCACGTGGCGATCTCGCGCGCTGTTTTCCGGTCTCGTGAGCGGCCCGATCACTCGCCAAGAATACCCGCGTCTTCGCGGCTGCGCCGCTCTTGCCTGCTCCTGGTATCCTCTCGGACCGTGATGGGAAGAGTCATGGGCCGTCTTGTGATGAGCTTGCTCTGCGTCTTCGCGTGCAGCCAGAGCAACGGGTCGCGCTCTGCCGGCGGGTCTGGCGGCGCTGGGGGCGGTTCGGGGTTGGGGGGCGGAGCGGCCGGTCAGGGCAGCGCCGGCCGCGGAG
>JAHFDS010000314.1 GCA_023248855.1 Myxococcales bacterium
GGAAACGACATCACGGGGTTCTCGGACGCTTCGACCTTCCGGATCACGAGCGCAGCCCAGATGTTTCCGACTTTCAACTGCGATCCGCTGGAGACACCCGACGAGATGGGCGCGGACCTCGGGATCCTCTTCCTCGACGCCCCCGTGCTCGACCACAACCTCGTCGTCCCGTCACGACCCTCGTTGACGGCGCCGCGCCCCAGCGACCCGGACGACTCGAACGGTGGCACATATCCAATGGGCATCGGAATGGCCGGCTGGGCGCTCAATGATTCGCCGCGATTTCGCCGGGCACAGACGTTCGTCGGGTACGGCTTCCGACACTATCCGGACTGGAGTGGCCAGCTTTGGTTGTACGACCAAGAACAGGTCAACTCCAATGGCGGTGACTCCGGCGGCCCCCTCTTCGTCGTTCGCCCCGACGGTTCTCGCGACGTGATCGGCGTGCTCAGCGGAAGCTGGTGGTACAGCCTCGTCGACTGCGGCATCGGCGTCTGCTCGATCTACACGGATATCACACGCGGCTGGCCTGCCGACTGGGTCCGCACCACGATGCGCGAGAGCCGTGGGCCGAACTGGCACCAGCAACATCCAGGCGACCTCTGGAAAGGAGAGGCAGACTACTTCGGGCCGTGTCGGCTTGCGCAGGATCGCGACTGCGATCACTGGTTCGACGCGCACGACAACTGCATCGACATCAAGAACTACGATCAGCTCGACACCAACGACGATCGCGTGGGTGACGCCTGTGAAGGGCAGTGGCCGGGGCTCGGATTCGGAGGCATCCCGTCCGCTGGGGCAGAGCCGCCACAAGCCGCGTACATCGTCGCGAACGAGCGTCACCGCAGAGGTGCGCCGCCGATCGTCGTGGGAATCGGCACCGATCACAACGTGTACCTGAAGCGCCAGAGCGCGTCGTACGCGTGGGACGACTGGGCCAGCGGACCCCAGCGCTGGGTGAAGCGCGTCGCAGCGGTCGGAATGCCCGATGGTCTGGACGTGCTCGCAGTCGGCAGCGACGATCAACCGTATGTCTTCCGTCGCTACGGCAACGACGCGGTGTCGGACTGGAGCCAGATCCCGCTCGGTCCGGGGTTACGCGACGTTCAGGCGATCGGCGGCATCGACATCGACGGCGTGATCTTCTTCCTGACGCTCGACGGAGACGTGATCGTGATGGAATACGCCCAGCTCTGGACGTCGAGCTCGTGGATGTGGCTCAACGGCCGCGCCATCGGAGCACCGCTGAACCTCTACAGCCCGCCCGGCGGCGCGCTCACGACGATCTCGGTCACCCGAGCGGGTGACTTGCTCCATGTCGTGGGCATTGACGGCGCGGGCGCCGTTTGGAAGCGCAGCCAGGTTCAACGGGCGACGCCCGCGAGGATCTGGGATCCCCTCCGCCAGCGGTGGCGCTGGGGCGAGACGTATTCGCGCCAGTGGGCAGGATGGGTGAAGCTGCCGGACTTCTACCTGTGCGGGGACCATTGCAGCGTCGACAATCGGGTCGCTCAGGTGGTGGCGGCACATTCCCCGGTGAATTCACCCGGCGGATCGCGCCTCGTCGTGTTCGCGGTACGCGACGGGAAGGCCTACTCATCCTTCGCGACGTCGAACGCCGAGGGCGCGCAGCTCTCGTCCTGGCGCGGCATGCCGTTCGGCGATGTCTCGGTGCAACAGCTCGCAGTCGCGAACAACGGTGACGGCGGGCCCGGGCTCGGTCGCCTGGAGATGTTCGCCGTCGGCGCCGATGAGCGCGTGTCCAGCGTCTGGCAGAACGGATCGCTCCAGGACGCGGACTTCGCGGGGCCCGGGCGGCGAGGTACGGGCCCACTTCGCGACATCTCCGCGGCGGTGAACTACCTCGATGGCCGGATCGAGATCTTCGCGATCTCACCGGATACGCAGACCCTCCGACACGACTGGCAGATCTACGAGAGCTGGGGCATTCGCTGGCTCAAGTGATCCGAGGTGCGGCCTACCCGCAGCGGCCCGCCTGCGCAAGCTCATTGCCACAAAGCGCGGACGTGCACGACTCCGTGAGCGCGTCGCCATCGAGCACAGCCTCGTGCACCTTTGCCGTCGCCAGGGGCGCCGTGCTCGCTATCGCGGCACGCGAAAGAACCTTTTCGATGTGCGCCGCGCTTCCCCGCGCTTCCGCCGTGTGCAGAACCTCGAGACCGTGCACCGGCGGCTCGGGGCCGCCGCCGCCCCGGCGCGGAAGGTCGCGTGGTTGAGCACTTTCAACCCGTTCGGTGCTCTAGTCCTCCAGGCACCGGCGGTGCGACACCCGTTGCGGTCGGTGTACTACCGGCACCAGAAACGCCGACGCACACGGCGGTCGCGCTGCCGCCGGATCCACCACCCGATCTCGCCGGCATCGCGAGCAAGGCGCCCGCGGAGGAGGCGGCACTGCTGGCGAACCCGGCCTGCCAGAGGGTCTGGCGACCCGAGGCGCGTGCCGACTTGAACCTTATGCTCACCGCCCTCTCCCAGGCGTTCGCCGAGAAGGCGCTCCCCAAGCAGGTCGGCGACCTCATCAAGAGGAGCCGCCCAGGACAACGCAAGTGCCACCGCGGCCCGTTGAAGCTGCGCTGGAGGAGACGCCGCTCGAGGTCGATGTCCGACCACTCGGTGCCGGATCGGCTTGCCCATGCCCGCTCCTTGCGCCGGCCAAGACAAGACATACCCCTACCCCGGCTTCACGAAGTCGCGGTCGATCCGCAACCCGCGATGCAGGACCCGATGGCCCCAAGATGGCCCCAAGCGTTCCGGAGGAACGCGCACCAGAAAAGCAGAAACCCCGGAAGGAATGGATCCTTCCGGGGTTTCCGGTGGTAGCGGGGGCCGGATTTGAACCGACGACCTTCGGGTTATGAGCCCGACGAGCTACCAGGCTGCTCCACCCCGCAACGAATGGCGTTCTTTCTCGCATACGGTCGGGGGGGTGTCAAGGGTGATCGGGGATCTAGCCAGGGCAGTCGAGTTCTAGCGGGCCTCCGACGTGAGGACGCCGAGTAGGTAGGCGTGGTCCCAGCCGGCCCGCTTTCTGGACCCGGCGATTCCGCCCTTTCGATGGGGGTCGTGCTTGAGGAGATTGAGTGCGAAGTGGCGCATCGTGGTGAGGTTTTCGGCGAGGTGGCGAGCGCGATGGCGGGCTTCGTCCTCGCGGAAGGCCATGTCGAGCACCCAGTGCAACTCGTTGTCGATGGACCAGTGGCGTCGGATGCGGTGCGCCGCGCCAGCGGCGTCGATCGTCTTGTCACTGCCGATGTGGTAGGCCGTCTCGGTCGAGGTCTTCTGCGTCGAAAGGACGGTGCGCTCGCGCGTCACCTTGACGACGCAGGCGAGGCCCGCCCAGCGGTCGGACGTCATCATCCAGCGGAGATCCCGGCATAGCTCGAGCGAGCGCTTCTCGACGCGGCCGTGGCCCTTGTCGGTCTGTTCGAAGACCTCCACCGTGGGACGCGCAGGCTCCGCCTGCCGGTCGCAGATCCCGTGACAGTGACCGGGTCGGAACCGGTACCGGGTCGGGACCGGGAGCCGTACCGGGCACGGGACCGGACACCCGTATCGCCAAGAGATCGAAATGATCCAGCTATCGAGAACTCGATCACCCTGCCAGCGACTCCTCTCGTGGTTGCGCCCTGGACGCTCGGCGGAATAGGATCACGTGTCGGAGACGTCCGAGGAGGGCGAATGTCGAGGACCCAGACCCGTGTCGGCAGCTCCAAGGCTCGGCGCGCGGAGAAGCGAACATCCGAGGCGGAGCCGTCGGCGGCCGACAAGAGGCGCATGCCGCGCGTCAGCATCCTGGCGCGCGTCGCGCACGGCAAGGGCAAGCCGCTCGAGGTCGACAACGCGAGCGCCGACGGCATGCTCCTGAGCGGGCAGGCCAAGGAGCACCCGACGCTCGTCGCCGGAGCAGACATCGAGCTGCAGCTCGAGCCCTCGGACCACAGCGGAAAACCCGTGCGTTTGAAGGCGCGCCTCGTGCGGGTGCAGTACGGCGAGCGGACCGAGTTCGGCCTCGAGATCACGAACATGGCCGACGACGCGCGCCGCGCGTACTACGAGCTCCTGGCGGCGGCGCACCTGCGCGCGTCGCCGCCGTAGGCCGCGGCTCCCCCCTACTTCGCCGGGATGGCCAGGATCGTGAGCGTGACGTCCGCGGGCAGCGGCATCGCGTAGACATCGGTCACGCTCGACCGGAGCGTGAGCGTGTAGCGGGCGCCTGCGGCCAGCGGCCCCTGCGGCTTGACCGTCACCGTGGGCACCCCACCGGCCGCGTCAGCCACGGCCGTGTTGAACGAGACGGTGACGGGGATGAGCGCAGGCATCGCGTCCGCGAGCGGCCCGCGCAGCTCGAACGCCGCGGGCACCACGCTTGCTGGCAAGAGCAGCGTGTTCCAGCCGATCTGGATGGTCGCGTTGGCCGCGAGCTCCATGGGGGCGGCATCGGCCCTGAGTCGGGAGCCGTTGATCGACGTCGGCGCCACGTCGCTGGTCTCGAACGAGAAGGTGGCATCGCTGGCCATCGGGTGCCCGCGCGTGTCCTTGATCGCGGCGCCGCTCAGGGTCACGGTGACGATCGAGCCGGCGGGAAGCGTCGGGCGGGGCGCCATCACGAGGGCGGGGCCGGGTGGGCCGGTCGTCTCCGCGCCGCTGGGATCGAAGTACGAGGCCTGCATCGGCGCGGCCGCGAGATCGAGCGGCGCGCGGGTCGGGTCCTTCGGTTGCGCGCTGACCGTGATGACGCCGTCCCTGAGCGTGGCGCGAGCATGGCCGGCGTCATCGGGCGCGACGTCCTCGAGCGTGTCGCCCTCGACCAGCTCGCTCAGCACGGCGCGCAGCAGGGTGGGGGGCGCGTAGGGGCCGGCCGAACCCGCACGCGCGAGGTCCGGGAGCGTCCGCCAGACGTCCGGATCCGTGGGATCGAACTTGGGATCGGTCAGAAGGCCCAGGTAGGTCGCCGTGCCGTCGGCCTTGTACGCGGCCTCGACGACGTAGGCGTGAACGACGCGCGGGGGACCGGGCCGATCGGGATCGTGGTCGGGCCCGCACGCCGCCAGGGCGCACGAGAGCCAGGGGGCCAGACGCGCGGCGCGCATCCCGACTCGCATCAGAACCGCCCCTGCATGCCGAAGCGAATGGTGGTCGGGTTCTGCACGATCGTCGCCTGCTTCCAGTTCTTGTTCGGGGTCACCGGCTCGTGGTGGAACGGGTCGATGGGGTCGATGACCTTGGCGTGCTTGAGGTCCTGGTCGCGCCCGTCGACGATGGGGTTCGTGGAGTCGAACGTGTAGCGGTTGTCGACAGCCTCGGTGGGCTTTAGGTCGAACAGGTTCAGCGTGTCGACGAACGCCTCGAGCTCCAGCCAGTCGCCCACCTTTTGCCGGTACGACACGCGCAGGTCCGCCACCACTGCGAAGTCGGTGCGCCCTGAGCTGCCGCGCGGGAGCAAGAAGGATTCCCCCTGGCCGTAGGCCGGGTGCGCGCCGGCGGCGTTGATGGGCGTACCGGAGCGGCCGGTCGAGCTGCCGCCCAGGACCAGCTCCGAGCCCGGCGTGAGCACGAAGACCTTGGCGCCGTCGAGGCGGAAGCTGTGCGGGCGATCTTGCGGCAGCGCGCCGTCGCGGTTTCCGAGCAGCGAGATGAGGTCGAATAGCGAGGTGATGTTGGGGTCGAGCTGGCCGGTGTCTGGCGAGAACTGCCCCGGGAAATTGCCGAACGTGCGCGAGTACTGATACCAGCCCTGCACCAGCCACGGGCCGTAAAGGCCCTTCGAGAAGCGCTTTCGGGCCTGCAACTGCACCGCCGTGAACTCGCGCCGTGGCTTCGGGAAGCTCGCTGCGCGCTGGAACCAGTCGATGCGCTGGCGCAGCACGCGGGCTCGTTCCGGATCGGTCGCGGCCAGGTTGTCTGCGAGGCGACCGAGGCGCGCGATCTCGTCCGCATCGGGGCGCTCGCCGGGGTTGCCCCAGACGTACGTCTTGGCGTTGTCGAGCGAGAAGTCCTCGAGGCCGTCGACCAGGGTGCGATAGAGGAAGGTCGCACCGACCGTGACATCCTCGACCGGCGAGTACTCCGTGCCGACCACGACCTCCTGGACATGCGTCGAGCGCAGGCCGGGCATGATGAGCTCGAGGTCGCCGATGCGCAGGGTCGAGGCCGGGTCGCCGGCGCACTGGATGGGGTTCGAAGGGGCCTGGCCGGTCTCGGCGCCGCACTGCGTGGCGGGGAAGGTGTCGCGGCGCAGGATCTCCCCGCCGAACACGCGCATCACCGTGCCGAGCGGCACCGCTTGGTAGAAGCGGCCGTAGTGCCCGAAGATCTTGCTGCGTCCCTCGCCGGTGAAGTCGTAGAGCGCGCCCACGCGCGGGGCGATGAGGAGCGGCATGTCGATCGCCGTGCCGCTGATCGAGTCGCCGGTGACGGGATCGCGCTTGCCTTCGAACTCGTCGGCCCAGCGCAGGGTCTGGCGCTCCACGCGCAGGCCCGCGTTGATGGTGAGGTTCGGGATCGGGAACCACGAGTCCTGCGCGAACAGCGCGAGGTGACGACTGGCGACGCCCGCGCGCAGGCCGCCCGCGAGCAGCTGATTCGGCAAGCACTCGGTGCTCGACGCGGGGTCGCATCCCGCCTCGTACTTGCCGTACTCGTAAAACCCGGTGCGGCGGACCTGGAAGCTGTACACGGGCACGCCGGCAGAATCCATGCCGACCAGGCGTCGCTGCACGGCGTAGTTGTAGGAGGAGGCGGCGTTGCCGCGAAGGGTGTCGAAGCGATCGAGCTCGACGTCGGCGCCCGCCTTGAGCTGGTGGTGGCCGGCGGCCTGCACGCGCGCGGTGAGGGCGCCGCGCAGGTTGATGCGGTCGCCGTCCTGGTTGCCCACGGTGCCGGACTTGCCGAGCACCTGGAACGGCTGCGTGAGCTCGCAGTTGGCGATCTTCGGGTAGGGATCCGCGGCGTCGCCGTCGACGCAGCCGGCGTGGTGGCGCTCGCCGTAGGCCCCGAGGTCGTCGAGGCTGTAGAAGGATCCCCGAAAGCCCGTCAGCGACACCGGCGCCTGGTTGCCCTCGGCGAGGGCGGCACCGCGCGTGCGCCTTTGCGCATGCCAGGAGGCCCAGCCGTCGAGCTGCAGCGAGTTGTTGTCGAAGGTCGAGGTCCAGTGGCCACCGAGGTCGCTCGTCGTGTCCTTGGTGCGGAGCAGGCTCGACGACAGCGTCCCGAACGGCACGCGATCCGAGCCACCGAGGCCCGGCAGGTTGTTGTCCACCGCCGAGCCCGTGGTGCCGAGCCAGGTGATCGAGCCGCTGTGGCCGGACAGCGGCCGGAGATCGACCTTGGCGACCCACTGATAGGCGTGCCCGTCGAGGTCCACCTCGTCGCGATCGATCGCCTCGGTCGCGAGAAAGTCGGTCTTGGGGTCGTGGTCTACCTTGCCGTCCTGGTCGCGATCGACGAAGCGCTGCACGACGCGCGAGAGGCGGTCGCTCTGGCGGACGGCCGCGAAGCCGACGAAGGCGAAGACCTTGTCCTTGACCACGGGGCCGCCGGCATCGGCGCCGACGTCGAACGCGTAGCGGAGCTTGCGATCGAACCGCAGCGGCTGGCCCTGGTTGGCGACGAGATCCCGGCGCAGCTCGAACGGTTGCAGCGTGGAGAAGGCGCTCGCGCGCCAGGCGCTCGTCCCCGAGCGCACCACCGCGTTGACGAGGCCGCCCATGCCGCGGCCGAACTCGGCGTTGTAGCCGCCGGAGATGATCTCTGCCTCCTCGAGGAACGGCAGGAGCAGGCGTGAGCCGCCACGGTTGAAGCCGATGTCGGTCACGTCGATGCCGTCGATGAGGATGCGGTTCTCGATGCTGGTCGCGCCCGCGAAGCCCGTGCCGTACTGGTCGCGCTGCGTCGACACACCGGCGCCGAGCAGGTCCTGGTAGTCGCGGCCGGCGGTGGGGACGTTGTCGATGTAGTCGCGCGTGACGGTGGTCGAAAACCGCGTCGAGCCGAGGTCGATGTCGGGCGTGCGCTCGTCGACCCGGATGCTCTGCTCCTCGGCGTGCGAGGCTTCGAGGCGCAAGAGCACGCGCACGGTCTTGCCCGCGCCCACGAGGACACCGTGTCGGTCGACGCGCACGTTGGCGTAGAACGCGCTCACGGTGTAGGCGCCGGGCGGCAGCGCGGGCAGGTCGTAGCGACCGCTCTCGTCGGAGAGGTTCGCGCTCTCCACGCCGGTGGCGGCGTGGCGCGCGACCACGGTGGCGCCGCCGACCGGCGCGCCGGTGGACCGGTCGAGGACCTGGCCCTCGATGGTCCCGTCGGTCGGCCCGGCGGCCGCCAGGCGCGAAAAGCCGAGCAGCAGGATCGCTACGGTGGCTCGAATCCCCCTCATGCCCTCACCCGGCGACGGCACACGTCCCCAGGCCGCAAATATTACCACGTCGCTCGGGTGTTCAGAAGCCCACCAGCGCGCCAGCGGGCGGCAAGGTGAGCGGGAGGCGCCCCGCGCCTCGCGTGGGCGCAGGCAACACGGGCAGCGGCGGGCGCGGGGCGGGCAGGAGCGGCACGCGCTGCTGGCCCGGCGCCTCGCCGGCGAGCTCGACCGCCAACGCCTGATAGGGTCTGGCCGCAGAGGCGCGCAGGCCTGCGTAGGGGCCCTCGAGCCGGATGCGGGGCAGGGCGGCGCGCAACCGGTCGCCCATCGAGCTGGCCTTCGTCGAGAGCGTGACCACCGCCGGGTTCGGCACGGGCGCGCCGAGGGGTGTCGCCAGGAGGTCGCTCGGTCCGCCGGCGAGCGCGAGCGGTGCGGCCGCGAGCTCCGCGCGACCGCCGCGCACCACCTCGAGCGAGGACAGCACGTCGGGGGCCGCGAGCCACTGGATCTCCTGGGCGGCCCGCGGCGCGCCCTCGAGGAGCACGCGCTGGACGAGCTGCCTGTGGCGTGTCGAACGGACGCCGGCCACCCGCAGCGGCCGCTCGGGCGAGGCGGAGGCGAGCAGCTTCGCCAGAGGTCGCATGCCCCAGAGGGCGAGCTGGGTCGTGGTGCGCTCGGGCGGAGCGCTCGTCGCGACGCCGAGGACGGCAAGGCCACGCGTGGCCACGAGCAGGGGCTCGCACAGCGCAAGGTCCACGGTGCCGTCACGGAGCGCCGCGACGAAGTCGTCCTCCTTGCGATAGGTGCGCGAAAGGACCGTGACCCCGAGGGCGCTGCCGAGCTGTCGTCCAAGGCTCGCACCGAGGTCCGTGAGCTGCTGCAGAGACAGGGGCGTGTCCGGGAGGTAGAGCGCCAGCACCAGGCCCTCGGCGCGCGCGGCGGCCGGAGCCAGCCACGCCGCGGCCAGGGCCAGGAGGAGAAGGCGCTTCATTGCGCGCCCCCGGCCCCAAACAGCCGCTCCTTGCTGTCCATCCAGCGGGCCGGCACCGCGACGCCACGACGCCGCGCGCGCAGCAGCGCCTCGTAGGCCTTCCTGGGCTCGCCGCGCGCCTCGTGCACGAGGGCGAGGTCGAGCTCTGCCGCCGGCAGCGTCGGCGCGAGCTCCCGCAACGCCCGCTCGGCGTCGTCGAGCGCGCCGAGCCTCAGGTCGGCGACGGCCACGCCGAGGGCCAGCTCGGGCGTCGCGTCGTGCCCCTCGTCGCGTGCGAGCTTCTTGACCGCGCGCGGGGCGGCCGCGTCGTCACCGCGGCGCAGCGCCTGCAACGCCCGGTGCTCCGCGATGGCGCG
>JAHFDS010000315.1 GCA_023248855.1 Myxococcales bacterium
GCGCCATCGAGCAAGAGCCCGGGCAGGTCGCCAGGTCTCATGCGCCCTGGCGAATGCGTGCCGTGGCGAGGACGCCCGCATCGGCGTCGAGCCGCTCCCACAGGCACGAAACGTCGAGCCCGTCCGGCGCCGGCGGCACGAGGCGCAGCGCGACGGAGACCTGGCCGTCCGGCGAGGGTCGCACGGTGACCTCCTTGAAGCCCACGTAGCGGTGCACGTGCGGGTCGATCGCCTTGTATAGGGCCTCCTTGATCGAGAAGCGCACGAGCAGCTGCCGCACGTCGGTGACCTCGGCGAGCTCGTCGTCGGCGAGCACGTGACGCGCGATGTCGAACCGCGGGAGCCGGTCGAACAGCTCGACGTCCACCCCGAGGGTGGCCTGCCCCGGGGCGACCAGGGCCACCGCGAGCGTGCGCTTGTGGCTGATCGACCCGGCAATCCCGGCTGGCAGGCTCGGCGCGCCGCGCGCGTCGGGCAACACCGCGGGCGCCTCGAGGCGCGCACGCACGAGGGCCTCTCGCAGCGCCAGGCGCCCGCCCACGAAGGTCGTGCGCCGCGCGGGCGCGAGCGCATCCGCGAACGCACGTTCCGCCGGCAGCAACCGCCCGAGCGCCGCGCCGCTTCCGGCATCCTCCTCGGGCAGCGCGACCCCGACGCAGAGACCATGCGGGAGCGCGCGCACGAAGGCCACCTCGAAGGCGCCCACGCCCGGATCGTAACAGAAGCGCACCCTCAGCGCCGTCGGGGTCGCCGTGCGGCCTCGCCCTCGGCGCGCAGCTTGCGGTAGGCATCGAGGCGCTCGGCCGCGAGCGACCCCGCGTCCACGCTCGAGCGCACTGCGCAGCCGGGCTCGGCGCCGTGCGCGCAGTCGCGAAACCGGCAGCCCGCCGACAGCGCCTCCACGTCCGCGAAGGCGTCGGTCACGCCGGCGTCACCGTCGAGCCCGAGCTCGCGCATGCCGGGCGTGTCGATCACGAGCGCGCCGGACGGCAGCCGGAACAGCGCGCGGTGCGTGGTGGTGTGGCGTCCGCGGTGATCATGGGCTCGCACCTCCGTCGTGGTCTGCACGTCGGCGCCGAGCCATCGATTGAGCAGGGTCGACTTGCCGACACCCGACGACCCGAGCAGCACCAGGGTGCGGCCGGCCTGGAGGCGCGCCTCGATCGCGGCAAGGCCCACACCGGTGCGGACCGACACCAGAAGAACGTGGTCGGCGGACCCGCCCGCAGCCTCGACCAGCGCCACCGTCTCGGAAAGCCGCGCTGCGCACTCCGCCTCCGGCGCCAGATCCGACTTCGATAGCAGCACGTGCGCCGGAACGCCGCCCTCGGCGCACAGGGCGAGGTAGCGCTCGAGCCGGCGCGGGTTGAAGTCGTGGCCGAGCGCCGTGACGACCAGGGCCAGGTCCACGTTCGCGGCGACGGGCTGCACCCCCTGGCGCTCGCCGGCCGCGCGCCGGACCAGCAACGATCGCCTGGGGAGCTGCGCTGTGAGGCTGCCGCGCTCGCCCCCCGCGCGCTCGAAGAGTACCCAGTCGCCGACCACGGTGCGAGCCGCGGGATCCTCCCGTGCCGCGCGCCGGAGCCTGCCTCCTGCGATCGCGCGCGCCGCGCCGTCCCTCGTCAGGAGCTCGTAGCCGCCCTTGTGCTCGGCCGCCACCCGCGCCGGCTCGCCCGGTACCGCGAGCGCCCCGCGAAGCTTCGCCAGCGCCTGGTCCCAGCCGAGCGCGCCGAGCGCCCCGGGCCCCGGAGCGCCGCCGCTCACGTCAGCAGGAACCGGAAGTACTCCTCGGGCATCTCGTCGAGCACGAGCCGACCGCCCTTGCAGGCGCGACACGGGAACGACGGCAGCGACACCGCTTCATCGATCTGCATCGCTTGCCGTTGCAGTAGGCGCGTGGTCTCGCGCTCGCATTGGTCGCAGTGGTACGGCACCGTGAACGAGCAGACGAACGCGTGTCCGACGACGTCCGGCACCCTGGCCGCCTGCATGGTGAAGGAAGGCGAGCAGCGCAGGTAGCGCACGCGGGCGCCCGCGATGGCCTCGAGGAGCTGCGACCAGGGCCGCACGGCGGCGCTGTTGAAGAGCTGCACGTCCGCCAGATCGAAGTCCACCTCGGTGTGACCCGAAAGGCGTGCGGCGAGGTCGTCGAACCGGATGGTCTCGTTGAGGTGGCCCTGGATCGCCACGACCACCCGTCCCCCTCGCTCCTGCAGGTCCCACAGGCACAGCTGGTCGAGCTCGAGCCGGCTCTTGCGATCGAGCTCGAGCAGCTGCAGGCCCACCGAGAAGCCGGTGCCCTCGCGCTGGCACCACACCACCCTCGCGCGCGCCTCGACGGTAGGGCTGCCGTCACGCCCGAAGCGCGCGACGATCTCCGTGCCGATCGGCAGCGCGTCGTCGAGCCGGACACGGGCGCCTTGCAGCGACAGGTTGTCAAGCCAGCCCGAGGCCTCGCGCGAGCCGGCGATCACGGCGGCGCGGAGCTTGACCGTGACGCGGCGGCCACGCCGGATGGGCAACCCGAGCAAGGCGGCGGCGTGCTCGAACAGCTCATCGGGCTCGAGCGGCAGGAACACGATGTCGTCGGGCTCGAGGTCGCGGGCGCGCTTGCGCATCTCGGCGCTGGCGTCGCGTGGCAGCAGCATGACGATGACGGCGGTGGGCGCCTCCTGCCTCAGCTGCTGGGCCAGGACGAACGGATCGGGCACCTCGATCGTGGCGTCGAGCAGCAGCGCGCGCGGCCGGCGGCTGCGCCAGGCGCTCAGGCCATCCTGGCCATTGGCGACGACCTCGAGGGGCACGCCACTTCTGACGAAGTGCTCCGACGACAACGCTCCGGCCAGCGTCGGCTCTCGCGACAGCACGAGGATCATGGGGCCAGCATCATACCCCGACGAACGGGGAAGTCCTACGAGCGGCGGACCGTGTCGTCGCGCTCGGCGGCCGGCAGGGCTTCGCGCTCGCGCGCCGGGCCGACTTCACGGGGCGGCTGGCGGCCGGCGACCGCTTGTGGGTCCTCGTCCTCCTTCATCGCCTTCTTGAAGTTCTTCACGCTCTGGCCGAGGCCCTTGGCGAGCTCAGGGAGCTTCTTCCCGCCGAAGATCAGCAGGACGATGAGGAGGATGATGATGAGCTCTCCGGCTCCCAGACTGCCGAACATGATGGTCGAACCTAGCAGGCTTGGAGGGGGGCGTCGAGCACGCCTTCGGGTCCGGGCGCTCTTCAGTGAAAAAAGTCCACGATCTTGCTGGTGATTTCGGAGCGCGCCGAGACGTCGTTCGAAAACGACTAGTGCTGCCCGCCAGTAGTTGGACGGCATTTGAGCTCGGAGCAGCCTTCGCCTGCCAGCTGGCCGGCAGCACTCGCGCACGCGGAGCGTGCGCAAGACAAACACCTAGGGCCGCTCGTCGAACCAGTGATTTCACGGGAATCGCGGACAGCACTAGGTGTCTCGTTTGCTCGCGCTCTGCGCTCTCCACAACTCTACTCCGGTCCAACTTCTGACGAGCGGCACTAGCGGGCGGGCGCGGCTGCCGCGGCCTTGCCCGACGGGGCGGAGGCGCGCGCGACCCCGCGCTCGTGCTTGCGCAGGAACTTCGCGACGGACTCGGCCTGGCCCTTGCCACCCCAGGTGTGCTTGGCCTTGGCGGAGCAGAAGACCACTTCGGTGCTGCCCTCGCAGCTGGCCTGGGCGCACGAGCTCTCGGCTGGCGCCGGGGGGGCCTTGCAGCCGTCGAGCTTGGACCATACCTCGGCGGTCTTCTGCGCGAAGCCGAAGGGGACGATCGGATCCTCGGTGCCATGCGAGATGCGCACCGGGATGCGCGTCGTGCAGGGTTCGAAGGGTCCGCCGCCGCCCACGGGCGCGATCGCCGCGAGCTTGTCGCCGCGGTGGCAGCCAAGGACGTTCGAGAAGAACGCGCCGTTCGAGAAGCCGGTCGAGTACACGTGGCGTTCATCGAGGCAGTGATCGCCCTGCAGCCTCTTGTAGAGGGCGTCGAAGAACGCGAGGTCGCGGTCCCCGTGCTCCTTGCCGCGGACCTGCCAGCCCGGCTTCTTGAGATCGCCGAACTGCTCGAAGGTGCGATCGAGGCCGCGCGGGAAGACCACGATGGCGTCGCTCCAGAAGTCCGCGGGCAGGATCGCCCGCACGAGCTGCTCGGGGGACCCGCCGAAGCCGTGCCACGCGAAGACGACGGGAGTGGCGCCCTTGGCCTTCGCGCCCACGATCACGAGCGCGTCGCGCTGGTCGGCGCCGACCTGCAGGGACACCGTGTGCTCACCCGGCGCGAGCGCGCAGCCGGGCGCAGCGATGGCGCGCGTGGAGAGCGAGGCGAGGGCGACCGCCGCGAAGAGGATGGCCTTCATGGGCGGCATCTTGCCGCATGACGCGGGCGACGCGCTACCATCGTCCGGTGTCGCGGGACGACGAGCTCGCGGAAACCACGCAGACGATGACGCCGCCGGAGCTCGGCACGCGTTCGAGCCCGGAGCAGCCCGAGCCCGTCGCCGGTGACGAGCTCACCCAGCGCTACGTCGTCCTGGGTCTGCTCGGGCGCGGTGGCATGGGGGTCGTCTACAAGGCCAAGGACCGCGTCGCCGACGAGGTGGTGGCGATGAAGCTGCTCTTGCCGCGCGTGTCCTCGATCGAAGGGATGACCGAGCGCCTGCGGCGCGAGCTCCGGGTGGCCCGCAGGGTGAGCCACCCGGGGGTCGTGCGCCTGCACGACCTCATCGACCTCGGTGGTCGCCTCGCGCTGTCGATGGAATACGTCGAAGGGCAGTCGCTACAGTCGCTGCTCGCGGGATCTCCGCGGCTGTCGCCGCAGCGGTTGTCCGCGCTGGCCCTGGATCTCGCGAGCGCGCTCGCGGCCGCGCACGCGGTCGGCGTGGTGCACCGCGACCTCAAGCCGGCCAACATTCTCTTGCGCGAGCCCCGTGGCCAGGCGGTCATCACCGACTTCGGTCTGTCCCGCATCGGCGAGGGCACTCCGGCGGCGATCGCGCAGCCGTCGCTGACGTCGAGCCAGGACCTCACGCTCACCGGGCAGGTCCTCGGAACACCGCTGTACATGGCGCCCGAGCAGTTCGCGGGCGAGGCCGGTCCCGCGGCCGATGTCTTTTCGGCGGGGCTCGTGCTCTACGAGGCGGCCACCGGCGAGGTGCCGCACCGGACAGCCGTGCTGGTGGATCTGATGCGCGCGCGTCGCGAGGAGAAGACCCCGAGCGTGCTCTCGATGCGGCCGGACCTGGATCCGGCGTTCGGAGCGGTCATCGATCGCTGCGTCGAGATCGAGCCCGCGCGGCGGTTCGAGGATGGTGGGGCGTTGCTGCTGGCGCTCGGCGATGTGGGGACGGTGAACCTGCGCACGCGGCCCGCGCCGACCACGCCCGAGGTGCCACGCCGGCGGCGGGCGCCTTGGATCGCGCTCGCATTGGCGCTGGCAGGCGTGGGCCTCTGGAGGATCCGGGCCCGCGTGCCGTCGCTGCCAGCGGCGGATCGCCGCGTCGTGGTGCGAGTCGAGGCGCGAGCGCCACCCACGCCCTGGTTCGAGGCGGCGAGCACCCGCCTCATCGAGCGGGCACTCGCGACAGGCTCGCCACGGTTCCAGGTCGGATCGGCGGCGAGCGCCAACGTGCCGCTGCGTGCCGTCCTGGAGACGTCGCAGAGCGGGGTCACGCTCGAGCTCGCACTCGGTCCGCCGGACGCAGTGATCGTCGTCGCGCGCGTGGAACACGCCCGGTCGGTCGAGGCGGCGATTGCCAAGCTGGTGCCGTCCATCGTGCAGGTGCTCGACGAGGGCCAGCCGGCGCGCCCCGCCGGCGCCGATCGCCTGGCCGCGCGCGCGCTGGTCGGCGGAAGGAGCGCGGAGGCGTTCTCGGCGTACAGCGAGGGGCTCGACGCGACGTTCGCGAACGTGACCAACGACGCGACCCGGGCGCGCGGGCGCTTCGAGGAGGCACTGCGGCTGCAGCCCGGCTGGGGGCATGCGTGGCTCGGCCGCGTCCTCAACGATCCGGCGGGGCTGCCTGGAACTGCGCACCAGGCGCTCGCCGCGGCGGATGCGACGGCAGACCCGCGTGGGCGTCGTGCGCTCGAGGCGTTCGTGCTGCAGCTCGGCGGCCAGCCCGAGCGGGCGGCCGAGCTGCTCGAGTCGATGGTCGCCGAGGTGCCTGAGGACGTGCTCCTGACGTACCTCCTCGCGCAGCTGCACCAGGTTCGCCGGCGCATGGACGATGCCACGTCGATGTACCGGCGACTCTACGCCCTGCGCCCTGATCTCCAGTTCGGATCCGATCTCGCGGAGCACCTCGAGCTGACCTCGCGCGGTGCCGAGGTGCCGGCGCTGCTGGACGACTGGATCGCGCGCGCCCCCGACAGCGAGCAGGCGATCACGACGCGGGCCGTGCGCGGGATGGAGCACGACCCGGCGCTCGCCGAGCGTCTCGCTCGGTCGCTGCTCGTCCTGCGCGGCGAGAGCCCGGCGAGACTCGGCCTCCTCGTGGACGCCCTGATCGTCACGGGCCGGCTCGACGAAGCGGTGCGCTCGGGGGACGCCTTGCTTTCGTCTGGGCCCGACCAGCGCTGGGCGGCCCGGGTTCGCCTCGGCCTCATCGCGATCCTTCGCGGGCGCTTCGCCTCGGCGCGCGAGGCGCTCGAGCCGGCGCTCGACGGGCCGCGCGACAGCCTGGGCGTGCCCAGCGTCGGCGCGCACCAGATGCTCGAAGGGCTCGCGCTCGCGACGGGCGACCGTGCGCTCGCGCTGCGCGAGAGCCGCGCGATGGTGGGGCTCCTCGCGCGGGCCACCGACGCCGCGCATCACGCGGTGGTCGAGCGCGCGTTCGCCCGCCTGTTCGATCCCGGGCGCCGAGCTTGCCCGAAGGCCACCGAGCTGGGCGCGCTGCCGCGCCCCGCGCGTGCCTACGCGGAGCGATCGATCGCGCGCGCCGCCTCGGCGTTTGGCTGCGGCTCTTGCAAGGTGGCGCTCGCGGGCGGCGCCAGCACGAGCGATCCGCAGCTGCCGACCTACTGGTATGCACGGTGTGCGCTCGCCGAGGGGGCTCTCGAGCAGGCGCGCGCGGCGTTCGAGCGCGCGAGCCAGCTGCACACACCGAGCCAGAGTGCCTTTTTCCTGGGCTCGCCGGCGCATGCGGTGCTGGCGCGCTACCAGCTCGGTGTGGTCTACGAGCGTCTCGGCCGGCTCGCCGACGCGCGTCGGGCTTACCAGTCCTTCCTGGATGCCTGGGGCGACGCCGATCGGCCGCTGCCCGAGATCGCCGACGCGCGAGCGCGCCTGGCGGACCTGCACTGATGCGGGCATCCGCATGATTCGCTGGCGTTTCGCGGTCGATGTGGGCGGCACGTTCACCGATTGCCTGGCGGAGGGGCCAGACGGGCGGGTGCACGTGCTCAAGGTTCCGTCCGACGGACGCGTCGTGGGCCGCGGCGTGGCGGGCGGCGCGGGCCTCGCGGATCCGAATCGCATGGAGCCGGCGGGGTTCTGGGCCGGCTGGATGGCCGAGCTGGCCGGGGAGCGGCGGACCGTGGTGGGCTCCGTGCCGGGTCGCCTTGCGCTCGACGGCGAGCTCCCCGGCGGCGGACCGATCACCTACGCCCTGCGCTCGGGCGAGGAGGCTCCGCTCGTCGCGGTGCGCCTGGTGACCGGCCGTGCGCTCGGCGCCCCGCTCGACGACGTGGCCCTGCGGCTCGGAACCACGCGGGGCACGAATGCGCTGCTCGAGCGGCGCGGCGCGCGCGTGCTCCTCGTGACCACGCGCGGCTTCGGCGACGCGCTGCTCGTGGGGTCCGGCCAGCGTCCGGCGCTGTTCGCCTTGACCGTGCGCCGCCCACCGCCCTTGTATGCGCAGGTGCTCGAGGTGGACGAGCGCGTCACGGCCGCCGGTGAGGTCCTGCGTGCGCCCGATCTCGACGTGGTGCGCGGCGCGCTCGCCGCGGCGCACGCCGCGGGCCTCGAGTCGGTGGCCATCTGCCTCGTGCACGCCCAGATGTACCCGGCGCACGAGCGCTTGCTCGCCGCGCTCGCGCACGAGGTCGGCTTTTGCGACGTCGCGGCGTCGCATGCGCACGTCTCCGAGCGCTGGCTCGATCGCGCGAGCACCGCGTGCGTCGAGGCCTACGTGCGTCCGGTCGTGCGCGGGTACGTCGCGCGCATCGCGGCCGGGCTCGGTGACGCGGCGGGCGCGCGCTGCGAGCTCATGACCTCCGCCGGGGGCCTCTGCTCCCCGAGCCGGTTTTCCGGGACCGACAGCGTGCTCTCGGGTCCGGCAGGTGGCGTGCTCGGGGTGGCCGCCGCCGCGCGTGCGGCGGGGCTCTGGCGTGTCCTCGCGTTCGACATGGGGGGCACCAGCACCGACGTCTCCCGCTGGGACGGCGCGCTGCCTCGCCGCTTCGCTTGCGAGATCGGCGGCGCCCAGCTCGCGGTGCCGACGCTCGAGATCGAGACCGTGGCCGCCGGGGGAGGCTCCATCGTCCGCTTCGACGGGGCGCGGCTCCTGGTGGGCCCGGACAGCGCCGGTGCCGATCCCGGGCCGGCCTGCTACGGCCGCGGCGGGCCGCTGGCGCTCACCGACATCAACCTCCTGTCGGGGCGGCTGCCGCCGGCGCGCTTTCCGCTGCCGCTCGATCGCGCCGCCGCCGAGGCACGGATCGACGTGCTCCTCGGCGAGCTCGCGGGCGCCCGGCCACGGCACACCCGCGCCTCACTGTGCGAGGCGGTACGCGCGGTCGCCAATGCCCAGATGGCACGGGCGCTCCGCCGCGTGTCGGTCGAGCGTGGGCTCGACCCTGCCGACCACGCGCTCGTGGCCTTCGGCGCCGCCGGCGGCCAGCACGCATGCGCGCTCGCCGACGAGCTCGGCATCTCGCGCGTCCTCGTGCCGGTCCACGCCGGCGCGCTCAGCGCCCTCGGCATCGGCCTCGGCGAGGTGCGCCGGGTGGCCTCCGAGCTGGTGCTGCGCCCGGCGGCGGAGGTGCGAGGGGAGATGCTCACCGCGATCCTCGAGCGCGTTCGCACGAGCGCGGAGGCGGCGGTGCGCGCCGAGGGGGTCGTGCCGGCACCTGCCGAGGTCACGCTGCGCGTGCGCGCGCGCGGGACCGAAGCGGAGCTCGCGCTGCCGGCCGACGCGGATACATTCGAAGAGGCGTATGTGTCGGAGCACCTCCGCCGCTTCGGCGCGGAGCCGCAGGGCACGCTCGAGGTGACGCTCGCCTCGGCAGAGGCGTCGGGTCGTCGCGAGACGCCGCTCGAGCAGATCCTCTCGACCCCGCGGCCTCGCGGCGCAGGCGACCCGGCAGCCCTGGCCGATGGCGATGTCGTCGTCGGTCCCGCCGTGGTCGCGGAGCCCACCGCGACGGTGGTGGTGGAGGCGGGCTGGTCGTTGCGTGTGATCCCCGCGGGCCTCCTGCTCGAGCGCACCGGTGCCGCGCGGCGATCGGCCGTCACCGCCGCGGCGGACCCCATGAGCGTGGCGGTCATGCATCACGCGCTGGCGTCGGTGGCCGAGCAGATGGGCGCCGTGCTCGCCCGCACCGCCCGCTCGGTCAGCGTCAAGGAACGCCTCGACTTCTCGTGCGCCGTGTTCGACGCCGCCGGCGCGCTCGCCGCGAACGCGCCCCACGTCCCGGTGCACCTCGGCGCGATGGGCGAGACCGTGCGAGCCGTCCTCGCCGATCACCCGGCCG
>JAHFDS010000316.1 GCA_023248855.1 Myxococcales bacterium
CGTAGCCGGTCGCGACGGCCACGCCCGACGGCGGATCGCCCCACCGCGTGACGGCCTGCGCGAGGATGGCCGCGCCGGTCGGCGTCGTGAGCTCGTGCGGCGGCCCGCCGCGCAGGATCGGCGCGCCGGCCTCGGCGAGCAGCGCCAGCGTGGCCGGTGGCGGCACAGGCAGCACGCCGTGGGCCGTGCGGATCGTGCCTTGTCCCAGCACCAGGGGCGCCGCGGACACCCCGGCTGGTGCAAGCCAGGCGAGCGCCGCCGCGGAGGCGACGATGTCGCCGATCGCGTCGAGGCTGCCCACCTCGTGGAACACCACCTCGTCGAGCGCGAAGCCGTGCAGCCGGGCCTCCACCCGCGCCAGCCGCTCGAACGTCCCGAGCGCCTGCGCCCTGGCCGCCTCCCCGATCGGCGCTCGCTCGAGGATCGCCTTCACCTCGCGATACGGCCGATGCGCATGCCCATGCGCGTGCCCATGCGCGTGCTCGTGTACCGTGTGCGGCGCGTCGGGATCCTGGTCGCCGCCCTCGAGCACCTCGGCCTTGACCGCCGCGATGCCGCCGCGCACCAGTCGCCGCATCGACAGCGCGAGCCCGCCGAGCGCGAGCCCCTCGAACGCCTCGACGATCACCTCGGGCGGCACCCCGAGGTCGAGGAACGCGCCGAGCAGCATGTCGCCCGCCGCGCCCGCCGCGCCGTCGACGTGCAGCCACAGCCCTGGCTCGATCCGCCGCATCAGCGCTTCCGGTTGATGGCCGCCGCGAGCATGCCCGCGCCGAAGCCGTTGTCGATGTTGACCACGCCGACGCCGGGCGCGCACGACGACAGCATCGCGTGCAGGGCCGCGACGCCGCCTGCGCTGACGCCGTAGCCGATCGACGTCGGCACCGCGACGACCGGCCGGTCCACCAGGCCCCCGACGACGCTCGGCAGCGCCCCCTCCATGCCCGCGCAGACCACGATCACCTCCGCCGCGCGCAGCCGCTCGAGCGAGCCGAGGAGGCGGTGCAGGCCGGCCACCCCGACGTCGAACAGGCGGCCGACGCGGTTGCCCGCGAGCTCGGCCACCAGCGCCGCTTCCTCCGCCACCGGCACGTCCGCGGTGCCCGCCGACACCACCAGCACCTCGCCGCGCCCGCGGTCGGAAAACGCCGTCTGCCGCAGGACCAGGCAGCGCGCGCTCGCGTGGTGCTCGAGCGCCGGCAGCGCCGCGCTCGCCGCCACGACCACCGCCGCCTCGGCTCGCGTCACCAGCACGTCGCCGCCGCCCTGGGCCAGCTCCCGCACGATCGCGATCACCTGCTCGCTGGTCTTGCCTTGGCCCAGCACGACCTCGGGAAAGCCCTGCCGCAACGCGCGGTGGTGGTCGAGGCGCGCATAGCCGCCGACCTCGGCGAACGGCAGCGTGGCCAGCCGCGCCAGCGCCTCGTCGATGGAGGTCTGGCCGCCGTGCACGGCCTCGAGCAGCGCGCGCAGGCGTTCCGGGCTCACCGCCGCACCCGGATGCGCACGTCCTCGACCGCCCGCTCGCTCGCGCCCGTCACGGTGATCGTGACGCCGTCGATCTTGACGCTCTCGTTCTCGCGTGGGATGCGCAGCATGCGATCGAGCAGGAGACCCGCCACCGATTCGTACCCGTCGCCCTCGGGCAGCGTCACGCGGAGCACGCGGTTGACCTCCGTGATCGAGGTGCGCCCCGCCACGCGCCAGACCCCGGGCCCCTCCTGCCGGATCGACGAGGGCTCGGCCGCGTCGAGCTCGTCCTCGATCTCGCCCACGATCTCCTCGACGATGTCCTCTCCGCTCACCACGCCGACCGCGCCGCCGTACTCGTCCACCACGACGACCAGGGACTCGCCACGCTGCTGCATGAGCGCGAGCGTGTCGACCACGGGCTGGCTCTCGGGCACGAACAGGGGAGCGCGCGCGAGCTCCGCGACGGTCGCCTCCCGGCTCGCCTTGAGCACGTCGAACGCGTGCAGGACGCCCACCACCTGGTCCACCCGCTCTCGGTAGATGGGCATGCGCGTGTGCCGCTTGTCGCGATACTCGGCGACCGCCTCCGCGAGGGGCGAGTCTTCCGGGATGGCGCTGACCTCCGACAGGGGCACCATGATGTCGTACACCGTCTGCTCGCCGAACTCGAAGATGCGCGCGATCATCTTGCGCTCGGGCTCGGTGAGCGCCCCGGTCGTGCCCGCGGGCGCCGCGACGCCGGGGGCGTTCAGCACCTCCTCGATCTCCTCGCGCGAGGGTGCGTGCGGCCGGCGCGACAGACGCAGCGCGCGCAACATCGAGCCGACCGCCGTGGCCAGCACGAAGACGATCGGCCGAAACCCCACCTCCGCCAGCCACAGCGGCCGTGACAGCCAGCACGACAGCCGGGTCGCGTGCTCCTCGCCGAGGGCCCGCGGAACCGCGCGGCCGAGCACGATCAACACGGCGGCCGACCCGCCGAAGAAGATCGCCTGGTGCCACTCCACTTGCTCCTGGGCGTAGTGCGCGACGAGGAGCGCCGCCGCCAGCACGCTCGTGTGGGTGCCGACCAGGGTGGTCGGCAGCAGGCGGAGCGCCGGCTTCTCGAGGAACCATCGCGCGCGCGCGGCGCCGCGCCCGGTCGCCGCGGCGAGATCCTCGCGATCGACCTCGAGCAGCGCCGCCTCGGCCGCCGCGAAGAACGCTTGCAGCACCACGAGCCCCGCTGCGAACCACAGGTGGGTCACGACGGCCCCGCCTCGCGCGCCGACAGGTCGTGCTCGTCCGAGCGCTGTAGCTCGTCGGGCAGCTGCAACAGCTCGCCGGGCGGGGGCGGCTGCGTGTGCCGCGCCATGTCGCCGAACAGCACCTTGAGCAGATCGCCCATCGTGACGAGGCCACACGTGCGTCCGTACTCGTCCACCACAAGCGCCAGGCCCGTGCGCCGCCGCTGCATCTGCTGGAACAGCTTGTCGCACTTGGTGGTCTTGGGCGCGAAGAACGGCGGGAAGAGCAGGCTCTGCAGCTTCGGCGGGCGATCGCCGCCGCGCGCGGCGGCCACGAGGTCCTTGGCCAGGAGCACGCCCACGATGTCGTCGCGGCGTCCTCGGTAGATCGGCACGCGCTGGAAGCGGCTCCGCGCCACCTCCTCGATGAGGCGCGAAAGAGGCAGCTCGTACGACAGCATGAACATGTCGGCGGTGGGCGTCATGATCGACGCCACCGACAGGTCCGAGAACTCGAGCACCTTGTGGATGAGCGCGCGCTCGGTCGGCCGGATCTCACCGGACTTCGAGCTCGCGTCGATGAGGCTTCGGAACTCTTCTTCGTCGAGCAGCTCCTCGCGCCGCGGGCGGATCGTCGCGCGCCGGCCCGTCGCCCAGAGGACGAGGCGGCTCGCGCCGAGCCCCGAAAGGCGCAGCGGCGAGACCGCCAGCACGACCAGCGCCATCGGCAGCGCGAACCATCGCACCCAGCGCTCGGCCGTCCGCAAGGCGAGCCCGCGGGGCACCGCCTGCCCGAGGAGCAGCACGAGCGGCACCGCAGACACCGCCGCCGCGAGCGCGAGCGCGACGTCGGGCACCATCGGCCAGATGCGCAGGAGCAGGCGCGCCAGCGCGAGCCCCATCGCGTAAAGGCCCAGCTGCTGGCCGATGCGCGCGCTCTCGGACACCTCGAGCGGACGCTTCGACAAGAAGCCGTAGACCGCGTTCGACAGCCGCGCGCCGTCGGCGAGCCGCTCGCGCACCTGCCGCGGCAGCGCCGCGAAGGCCACCTCGGTCCCGGCAAAGAACCCGTACGCGCAAAGGCCCACCGCGGCGAGCAGGAGGCTCGGCCCGACCTCCCCCATGCTCACCTGCCGCGCGGCAGATACACGAAGAACGTGCTGCCGCGCCCCACGGCGCTCTCCACCGCCACTCGCCCCTCCTGCACCTCGAGGAAGCGCTTGGCGATCGAAAGACCGATGCCGGCGCCGCCGTACTCGCGCGTCGAGGTCGCGTCGGCCTGGAAGAACGGCTCGAAGATGCGGGCGGCGGCGTCCTTGGGGATCCCGATGCCGGTGTCCACCACGCGCAGCCGTACCTCGGTCTCCGACTCCTCGCCGCCGACCTCGATCTGCCCGCCCTCGGGCGTGAACTTCACCGCGTTGCCGAGGATGTGCTCGAGCGCCTTGCGCAGCTTCTCGCGGTCGGCGAACGCCCGCGGCAGCGGCGACGCCACCCGCACCTCGATGCGTTTCTTGCGGATCTCGGACCGCAGCTGGTCGAGCACATCGCGCACCACGGCGCCGAGCTCGAGGTTGCCGCGCGACAGCGACACCGCGCCGGCCTCGGCCTTCGAGAACTCGATGAGCGCGTTGATGAGGCCGAGCAGCTGCTCGCCCTTGCCGAGGATGGTGCGCACGTACTCCTGCTGCTCGGCGCCGAGCGGCCCCGCGAGCCCCTCGATCAGCATCTCCGCGTAGCCGATCACGCTGGTCAGGGGCGTCCGCAGCTCGTGGCTGATGGTCTGCAAGAAGCTCGACTTCATGCGGTCGAGCTCGGACAGGCGAGCGACCATCTCCTCGAGCCGGCGGTTCTGCTGCTCGAGCTCGGCGTAAGTGTCACGGCTGCGCTCCGTGTGCACGCGGGACGCGAGGTTGCGCACCCACGCCGCGCCGATCAGGCTCGACAGCGCGCGCGAGATGCGGTCCACGGCGTGATCGATCTCCGCGTGCCGGCGGGCCTTGTGGTCCGCGCGGTGCGCGAGGTCGCGATCGCCGGCGTCTGCGCACAGCTCCACGACGGGCGGCGGCAGCGAGTCGCGCCGCTCGCCCTCGAGCATCGGGCCGAACGCGAGCCTCCCGATGTTCGCGCCGTCGTACTCGACCGGCACGACACGGTACTGGTAGCCGGTGAAGCACGTACACGATCCGCGGCTGCCCGGCGCCGGGCGCGTCGATGCGAGCTCGGCCAGCTGGCTCTTGCACCTTCCCGCGCCGACCGCACGTGTGTTCAGCCATTCGCACAGCGGAAGGCGGGACGGCCCCACCTGCACGACGCGCTCCCCGTCGAGGTCGAACAGCGTGATGCCGAGGCCATCCAGCTCTGCGTAGCCCTCCGCGATCCTGCGGAAGGCGTCGAGGTCCAGGATGTCCTTGAGGCGTAGACCCGTCTGGGACTCGCTCATGTAAGGAAGGAGGATACTACCCCTTGTCTCCCGGCGCTCGCGGGGAGCGCGGGGGCTCGCCTGGAACCCTTGCCGGCAGATTGGCCGGACCGGTGGTGCGCGGCTTCGGCGGCCCGTCGGGTCCCCAGGTCTCGAGGCTGGGCCGGAAAGGATAGGGCAGGAACAGCAGCACGAACAGCGCCAGGCCGAAGATGCCGAGGGCCCGACGCCGGGGGCCGAGCGGCTCGGGATCCAGCGCCGGATGATACCTGCCGTTGTCGAGCCGGCGCATCAGCGACAGGAGCGCCATCCAGGTGAGCGGCAACAGGGCCGCCTTGAGCCCGAGATCGAAGCGGTCCTCGGTGGGCAGTCCCACCCGGCTCGAGAGCCACGTGAGGTAGGCGAAGTTTCCCATCGCCCAGAGCGGCAAGAGCCCCTTGTGGATCGAGCGCGCGGCGAGCTCGAAGCGCTCGCCGAGCAGCGCCGCGCCGACGTGCCCGCCGTCGAGCTGGCCGACCGGCAGGAGGTTCAGCATCGTCACGAACAAGCCGACCCAGCCCGCCAGCGCGGTCGGGTGCATGTTGATGTCGAGCCCGCCTCCCGGCAGCCACCGGCCGTGCACGAGGTACTTCATCGCCAGGTAGACGACCGAGTTGCCTTCCATCTCGGAATTGGCGCCCATCTGGGCGATCGGCAAGACGGGCGAGTGCGCGATGCCCCACCACAGGACCGGGAGCGCGATCGCGAGGCCCGCCAGCGGGCCCGCGATGGCGACGTCGAGCGTGCGGGCGCGGTCGGTGGTCCCGCGCGGCGCCAGGATGACCGCGCCGAACGTCCCGAAGGCGAACGGGAGCGGAACGAAGTAGGGCAGGCTGGCTTCGACCCGGTGGATCTTGGCGGTGATGAAGTGTCCGAGCTCGTGGGCGAGCAGGATGGCCATGAGCGGCACGGAGTAGGCGAGGCCATCGGTCAGCTGGCCGGTCGACCCGAACGCATGGTCGATGCCGACCCAGGTGGTGGTCAGGCAGGTGGCCGCGAACAGCGCCAGGTGCAGCACGTAGCGCGGCGGTGCCGGTCGATCGTCCACCCGAGGAGACTACACCCGTTGCCCTATTTCACCTCGGCGGCGTAGAGCGTGCCCCCGCTGACGATGTAGAGCTTGCCGTCGAGCGCCGCGATGCCCGCCGCGCTGTCCCAGCTCGCACCCAGGCTCTTGTACTTGCCCGCGGTCGTGCTCTCGTAGAGCGTGCCGCCGCTCGCGACGTAGAGCTTGCCGCCGAGCGCGGCCATGCCGCCGACGCCATCCCAGCTGCCGCCGAGGCTCTTGTACTTGCCATCCTTGCCGGCTTCGTAGAGCGTGCCGCCGCTGACGATGTAGAGCTTGCCGCCGGTCGCGGTGATGCCCGCGACCTTGTCCCAGCTGTTCGTCAGCGCGGTGTACTTGCCGTCCTTGCCGGCGACGTAGAGCGTGCCGCCGCTGACGATGTAGAGCTTGCCGTCGAGCGCGGTCATACCGCCGACGTCGCTCCAGCTGTCGGTCAGCGCGGTGTACTTGCCGTCCTTGCCGGCGACGTACAGCGTGCCGCCGCTGAGGATGTAGAGCTTGCCGTCGAGCGTGGCCATGCCGCCGACGCTGTCCCAGCTGCTCGTCAGGCTCTTGTGCTTGCCGTCCTTGGTGACCTCGTAGAGCGTGCCGCCGCTCGTGATGTAGAGCTTGCCGTCGAGGGCGACGATACCGCCGACGCTGTCCCAGCCGCCGCCGAGGTCGGTGTACGCGCCTGGCTTGGCGCCGGCGCTCGCGGAAAGCAGTAGAGAGAGCAGAGAACCTAGAGCGAGCCAGCCACGGATCCCGAACATGTCATCCTCCTAAGCGGCGCACCATACCAGAGGTTCGAGCGCCCACTCCCTTGTGGCTGGGTCTGATGCGGTCTGATGCGCGGTCGAAGCGTTCCTGCTCATTTGCCCGCGCGGATCCGCGCGAGCTCCGCCTCGATGGTGGCGAGCAGCTGGCGCTGCGTGGGCGAGGCTCGCCGGCGGAAGTCCTCGATGAGGGGGCTCGTGAGCCGACGCAGCTCTTCTCGCAGTGCCGGGGGCATGGGCTGCACGGTGACCCCGAGGCTGGTCAGGGAGCCCTGCAACATGGTCTCCACCTCGCGGACGCGCTGTGCGTTCTCCCGGATCCAGCCCTCCGCGAGGGCGTCGACGGCCTTGCGAACGGCCACGGGCACTCTTGCGCTGCCCTGGGCTCCCGCGAGGATCAACGCGGGCTGGTAGATGTGCCCGCTCAGGGTGTAGTACTTGATCTGCTGGTGCCAGGCGCTGGCGAACACCCAGGTCAAGGCACCGTCGATCGCGTCGATCTCGCCGGCCTCGAAGGCGCGTATCACCGCGGGCGCGCCGATGGGTTGGTGCCGCACGCCGAGCGCATCCCAGAACTGCCGGTGCGCGGGACTGGGCTGGGAGCGCATGCGCAGGGCGCGCAGATCAGCCAGCGTCCGGATGGGCACGCGCGTTCCAAAGTGGCGAAAGCCGATGTGACCGACGCCGATCACCCACACCCCACGCTTCGCCGCCGCTGCCCGCATCGGTGCGAGGACCCGGCGGACCACGCGCTCGGCCTCGTCCTGATTGCGGAACAGAAACGGCAGCTCGAGCACTGTGGCCTCGGGCACGATGCCGAACAGGGCGCCGCCGCTCAGGCCGGCGAGGTCGAGCTGTCCGCGCTGCAGCTGGCTCGCGAGCTCGCCCTCGTCGCCGGTCAGGGCTCCGGAGAAGCTCTTGAGCTTCAACGCGCCGTGGGAGCTCCTCGAGATCGCCTCGCCGATTTTCTGGGCAGTGTCCATCCAAGGCGAGCCCTCGGGCGCGATGGTCCCGAAACGAAGCGTCTTGGCTGGTGGATCGGCCCTTGCTTCTGGCCGTGCGTGGAGCAGCGACCAGCCGGCCATCGCGGCCACGGCTGCCGTCACCCAGCCACGCGTGAAGCGCACTCCATGTAGCTTCGCACGTATCGAGAGCTGGATCTCTGCCGAACGAGGCGCGAGCGCTCGTCGAAGGGGGCGCGGAGGCGTACCCTTGCGCGCATGGGGCGCCGATGATTCCCAGGGCCAAGCGCAGGAAGCGACGCGCCGAGCCGGTGGCGGTAGGCGGTCTGATTCGCAAGGTGCTGGAGTCGATGATGGGGCCCGCGCGCATGCGCGAGGCCGACGCCGTGCTGGCGTGGCCCAAGGCGGTGGGCGCGCGCGTGGCAGCCCGCACGCAGGCCGAACGGCTGGTCGACGACACGCTGGTCGTGCGCGTCGCGACGGCGGCCTACGCCAACGAGCTGGTGATGCTGAAGCGCATGATCCTGGAGAAGCTGGCGACCGCGATCTCCGGCCAGCCGGTGCGCGAGATCCGCTTCTACGTCGGCACGATCGACCCCGAGTAGGCACGAAACTTCTGGCAGTCAGTTCCCCGGAGTAAGCTCGGCGGCCGGAGGGGGAATGCACATCACCAAGCTGGCCGCGCTCGCTACCGCAGTCACACTCGCGCCGCTCGTGGCGCACGCCGACGGTCCGTCGCCCGTGGCGCCTGACGCGGCCAAGCCGCCGTCGGCGGACTTCCCGAGCTTCGGCCTGTCGGGCGCGCGCGGCATGACACCGCCGATGATGCCCGGGGAGGGCAAGTCGATCGGTGCCGGCCTCGGCTTCGGCGCCATCGGCGACGACTACTACGCGCGCATGAACCTCGGGTTCGAGCTCAACCTCGGCCAGATCGGCGTCGGCGTGCAGGCGCCGCTGAACCTCCTCGTCTACGAGGGCGGCGGTCCCGGCAAGTTCGCGATGGACATGATGCACCCGACGTCCTCGCGCGATCTCAAGGCCTACGGCGGCGTCCTGCGCAAGGCCGACTGGGACGAGATCGGCGACTACGGCAAGATCATCCGCTACGTCCGCTGGGGCCATAAGGGCGATCTGCTCTACGTCCTCGCGGGCGAGCTTGGCGGCGCCAACCTCGGCCACTCGACGCTGGTCTCGCGCTACGTCAACAACGCCAGCCTCGACCACGCCAAGTTCGGCCTGCAGCTCGACGTGAACACCGAGTGGGGCGGGGTCGAGACCCTGTTCGACAACATCGTCTCGGGCGCCGACGGCGACAAGTCCTATGGCGGCGAGAACGCGGGCCTGGTCGGCGTGCGCGGCTATGCGCGTCCGCTGAACGGCACCGGCATCCCGCTCCTCCGCCGCATGGCGGTCGGCGTGACCTCGGTGGTCGACCGCCGCGCGCCGATCGTCCTTTCGCGCAAGGCGGCTGCGCCCGGCCAGGCGACGGGGGACTTCGCCCGCGACGCCGAGGGCAATTTCGTCAAGGATGCCACCAGCGTGGACGATTCGTTCAAGGCGCTGGGCTTCGACGTCGAGGTTCCGGTGCTCGAGATGGACATGCTCTCGGTGGTTCCGTACATCGACTACAACATGTTCCTCGACGTCAAGAACCCGCTCGCGCGCGCGGGCGCGGCCGGCACGATGGGCACGATGGGCACGATGGGGGCTGCGGCAGGCGCGACCGCGCGGGCCCAGGCGCCGAGCGGCGCGG
>JAHFDS010000317.1 GCA_023248855.1 Myxococcales bacterium
CCGCGCGGGCCCTCGATCCCGCGGATCCGCGCTCCGGTCCTGCGCGCGCGCGCGCGCTGCACGCCTCCGCGCTGGCCGGTCTGGTCGGCGTCGCCGACAGCGCGCGCCTGTCGGCCGAGGAGGCCGCCCTCGCCGCCGATCCGACGGACGCCTCGGCGCTGGTGGCGCTCGAGCGCGCACCGCGCGATCGCGAGCACCTCTCCGAGCTGTACGGGCGCCTGCTCAAGAGGCTGCGTGATGCGCGCGGCGACGCGCTGGACCCGCCGCTCGAGGAGGCGGTGCGCGCGGAGCGAAAGCGACTCGTGGAGCGCGCGGGCAGCGCCGCATCCCTGCTCCCGGCGGCGCAGGAGGCCGACTCGCTCGACCGGCTGGTGGAGCGCGCGCGCGGTGAGTCGGGCACCGGCCGCGCGGCCTACCTGGTCGGCGTGGCACTGGCGCTCGAGCAGGCAGGACAGCTCGACGACGCCCGGTCGCGCCTGCTCGAGGCCGTGGCTGCGGACGATGGACACCTGCCCGCGCTGCTCCTGCTTGCCCTCTGGGCGCTCGCAGCCGGCGAGCTCGGCGAGGCGGCGCGATGGCTCGGCCAGGCTGCGCCCCGGCACGCGGACCCCGGTTCGAGGGCCGAAGCGTGGATGGTGGAGGGCGAGATCGCCCGCTTCCACCTGTCGGACGACGAGCGCGCCATCACGGCGTACCGATCGGCGCTCGAGGCCAACCCTGGCGCGACCGAGGCCTTCGGCGCGCTGCGCGAGCTCCTGCGAGCGCACGATCGCCACGCCGAGCTGGCGGCGTTGCTCGAGGCGCAGTCGCGAAGGGAGGAGGACGCCGAGATCGGCATCGCGCTCGATCTGGAGCTGGCGGCCCTGCAGCAGGAGCTGCCCGGTGAGCGGGCCGCGGCGCGCCGGGTGCTCGAGCGCGCCGTCACCCGGGGCCCGAAGAGCGCCGCCGCGCTGTGGGCGCTCGGCGAGCACTGCCACGCCGAGGGCGACTTCTCGGCCGAGCAATCGGCGCTGTCGCGGCTGGTCGACACGCACGCCGAGCGCCGGATGTTGCGCGAGGCGTACCTGCGCCTCGGCCTCATCGCCGCCGGACCGTTGCCCGATCTGCCGCGCGCCGCACGCTGGCTCGGCGCGTGCCTGCGCGTGGATCCGAACTACGGCAAGGCGCTCGAGACCCTGTCGACCGTGCTCGAGCGGCTCGGGGATCTGCGGGGGGCGCTGGCGAACGCCACCCGGCTCGCGGATCTCGAGACCACCCTGGCGGGCCGCGCCCGCCGGCTCCTGCGTTGCGCGGAGATCGCGGAGCGCGGCTTCGGCGACGTGCGCGCCGCGGAGGAGACGCTGCGTCGTGCGGTCGACGACGCGCCCGAGGACCTCGAGGTCGTGGGCGCGCTGTCCACGTTCTACGGGCGTCGCGGCGACGCCATGCGCCAGCGCGTGCTGCTCGATCGCGTCGCGGGCTTGTACCGGCAGCGCCTGCTCGCCGATGCGACCGACGAGCGCGCCTATCGCGCGATCGCGGCGCTGGCGCGCTACCGCTCGCAGCCGGACGTGGAGCAGGGCGCCGCGGCGGTGCTCCATGCGCTCGGGCGCGCCGGGGGTGACGAGCTCGAGACGCTCGGCCGGCTCGGCCAGCGAGCTCCCGGGGCAGGCGCCGCGGTGGGGGAGCTCGCAGTGGCGGAGCAGGTCTTCCACCCGGGCCTTCTGCCGGCGGTGCGCAACCTGATGGCGCACCTCGAGCTGCCGCTCTCCCGCGACTTCCAGGAGAACTTCGAGTATCTCGGCGTCGGTCGCGGCGACCGCGCCGGGCGGGGCTCGAAGGCGCTCTCGGCGTTCGAGCGCGTCGCGGAGATCCTGCACCCCCCCGAGCATCAGCTCTATGTCTCGCAGGCGCGTCCCTACGCCCTGTTCGCCGCCCCCGGCTCACCCGCCACCGTGGTGGTGGGCGCGGCGCTGGTCGGCGGCGCCGAGGGCGTGCTGCGCTGGGCGGCCGGCCGCACCCTGTGGCTGCTCGCGACGCGCACCGCGCTCCTGGCGCGGCTCGAGGCCAAGGAGCTCGCGCGGCTGGTCGCCGGGGTGGTGACGCTCTTCGTCCCGGACTACACGACTTCGCTCCTGACCATGACGGAGGTGGCGGACGCAAAGAAGCGCGTGCAGAAGATCCTGCCGCGGCGGCTGCCTCCCGAGATCGGCGGGCTCGCGCTCGAGTGTGCGAGCCCGATGGCGTTCGAGGACCTCCCGCGGGCGGCGCTCCACTCGGCCAACCGCGCGGCTTCGTTGCTGTCCGGCTCCGTGGGCGACGGCCTCTTCGCGCTCGGCCGCGCCCTGGGCGAGGCGACGCCCCTTTTCGAGGCGGTGCGGGTCGATCCGGAGCTCGCGGAGCTGTGTCGCTTCGCGGTCGCGCCCGAGCTGGTGGAGCTGCGGCGCGTCCTCACGATCGGCGTCGGGGGCTGACGGGCCGGGAAGGAACGCGGGGTGCCCCGTTTCATCCTCGGATGCGACGTGATCCCGGTCGATTTTCCCCTGTGCCATTCGCAGGGTATATAGGAGGAGTCGTGGCCCCCTCCTCCGTGCGCGGTATCACAGCCCTGTCGCTGGCGTTGCTCTCGTGCGCGTCGGGGTCACGAAAACCGCGCTTCGACGACATCGGCGACAAGACCGGGGTGGTCGGCGCCGAGCTCATGATCGAGCTTCGGGCCTCCGATCCCGACGGCGACAAGCTCACCTTCGGCTACGAGATGCCCGGGATCCCGGACCTCGCCAAGCGCCCCAAGAAGCCGACGCTGCAGCAGTTCGGCGACACGCTGGCGGTGTTCCGCTGGACGCCGCTCGCGAGCGATGTCGGCACCTTCGAGCTCGACTTCTCGGTCTCCGATGGGACCACCCGGGTCCACGAGACCATCTCCGTCGTCGTCATGGCAGCGGCCGGCAACGCCACCGCGCCGGTGTTCCGCTCGCCCTCGGGCAACGGCACGACGCTCGATCTCGCCCAGCAGCGCTGCCTCAAGCTGCCCGTGGTGGTTGACGATCCGGACTCGCCCGAGGTGAAGATCGAGGCCGCGGCGCCGATCGTGGAGAACGTCCGCGTGACGCAGGAGCAGCCGCTCTCGGCGACGCTCGACTGGTGCCCCTCGAACGAGCAGGTCGCCGCGCAGGACCGCTACACGATCCTCCTGCGCGCCGACGACCACGTGAACGCGCCGACGATGAAGCCGTTCCTGGTGGTCCTGCGCAAGCCGCCGCGGATGGGCTGCCCTGGCACCGCGCCCGCGATCGCGCACACGTCGCCCGGCCCGCAGACCACGCGCGCCAACCTGCGCATCGAGGCCCACGTGACCGATGACATCGGGCTCAAGTCGTCGCCGCTGCTCTACTGGGCCCTGACGCAGCCAACCAACCCGATCGACTTCTCGATGCTGCAGCAGCTCGAGATGATGCGGACCTCCGGCGATGTGCGCGACGGCACCTACGTCGCCGAGATCCCGAACCCGGTCGCCAGCGAGCCTGCGGGCGCGCAGAAGACCCTCTACTACCTGGTCGTCGCGCAGGACAGCGACGACTCGAGCGGCGACTGCGATCACACGTCGCAGGCCCCGGCCTCGGGCGTGTTCACGCTCCCGGTCACCGCCGGTGGCTCCGCCACCGTCGGGTACTGCATGGCGTGCACCGACGACATCCAGTGCGGGGGCATGAACCTGTGCGCGCGTGTGGGCACGGCCGGGATGTCGTTCTGCCTCTCGGACTGCGAAGGCGGCCAGGCGTGCCCGATGGGCTCGACCTGCTCGGCGATGCCGGTGACGGGCACCCGCGCCGCGCGCAAGCAGTGCGTGCCGACCTCCGGCACGTGCGATCCCACTCCACCGCCGCCGGCGTGCATGGACGACGCGCTCGAGCCGAACGACACGCCGACGACGATCGGCAGCGCCGCGGCGAGCGATCTGCGCCCCGGCACCTACAACCTCATGCTGTGTCCGGCCGGCATGTCGAGCAACAACGACGACTGGTTCCGTCTGAACATCACGCAGGAGACGCTGGTCACGGCGCAGATCGCGTTCGACTCCCGGGCCGGGATGGTCGATCTCGACATGAAGCTCACCGACTCGGCCGGCGCGGTGGTGCGCAAGAGCGAGGGCACCGGGCCGAGCGAGAGCGTCACCCAGTGCATTCGCCAGCCGGGCCTGTACTTCCTCGAGGTGTACGGCTACATGCCCCCGACCACGTCGGCGTACGCGCTCACGCTCACGCGCACGCCGGGGACCTGCTGCCTCGACGACGCGCTCGAGCCCAATGACGATCACTTCCAGGCCGTGAACACGTCGAGCATGCTGCTCACGGGGCCGTACCACGCGATGGGCAAGATCTGCCCCGACAACGCCGATTTCTACGCCGTGCCGGTGTTCCGCGGGCAGACGCTGACGATCGATCTCGCGTTCACGCAGACCACGAGCGCGCAGGATCTCGATCTCCACGTCTATGACAAGGACGGCGTGACCGACCTGACGCCGTGCCCGCCGGTGGCGTCGTGCATGACCACCAATGGCCAGGGCGCCACCGCGCCCGAGCACATGACGTGGATGGCGCCCGCGGACGGCACCTATTTCGTGGTCGTCAAGGGCTACGGCAATGCGAGCAATGACTACGCGCTCACGATTTCGCGCATGTGAGGGGCCGCGCGATGCGCCCCGCTAGCGCCAATGCAGGTCAGCCAACGGGGACGCTGACGCAAACGCTGACGCTGACGGTCAGCGGTGGTCACCGCGTCCACCCCCACGACGATGGGGATCCCAGGAGGCTTCATGGACTTACGCAGGGCAACGCACCAGGGGCCAGTGGGTTTTCGTCGGCGTCAGCGTTTGCGTCAGCGTTTGCGTTGCCCTCTGTGACCGGCATTGCCGCTAGCGCGCTCGCGGGTGCGCTCGCTCTGGCGATCGTCGCCGGGGGGTGCGGCGACCCCGACCCTCCGCGGTTCATCGGCGACCCCGCGCAGGTGAGCAGCCTGCTCCCTCGCCAGGTGTTGCCGAGCACCCAGGTCGTGCTGATCGGCAGCGGCTTCCGCGTGGGCGAGGACGCCCCGGAGGTCGTCCTTCTGCTGGACGGCCAGGGGACCTCCGTGCCGTCGACGGTGCTCACCAGCCAGCGCCTCGCGCTCTCGGGGCAGGACTTGCTCGACGTGCTCGGGCCGGGCAAGCACGACCTCCGGCTCCGCGTGCACTATCCCGACGCCAAGGGGCCACAGAGCGAGGCCGTGGAGGTCGAGGTCCTGCGCGGGCTCGACGCGCAGCTCAGCGGGACCAGCTACGGTGGCATCGTCTTTCTGAACGATCGCATCGAGGTCGCGGGCGAGGGCCTCCTGCTCGGGGGCAAGGAGGGGCAGACCGCGGCGCACCTGCACGGGACGTTCACGCTCGACGGCGAAAATGGCCTGCCCTCCACGAAGCAGCGGCCGGTGGAGCTCGATCTGCCCGTCCAGATCCTGCACGAGTTCGACCGCCGGCGCGGGTATTTCCTCTGGCGCGCGGCGATCGCGGGGCTGCGTCCGGGCCTGTTCGAGGGCGAGGTGACCCTGAAAAACCCCGGCGGGCGGTCGTCGTCGCCGCAGGCGATCTCGGCGCGGCTCGACAAGACGACCCTGACGGGCGTGAGCACGCGCCAGGTGAGCCTCGGTCAGTACGTCGATCTGGTGGGTTTCGGGTTCGTGGGCGACCTCGGCGCCGGGGAGAGCACGACCGTGCACCTCGAGGGTGTGTTCGATGCGGGCGACGGTCAGGCGCGGCCGGTGCAGCTCGACGTCGTGCCCGCGTTCGACTCTGGCCAGCGCCTGCGCTACGTCCTCAACGAGGAGGACGCGGTCGGCCGGGCCATCGACCTGCGCCGCACGCGGGGCACCCTGCGCGGGACGGCCACACCTGTCGTCGCCGCGGGCGGTGACGTGCTGCAGGGCGCCGGTGCGGCGATCGCGTTCGAGCTCTTGCCGGTCAGGCAGATCGTCTGGGTGAACTTCGAGGCCTCGTACGTCGCGAGCCTGCGCCGCTTCGGCCTGCGCGCGTTCGATCGCGAGATCCGCGAGCGCGTGCTGGCCGTGGCGGCGCGCGACTATCGCGGCATCTCGGTGGAGTTCCGGCAGGAAATCCCGGCCGACTTCTTCCAGTTCACCGAGGTGGACATCGTGGGACCGGACCCCAATGGCGGGGGTTTGCTCGGCTACGACAATACCGAGGGCAAGGACATCGGCAATCACCGCCTCTACGATCACATCGGCAGCGTCAATGCGCAGACCCTGGCCGGCGGCTACCCCGGCTACGGCGGCGTCTTCGCGGACTCGTTCCTGGCCTTTTCGCAGCACCCGCCGGCCGACGTGAAGAAGATCGACGGCGCCTCGAAGCGGTTCGACCAGATCTTCGATCCGCTGCGCGAGGACCGCGGCGGGCGGCCGGCGACCGTGCGCGACCTCCAGAACGGACTCGACCCGATCTCGCCCGACGACTGCCCCGCGAAGCTGAGCGATCGCGCCGGCATCATCGCGTGCGCCGTGCAGGTGCTCGGAAATCTCCTCGGCACGACGCTCTCGCACGAGCTCGGCCACTCCCTCGGCCTCGCCAATCCCGACGTTGCCGCCGGCGACTTCCACGACCTCGGAGACGCGCCCAATCGCCTGATGGACAATGGTGGCCAGCGCCCCTTCGAGGAGCGCGCCGAGCTGGACGGGCAGGGCCCCGCCGTCTTCTGCGACGCCGAGTACGTGTACTTGCGGGAGATCCTGTCGAATGCAGCGCCCGAGCCGAGCGTCAATCGCCCGGGGTGTTTCTAGACAGAACCGGTCATCGCGCCCATCAACCTAGCGATGGTCCCGCGTACGGCGGGCTGACCGTCGCCGGCGTGTAAGATCGCGCCCATGCCCAGAGGAACCTGCGTCTGCGGTGCGGTCGAGCTCGGATCCGGCCGCCTACCGATTTTTCCAGTACTGCCACTGCACGCGCTGCCGCAAGCGGTCGGGATCCGCGCACGCGGCGAACAGCGCCGTCGTGGCCGATCAGCTGTCGTGGATCCGCGGAGAAGAGCGCGTGCGTCGCTTCGAGCTGCCGACCGCGAAGGCCTGGTGCAATGGGTTCTGCGAGGTGTGCGGCTCCGGCATGCCGTGGCTCACGCGCAACGGCAAGGCGTTCATCGTGCCGGCCGGCGCGCTGGACGAGGATCCCGGCGCACGTCCCACCCGGAACGTCCACTTCGCGTCGCGGGCGAGCTGGCACGTCGTGGCGGGAGCGCTGCCCGTGTTCGACGCCGAGCCCACATAGACAGAAACGCGTAGACCCCGCGCCAGCGCTCTGGGTCCGGTCCGGTCCCGGTCCCGAGCGTCCAGTTCCTCGACCGCAGCGGCTGAGCCAGCTCGAATACCGGACTCGGATCGGGAGCGGGACCGGGACCGGCTACGGATGGCGCCGGATCAATGCGACTCTGCTTAGCTCAGCGGCAGGCGATGCGGAAGGCGTCGAGCTCGAGGCGTTTGATGAGCGTGTCGAAGCCGAGGGCATTGGCGCGGGGGCAGACACTCGCTGCGAGGCTCTGCGTGCCGTATTCGACCTCGAAGACGGCCTTGCCGGCGTCGATGAAGGGGCGGAGCGAGTCGCATTCGTCGTACTGGAAGCACTGCTCGTTGAGCGCCCAGTCGAACGCGGAGACGAGGTCGCGCACCTGGCCGAGGTCGTTCTTGAGACCCACGGAGAGCCCGCGGGCGTGGGCGGAAGTCGCGAGGAAGCGGTTGTAGTCCAGCTGGTTGGCCGCAGTCAGGCCGAGTCCGTTCTGGTTGGCGTAGCCGTCCACGTTGTCCGGTTCGACACCGTCGCAGGCCTTCTGCGTCGCGAGGTCGAGGCGCGCGATCATGAGGTCACGCACCGCCTGCGCGCGCGTGTCCAGCCAGCGCTCGCCCGGCCAGCCGTCGAGCTCGTTGCCGAGCGTCGCCGCCGGAAACCGGGACGAATCGGGGCGACCGGGCTCGTAGGAGCCGGCGCTGAAGTAGCAGATCACCCGCCGGCCCTGCGCGTGCAACCCGGCGATCGTCTGTGCAGACGTCTCGAACAGGTCGATGTCGTAGGCCTGCACCGCGAGCGACGTATCCAGCGTGCCCGAGAGCTGCCACTGCCACGACGTACCGGGCACCGGATGCCAGATCCCGCTGGCGCCCGCGCCGCCCGCGCCCGCATTGCCTCCGCCCGCGCCCGCATTGCCTCCACCGGCGCCCGCATTGCCTCCGCCCGCATTGCCTCCGCCAGCGCCCGCATTGCCTCCGCCGGCGCCCGCATTGCCTCCGCCGGCGCCCGCATTGCCTCCGCCGGCGCCCGCATTGCCTCCGCCGGCGCCCGCATTGCCTCCTGCGCCAGCGCCGCCGCCGGTCCCGGGCACACCCCGGCAGGAGGTCCCGGCGGGACAAGTCGTCGGAGCGCTCCCCGATCCGCCGCGGCTGCAGCGTGTGGGCGCCTGGGCCGGGACACACCAGCCCGTGCCCGCGGCGCCCGACGGCGCGACGCAGACGAGGCCTGTGCCGCAGGCGTCACCCGACGACGCGCACGGCAAGAGCCGCTGGAACCCGTCGGGCAGGCACCACGGCTGCCGGTCGGTGCGCATATCGGTGACGCCCTTCGTCTGCGCGGCGACCTCGGACAGGAACGCATCGTCCGTGGGGGTGACGGCGCCGCCGCAGGCGCCGAGGATCAGGGACAGCGGGAGCAGGCTTCGCATCGGGGCCTCCAGGTTCATGCCCCCTGACACGCCGAGCGACGCGCCGTTGCACGCGGAGCCGGAGAAAAATCGCAAATGCAGGTGATAATTGCAGTATTCGGCAGAATATCCGGGGATCTTCAGTCCTCGCAGTGGGTCTCGCGGGTGTCGATGAGGAGCTCGTCCACCCACAGGTCGAGCGCCGGCTGGGCCCCGGCGTCCGCAGCGATGGTCAGGCCGACCTCGACGTCGCCGAAGGGCGGCGTGGCCTGCGTCGCCTCGGTGCGATGGAGGTCGCTCACCTCTGTTCCATCGAGGCGTACGCGCAGCTCTCCGGGGACACCGCCGACGATCGCGAGCTCGAGGCACACCCAGCGGCCCGTCGGCAGATCGGTCGCCGACGTCGTGCGCGACGGCGCGAGCTCGCTGGAAAGCGTGAGGCGTCCCGCCTGCAGGCCGAGCGTGACCGCGTGGAAGGGCGCCTGCGCTTGCGCCCGCGACAGCAGCGTCACCGTCGGCGGGCTGGCCGGCGACGAGAGGAGCACGAACGCGCGGAGCCAGAGCTCCGCCGGCGCCGTCGGCTTCTCGGTGCGCTCCTCGAGCAGCGTCGCCAGAGCGCGGCCGCGCATCGCCACCGCGTCCGTGTGGAAGTGCGCCGCAGCGCCGCCGCGGTAGGGGCGTGAGGCGTCGATCTCGATGATCGAGCTCGCGGGCGCGCGGTCCGTCGACCAGTCGCCGCTCCAGGTACCCTCGAAGGGATCGCACAGCAGGCCTCCGCGCTGCGTGCAGCGCGTCGCGGGTGACATGGGTCCGTCCGCCGCGGCGTCGCGCCGTCCGCCGTCCGCCGCGATGGCACAGGCGCCCGCGTGATCGCCGTAGCAACGCCCCGCCGCGTCCCAGTCGAAGCAGCCCAGCAGGGCCAGGAGGAGGAG
>JAHFDS010000318.1:0-372 GCA_023248855.1 Myxococcales bacterium
CCCTGGTGCACGAGGCGCTGGTGTCGGGATGGGGCACGCTCGGCGCGTGGCTCGATCGCAGCGCCGAGACGCGTGCGCTGGTGGGGCGCGTGTCGGCTGCCGCGGCGGAGTGGGAGCGGCAGGGACGCCCGCGGGCGGCGCTGTGGACCCGGCGCGCGCTCGAGGAAGCATCGGCGCTCGACGCGCTCGAGCTGCAACCACGCGAGCGCGAGTTCTTGCAGCGCTCGCAGGGCGCGGTGCGCCGTGCGCGCTGGCTCCGCGTCGCGATCATGCTCGGCGTACCGCTCGCCGCCGGTGCGGTGTTCGGCGCCGCGCGTCTCGAGGCGCGCTGGGACCGGCTGGGCCGCGTCGAGCAGCAGCTGTCGCGCGCTC
>JAHFDS010000318.1:382-9579 GCA_023248855.1 Myxococcales bacterium
CCGAGAGTCGCGTGCGTCGCGATGACGCCAGCGGCTCGCGCAAGGTCGCCTTCGCCGCGTTCGATGCCGCGCAGAATGAACGCGCCGAGGAGGACTGGGCGCGAGCTCGCGGCTTCGAGGCCGCAGTGCGCGTGTCGGACGCCCAGGCCGAGGATGCGCTCGAGACGGCTCTCCAGCTCGAGCCCGCGGACGCCCGTGTCCGTGCGCTGCTGGCAGATCTGCTCTCGGCTCGGCTCGACGATGCCGAGCGCGAGGGTCGTCGGGCCGAGGGGGAGGCGCTCTTGCGTCGGCTCGCGCGCTTCGATGACGACGGCAGCCGCCGTGCGCGACACACCGAACGTGCGGAGATGTCCGTCACGACGACGCCGCCTGGCGCCCGCGCACGGCTCTCTCGGTATGGCCAGACCCCAGAGGGCAGGCGGCCCCTGTCGGAGCCTGAGGACCTCGGTCCGACGCCGGTGCGCGCGCGTGCGCTGGCCCCGGGCTCGTACCGGCTCGAGCTCGAGGCGCCGGGCCGCGCGCGCGTGCGCTTGCCGTTCGTGATTGCGCGCGGTGAGCGCTTGCCGCTCGCCGTCGATCTGCCCTTGGCGCGCTCCGTGCCGGCCGGCTTCGTCCACGTGCCTGCCGGCCGGTTCCTGCTTGGCCTGCGCGGCGACGACGATCTTCGTCGCGGATTCTTCTATGCGACACCCCTGCACGAGGTGCACACGGGCGCGTACCTCGTGGCGCGGACCGAGACCACGTACGCCGAGTGGATCGCGTTTCTCGAGTCCCTGCCGCCGGCCGAGCGTCGCACGCGCAGCCCCGGCGGCACCCACTTCAACGGTGCCACCGTGCGCCTGGTCGAGGAGCCGAGCGGCTGGCGCCTCGAGCTTCGGCCGAAGAACCGGCGCTACATCGCGCGGCTGGGGGAGCCGCTCGTGTATGAGAGGCGAGCGCGGCGAGATCACGTCGACTGGAGGCGGCTGCCCGTGACCGGCATCAGCTCGGGGGACGCCGAGGCGTTCGTGAGTTGGCTGGCCGACACGGGCCGTGTGCCAGGGGCTCGCCTCTGTACGGAGCTCGAGTGGGAGCGGGCAGCCCGGGGCGCGGACGACCGCGACTACCCGCACGGTGATCGCCTCGACCCTGACGATGCCGACTTCGACCTGACCTACGGTCGCGTGCCCGAGGCGTTCGGCCCTGACGAGGTCGGTTCCCACCCCGCCTCGGAGAGTGCGTTCGGGCTCCTCGATGCCTCGGGCAACGTCTTCGAGTGGACGCGTGCGCTCGGCGCCCGCGGCTTTGCCCTCAAGGGCGGCTCCTACGACCAGGATCGCTCCACGCTGCTCCTGCCGAACCGGGAGCCGACCGAGCCCGCGCTACGCACGCCCATGATTGGCCTGCGGGTCTGTGCGGACATTCATTGACTGCTGTTCAGAGGCACTGACTACCGAGGTGGCCACCCTGGGCAAGCTTTGCCTCGACCCTTGCCGCCGAGCCGTCTTTGCTCGACGTAACCCATCAGAACAACACGGCAACCTCATGGCGCAGGGATTGCTTTGTCGCGGCGCGATGAGATCATCGCTCTGGTTGGCGGCCGCGATGGCGGTCGGGTGTGGTTCGGAGGCCGTATCCGAGAACGACGGCCCGGACGAGGAAGGGGTCACGCTCGAAGGATGGGCGGAGCACTGGGCCAGCCAGCCGGGCGGCGCGGCGGGCAAGGCCGACGGCTTTGGCCTGAGCGCAGCGCCGCGGGGCCTGGTCGCCAACGGCGGGCGTCAGAACGGCGGGCGCCAGAACGGCGGGCGTCAGAACGGTGGACGTCAGAACGGCGGGCGTCAGAACGGCGCCGAGGACGCGATGCAGGGCGCCAATCTCGCGACGCTCAAGCTCCTGCGGTCGCCGCCGGCGGCTGGCCTCAATCCTTCCGTCACGGCCCCGTCCGACCCGGTGAGCGGCGTGCACCTCGATCGCGGCATCCTGACGAACGCCGTCTGGCGCCGCGCTGGGTCGAGGACCGGCGCCGGCTACAAGGGCGCGTTGATCGACGGCTCGATGGGCGATGGTACGGCGGTCAAGCTCTACATCGAGGACGTGCAGCAGCCGGTCGCTGCGGACGTGCCACAGCTCGATGTCGCGAACCCTGACGTCCTTTACTACGTGGTCAAGGTGCAGTGGAAAGAGCTCGTCGAGCCCGATCCAGACCTCGACGTCGAGGACCCATTCTGCGAGCCCGATCTCGGTGCGCGGCGTCCCTGTAGGCGCCCGAGACCGCGGCCGTTGCCGCCCCACGTCGTCACGCACTGGTCCTATGCCTGCGGGACTTACGATGTAACCGACCCGCAGACGAGCGCGACCCATCGCTTCCCGGTGCCCGCGATCGCGGTGCCTGGGCAGTGGAGCTTTGACAAGGGTTACGCCGGCGCGGGGAGCAAGCTGATTGACTCCTCGAGCGCCGACTACACGCGCAAGATCACCTTCGCTTGCATGAACGGCGCGATCGGCAAGTGCGCCGCCTGGGGCTACCGCCCGTGGAAGCGTCAGGGGACCCAGACGCTCGAGCTGCCCCACGAGGCGTGCGTGCGCATGGTGCGAGCGGACTACTGCGGCGATGGCCAGGAGCATACGCGTGACGGCATCTACATCGACGTCTGGGACAACGTGGGCGTCATGACCCAGCTGCCGTACTCGATGGATCCGAACGTGTACGGCGCACCCGCGCCGCTCGGCGTGCCGTTCGGGCTCGAGGCGGAGTGGACGCCGAACGGCGCTCGCTGCATCAGCCAGATCCTCATGCCGCGCACCAGCGACGAGGCTGGCCTCGTGCCCGGGCAGAACCTCATCCTGCAGCATTACCTCGAGGACGCCACGCTGCGACCGTATTGCGCGTACAAGTGGCCGACGCAGGTCCCACACGCGGGCCTTCGCCCCGGCGAGGTCGATCACTACCAGTGGAGCCAGGACGGTTGCTTCGGTACCACGATGGGCGGCGGCCAGGGCGTGGTCACGGACTTCGACGGCCAGAACCTGGCGCCGAATCCGCGCGACCGCGTGTACATGCGCAACTCGTCGGTGTGCATCGATGACCGCAACATGCCGAGCCATCACCAGAACCCGATGAAGACGTCGTCCCAGTGGGCGGGTTACTGCCTGCCCGGGATCTAAGTTAGCCAGTCAGCCCCGGCGCTGCGCCGGCTGCATGCCCGATTGCCCAGGGTTGCGGGTGGCCTGCAGGTAGGCGCGCGCGACGTCGGCCTCGTCGAGGAAGCCCTCGATCCGGCCGGCGTCGTCGACCACCAGGAGCTCGCGCAGCTGGCTCTCGAGCAAGAGGCGGCTGGCCGTCCGCAGGTCGTCCGCCGCCCGCACGGTCACCGGCCGTTGCATGGCGTCCGCGGCGATGACCGCCGCCTCCTGGCCCTCGGGCGTCGCCAGCGCGCGCGCGGCCTCGGCCGGGACGACGCCGAGCAGCAGGCCCGCCTCGTCGAGCACCGGGAACGTGTCCTGCCAGGTGCTGGCCGACATGCGGCGCAGCATCTCGGTCGCGGAGGTCCCGGGCTCGAGCCGCGCGTAGGGGCGGCCCGTCGTCATCACGTCGCGCACCCGCATCGTCGTCAGCACGTCGCCCTGGTCCGGCTCGCGGTGCGCGGGCGAGTCGCGACGCGTGGGCACCTGGGCGCGATAGAGGAAGCGGCCGCGCAGGAGCACGAAGGCGATGCCCACCGACAGCATGAGCGGCACCAGGAGGTCGTAGTTGCCGGCGAGCTCGCACACGATCACGAGGGCCGCGAGCGGCACGTGCGCCACGCCTCCGTAGAAGGTGGCCATTCCGACGAGCGCGAAGGCGCCCGGATCGATGCCGGCGGCGGGCACGATGAGCTCCACCGCGCGGCCGAAGGCGCCGCCGAGCAGGGCCCCGAGCGCGAGCGACGGCGCGAAGTCGCCCGCGCTGCCGCCCGAGCCGATGGTCAGCGCCGAGGCGACGAGCTTGCCCGCGCACAGCAGGAGGAGCAGCTCGACGCCGCGCCAGCCGCCCGGCAGCCAGGTGGCGCCGGTGATGGCCAGCTGGGCCGCGCCGTGGCCACCGCCGAGGATGCCGAGCCCGCGACCGGGGGCCTCGAGGTGCTGGCCGACCAGCAGGATCGCTGGCGTGATGAGAAGGCCCAGCGCCAGGCCGCCGAGGGCGGGGCGCGCCCAGCCGGGCACGGGCACCCGCACGGACCACGACTCCACCCTGCGCAGCGCGAACAGAAACGCATTCGCGAGGACGCATACGAAGAGCGCCAGCAGCGCATAGAGCGGCAGGTGCGAGGGGACGAAGGGGTAGCGCGCGGCGCGCGCGAACAGCACCGACTCGCCGGACACCGAGATGACGACCGAGTAAGCCATCACGCTCGCGAGCACCGCCGGCACGAGGGCTTCGGTCTCGAAGTCGTCGCGAAACAGCACCTCGACCGCGAGCAAGGCCGCACCGAGCGGGGTCTTGAAGACGGCCGAGATCCCGGCCGCGACGCCGGCCACGAGCAGGATGCGCCGCTCGCGCGCGCTGACGGAGAGGGCCCGCGCGACCGCGGAGCCGAGCGCACCGCCGATCTGCATGGTCGGGCCCTCGCGGCCGCCCGCGCCGCCGGTGCCGAGGGTGAGGATCGACGCCAGCGCCTTGACCCAGATGACTCGCCGGCGGACGACGCTGCCCTCGTGGTGGTAGGCGCGGATCATCGCGTCACCTCCGCCGCCGCGGGTCTCGGGCACCTTGTGCGTCAGAAGGCCCGACCCGAGGGCGCCGATGGCCGGCAAAAGGACCAGCACCCAGGGCCGAAACGAGCTGGTCGCGCTCGCCTCCAGCAGTGACTCGCCTTGCGCGCGGAGCGGCACGTATCCCGCGAGCATCTGCAGGCAGACCCGCTCGGTCAGCTCGAGGCCACCCAGGAACAGGAGCGCCACGACCCCGGCGGCCACGCCGACCAGCGCAGAGTGGAGCAGCACCTTGCCGAGATCCTCGAAGCTGCCGGGCACGGCCTCGGCCATGACCGACCGCAGCAGGCTGCGCCCGCGCTCGAAGCCGGCCTCGGGCAGCGGGCCGAGCGCCCGCCGCCAGCCCTGAGGACGGCCGCCAGGGCGGGAAGAGGGCTCGGGGGCGGCAGGATCGGGCGGCGCAGGCGGCGCAGACACTTTGTGGTCACATCATCTTGCACCGAGGGGCTGCGTCCTCCAACTTCGGGATGGCCGCGCCCTGAGCGCCGCGCCCCGCTCGTAGGCGCATCGGTTTCGGGGCTAACATCGCGCTCCATGGCCGGAACCCCGGCACCCCCTTCGGTGACCCCGGACGCCGCAGCGACGCTGCCGGCGGCGACGGCCGTCGCGCCGTCCCACGAGGCGGGCGACGGCCGGCACTACCTCCTCGTCTTCGAGGGCGATTCGTCGCAGCTGTTCGACCTGCCGCGCTCGGGGGAGATCGTCGTCGGGCGCGGCGACGGGGCGGACCTCCAGCTCGCCGAGGCGGGCGTGTCGCGGCGCCACGTCAAGCTGGTCCTCGACGGTGCGGACGCGCGGCTGGTCGACCTCGGCAGCCAGAACGGCACGCACATCAACGGCGGGCGTTGCACCGGCGAGAGACCGCTCGCGAGCGGCGACGTCATCGCGATCGGCGGCGTCACGCTGGTCTTCCACGCGAGCGGCCGGTTCGCCCGCGCGCGCGCGCCGGTCTCGACCGTCGAGCTCCGTGCGCGCGCCGAGGAGGAGATCGATCGCGCGCTCCGCTACCACCGCTCGCTCGCGCTGTTCGTCGTCGCGCTCGGCGAGGATGTGGTGGATCGGCCGCGGGTCGCGCACGCGCTCGCGCGCCACATGCGGCTCATCGACCTGGCCGCGTGGGGCGCCGGGGAGGAGCTGTGGCTGCTCGTGCCGGAGGCGGATCGGGAAGGCACGGCGGAGACCGCGCGGCGGCTACTCGCCGTGCTCGCGCCGGTGACGCCGAAAGCGCGGGTCGGTTTCGCCGTGTGCCCGCACGACGGGTGCGACGTCGACACCTTGCTCGCGAGCGCGCGCGGTGCGGCGCGCGCGGAGGCGCCCGGGCCCGTGCACGCCGCGGCCGACGACTTTCGCACGTTCGAGGTCGGCGCGCAGCGCGTCGTCGCGGCCGAGCCGGCCGTGCTGCGCCTTTACGCGCTGGTCGAGCGACTGGCGGCGTCGACGCTGCCCGTGCTCATCCACGGGGAGACCGGCTCGGGCAAGGAGCTCGTCTCGAGCGCGCTTCACCACTGGTCGCCGCGCAAGGCCGGTCCGCTCGTGGTCGTCAACTGCGCCGCGATCCCCGAGAACCTGCTCGAGAGCGAGCTCTTCGGCCACGAGCGCGGTGCGTTCTCCGGCGCGCTCACGCAGAAGCCGGGCCTGTTCGAGACGGCGTCGGGCGGCACGGCGGTGCTCGACGAGGTGGGCGAGCTGCCGCTCTCGCTCCAGGCCAAGCTCCTGCGTGTGCTCGAGACCGGGCAGCTGACGCGGCTCGGCGACGTCAAGCCGCGCGCGATCGACATCCGCGTGGTCGCCGCGACGAACCGCGACCTGGCCGAGGAGTGTCGCCAGGGACGCTTCCGGCAAGACCTCTTCTTCCGGCTCTCCGGCGCGACGCTGTGGCTGCCTCCGCTGCGCGACCGCCAGCGCGAGCTGCTCGTCCTTGGGCGCCGCTTCCTCGGTGAGGCGTGTGAGCGCCACAACCGCGCGCCCCTGGAGCTGTCCGATGGGGCGATCCAGCTCCTTTCGCGGCACGGCTGGCCCGGCAACGTCCGCGAGCTCCGGCACGTCATCGACTACCTGGCGGCGACGGTGCCTGGCGACCTGGTCGAGCCGTGGCACCTCGCCGAGCGCCTCGGCGGCTCGCCCCAGAGCCCCGCGCCGGCCGACGCGACGCTCGTGGCGGCGGGAGGGGCGCCGCGTTTCCGGCCGATCGGCGAGGAGATCCGCGAGCTCGAGCGCGATCGGATGGTGGCCGCGCTGCAGGCCACCGACGGGAACCAGACGCGCGCCGCGGAGCTCATCGCGATGCCGGTGCGCACCTTCTTCACGAAGATCAAGGAGTACAACCTGCGCGCGCTCATGCGCCGCGAGTGAGCGTGCCGGCGTTCCATCCGCCCGAGGAGGTGGAGGAGTATCGCCTCGTGCGCCGTCTCGGCGGCGGCGGCATGGGCGAGGTCTACCTCGCCTACGACCGGCTCCTCGATCGAGCCGTGGCGATCAAGTTCATTGCGGGGCTCGACGTCGACGCGGCCGCGCGAGAGCGGTTCCTCGTCGAGGCGCGCGCGGCGGCGCGCCTGCGCCACCCCAACGTCGTCCAGGTGCACCGCGTCGGCGAGGTGCGTGGCCGGCCGTACCTGGTCTCGGAGCTGGTCGAGGGCAGGAGCCTCGATCGCGTGGAGCGGCCGCTGTCGTGGCGGCGCGTGCGGACCATCGGGCTCGGGCTCGCGCGCGGCCTCGGGGCGGCGCACCGGCGCGGCGTGCTGCACCGCGACCTCAAGCCCGCGAACGCGATGCTCGGCGACGATGGCGAGGTCACGATCCTCGACTTCGGGATCGCCAAGCTCGTCGACGCCGCCGACCGCACGCCGCCCGAGCCGCCCACCGAGCCGGCCGCCGCGTCGCGCCCGACTCGGACCGACCCTCCGGCCGTGCCCGCCGGGGCGGCGACGATGGTCTCGCCCGCGCACACGCCCGCGACGCCGGTCGGTGGCGCGCCGAGCCCGGCCCTGACGCAGCTGGGCGCGCGCATCGGCACGCCGCTGTACATGTCGCCCGAGGCGTGGCGCGGCGAGCCGGCGACGCGCCGTTCCGACGTCTACTCGCTCGGCGTCTTGCTCTACGAGCTGTGCGCGGGGCGGCCGCCGTTTGCGGGCGCCCCCGACCTCGGCGAGGCCGTCGCCCACGAGGCGCCCCCACCTCTACAGGACGTCGTGCCGGAGATCGATCGCGCCTTCGCGGGTATCGTGATGCGCTGCCTGGCCAAGGATCCAGGGCATCGCCTCGCGTCCGGGGACGCGGTGCGGGAGGCGCTCGAGGCGCTCGAGGCGCTCGAGGCGTCGGGGCCGCTTCCCGAGGGCAACCCGTACCGGGGGCTCGCGGTGTTCGAAGCAGCGCACCGGGGCCTGTTCTTCGGCCGCCGCCGAGAGACGGAGGCGGTGCTCGACCGGCTGCTCGCCGATCCGCTCGTCATCGTCGCGGGCGACTCGGGTGTCGGCAAGTCGTCCCTGTGCCGCGCCGGCGTGCTGCCGTCGCTGGTGGAGCGCGCGCCGTGGGGTCGCGGGTTCCGCGCCGTGACCGTCGTGCCCGGCCGGCGCCCGCTCGCGGCGCTGACGGCCGAGCTGGAGCTCGACGGAAGGGACGCTCCGGCGGCCGCGGCGCGGGCTCTGCGCCGTCGGCTCGGCGCCGACCAGGGCCTCGTCCTCTTCATCGACCAGCTCGAGGAGCTCGTGACGCTCGCGGATCGCGCCGAGGCCGCCGCAGCGGCGGAGCTGGTCGCCGAGCTCTTGACGCTGGGTCCACCGGTGCGCGTCCTGGCGGCCGTGCGCGGGGACTTCGTCACGCGGCTCGGCGCCCTGCCCGGGCTCGGCGCCGACGTGGGGCGCGCGCTCTACATCCTGGGTCCGATCGGCGCCGACGGGCTCGCCCAGGTGATCCGGGGACCTGCGGCGCGTCTCGGCGTGCGGTTCGAGCCGGAGGCGCTGGTGGCCGAGCTCGCGGACGGTGCGCGTCGAGCGGAGGGCGGGCTGCCGCTCCTCGAGTTCGCGCTCGCAGAGCTGTGGGAGGGGCGCGATCGCACGGCGGGTGCCATCACCCCCGCGGCGATCGAGCGCCTCGGCGGCGTCGATTGCGCGCTCGCGCGTCACGCCGACGGGGTCCTCGAGGCGCTGCCGGCGCGTGATCGCCCCGCGGCGCTGCGCATCCTGACGCGCCTGGTGGGCGCCGACGGCACGCGCATGCGCCGCAGCGTGAGCGAGCTCGGAGGGAAGGACCCGGCCGTACGCCGCGCGCTCGACGCGCTCGTGCGGGGCCGGCTGGTGGTGGCGCGCGACGGCCTCGAGGACGCCCTCCACGACCTCGCACACGAGGCGCTCGCGCGGGCGTGGCCGACGCTGCGCGAGCAGCTGGTGACGGACGCGGATCGACGCGTGCTCGAGGAGCGGCTCGGTCGCGCCGCCACCGAGTGGGAGCGGCTCGGCCGCCCCTCC
>JAHFDS010000319.1 GCA_023248855.1 Myxococcales bacterium
CCTGGCCGCGATGGGGCGCGCCGGCGGCAGCACCCACGCGCTCGAGCTCAACCAGTTCTTCGACCAGCACGGACACGGCGCGCACGGTGTGGCCGACGACGCCGGCGACGCTCGCATCGCGCACGATGCCGAGAAGGCCCGCCTGACGAAGACGTTGACCGGCCCACCCTCGGCCAGAGCCGTCCCCGCGGTGCGCCCGCGCATCGCCGAGATCGCGGCGCGCGGCGGCAAGGCGCGCAATGCCGGCGGTCGCCAGGCGCGCGCGGCCCCGACGGTCGATCCTGCCCAGATCGCGGGGACGTCGGTCTCGCGCACAATCACGAAGGGCACCAGCTCCGGCGCCGCAGAAGCACACGTTGGGGCGCAGCAACGCCGGCTCCTCGGCCCGATCTCTCGGTGGCAACGTACCAACGCAGGGTGAGAGCCCCTCCGAGCCTTTCGAGCCCCGCCGGCCACCTGTCCGCCTGGTGATCTAGTCAGCGCGGAATCTTGCACCTAGGCCGTTGTACCGGATGACTACTCCCCGGGGTTCCTCAGCGAGGCGTAAACTGCCCTCTCCGGGCTACGCCACCTAACCCTGCTTGAGGATGCTTGGGCTCCGCACGCTGGGTGGTGAGCTCGCCCAGATGCGCTACATGAGCGATTCGTCGAACGAGCCTTCCGAGTCGCGAGCGTTCCGCGGAACCGAGCGGTTTCGGGTGGTTCGCCGGCTGGGGATGGGCGGCATGGGTGTGGTCTACGAGGCCGTCGATCGCGAGCGCGACACCCGCGTGGCGATCAAGACCCTCCAGTGGATGTCTCCCGAGACCGTCCTCTCCTTGAAGAACGAGTTCCGGGCGCTCCAGGACATCCACCACCCCAACCTGATTCACCTCGGAGAGCTCGTCGAGGCGCACGGCCAGTGGTTCTTCAGCATGGAGCTTGTGGACGGGGTTGACTTTCTGACCTTCGCGCGTCCCGCCGACGTCGCCCACGCGCCTGAGGCGCGGACGTGCAGCCCGAGTGTCATGCGCCTCCTGCAGGCCTCACAGTCGCCGGAGCTCGAGCCGGTCCAAACGCCCGGCGGTTTCGATGAGCGAAAGCTGCGCGATGGCCTCCGGCAGCTCGCGAGTGCCATCCGAGCGCTGCACGCGGCCGGCAAGTTGCACCGGGACATCAAGCCTTCGAACGTGCTGGTTGCCACCGAGGGGCGTGTGGTGCTGCTCGACTTCGGCCTGGTGATTCGTACGAATGACCAGCGCCTTGAGCCCGCCGGGCACAGCGGCGGGACCCCTGGCTACATGGCGCCCGAGCAGAGTCAGGGGCACCCGATCGGGCCCGAGGCGGACTGGTACAGCGTCGGTGTCATGGTGTTCCGCTGCCTGACCGGCCGCATGCCCTTTGTCGGTAGCCACCCGGATATGCTGGCCAAGAAGCTCGCCGGCGCCGCACCACCGCCGAGTGAGGTCGCCATCGGCGTACCCACGGACCTCGATCGACTGTGCGGCGAGCTCTTGCGCCCCGACCCGGCCCAGCGGCCCGGCGGCGCAGAGATCCTGCGCCGGCTCGGTGCCTCCGAAGCGAGCGGACGGGTGATCACCCACAGCCCATGCCCGGGCCTCTTCGTCGGTCGCGCAGTCGAGCTGGAGGCACTCGAAGGGGCTTTCGGCGCCACCGAGGCCGGGGCGGCGGCCGGGGCGGCAGCAACCTGGTTGGTGCGTGGCGAGGCCGGCATAGGCAAGAGCGCGCTCGTGCAGCAGTTCGTCGATGGGCTCGCCGGTCGCGCCCTGGTTCTCGCGGGCCGGTGCCACGAGCGCGAGTCCGTGCCGTACAAGGGCTTTGATGGCGTTATCGATGCGCTGAGCCACCACCTCGTCAGGCTGCCTCGAGCCGCCGCAACGGCGCTGCTTCCTCCGCACTTTGGTCTCTTGTGCCGGGTGTTTCCGGTGCTCGGCCGCCTGGATGGGCTGGCGGCCGATCTACAAGCTCCTGCGGATCCGCAGGAGCTTCGCGGACAGGTGTTCGAGGCCTTGCGCGGCTTGCTGATGGCGCTGGGCCGGACCCAACCGGTGGTATTGACCATCGACGATCTCCAGTGGGCCGACGCCGACAGTGTCGTGCTCCTGAACGAGCTACTGCGCACACCTGCACCGACTCGCACGCTGGTCGTGGCGACGGTTCGATCGGCGCCCGAGGAAGGCCCGCTCCCGGGCGCCCTCGCCGGGCTGCGACACCCGGCGCACAGGATCGATCTGACGGCCTTGCCCCCGCCGGAAGCGACGACCCTGGCCCGCCGCCTGCTCGCCCAGACCGACTCGCCGCACGCCGGACGCGCGGACGAGATCGCCGCGGAGGCGCAGGGGCATCCTCGGTTCATCGACGAGCTGGTGCAGGCGATCGCCGTCGGCGCGTGCGGGCTGCGGCTCGAGCAGGCCTTGCACGCGCGCATGCAAACCCTCGCGCCAGCCCCTCGCCTGCTGCTCGAGTTCATCGCGCTAGGGGCGCCGCTCGCCGAGCGCGCCGCGACGGTCGCCGCCGGGATCGATCGCACCGAGCTCGACCGCCAGCTGGCACAGCTCAGGAGCTGTCACCTCGTGCGCTCGGCGGCCGAGGGCGGGGTCGAACCCTATCACGATCGGATCCGCGACGCAGCGGTCATGGACCTGTCCTCCGCCGAGCGAAGGGCGCGCCACCGCGCCCTCGCCGGCGCACTCGAGGCCACCGGCGGAGCCAGCGCCGAGACCCTGTGCGAGCAGTGGCGTAGCGCGGGCGATGGTGGGCGGGCGGCGCGTCACGCGGTGTGTGCCGCGGAGGAAGCCAGCCGGGCCCTGGCGTTCGACCGCGCCGCGCGCCTGTACCGCGTGGGGCTGGAGCTCGGCTTGTCCGCAGGGCTCGACGGCCAGCAGCTCAAGGTGCGAATGGCCGACGCGCTGGCGGCAGCCGGTCACGCCGCAGAGGCGGCGGAGACCTACCAGGTCGCCCTACGCGGGGCCGCCCCGGGTCAGGCGCTTGAGCTCGAGCGCCGAGCGGCCGAGCAGTTGCTCCGCGGCGGCCACATCGATGCCGGGCTTGACGTCCTCGCGCGGGCCCTCGGCCGCGTCGGAATTCGCCGGCCTACGAGCCCTCGCCGAGCGCGCCTCTCGCTCTTGGCACAGCGCGCGCAGCTGTCGCGTCGCGGCCTGCGGTTCCGCGATCGCCCTGTGGACACGATCGGGCGGGGGCTTCTGGCCAGGATCGACCTGTCGTGGGTGGCGGCTGCGGCCCTGACCATGGTGGATCCCCTGCGCGGCGCGGAATTCCAGGCGCGGCACCTCGCCGGCGCCCTCGAGGCGGGAGAACCTGGCCGCGTGGCCAGAGCGCTGGCGCTGGAAGCGTGCTACCTCGCCTCGGTCGGTGCGGTCACTCCGGCCCGACGCATGCTGGGGGTGGCGGAGCGGCTCGCCCGGACCACCGGACATGCCCATGCGGAGGGGCTCACCGTGATGGCCCACGCGCTCGAGGCCTACCAGCGCGGCCGCTTCCAGGATTGCCTCACGTGCTGCGAGCGGGCGGAGGCGCTCCTGCGCGCGCGTTGCACGGGGGTCGCGTGGGAGCTCGGAACCCTGCAGATGCTGTCCCTATGGTCGATCTACTACCTCGGGCGGCTGCGCGAGCTGGCGCGCCGCGTGCCCGAGCTGTTCGAACGCGCGCTTGTGCATGGGGACCTCTACATGGCCACCAACCTGCGCACCGGAGTCGCCAGCCTGGCGGCTCTGGTGCAAGGCGACGTCAAAGGCGCACGTCTCGCCGCCAGCGAGGCGGCCCAGCAGTGGTCGCAGCAAGGATTCCACCTGCAGCACTACTGGCAGCTCTACGCGCAGCTGCAGATCGACCTTTACACGGGTGACGGCGAAGGAGCCGAGCAGCGCTTCGCCCAAGCGTGGCCGACACTGAGGCGCTCGTTGCTCCTGCAGACACCCAGCATCCATCTGGAGGTGCTCGACCTGCGCGCGCGCATCGCGTTGACGCGACTGACCGCCGGCGCCACCGCGCGCCACCGGCTCCGCGCGGTCGTCGCGCGCGCGACCGCGCGAATCGCCCGATCGCCCTTGCCCTGGGCGTCGCCACTGGCGAGCCTCCTGCGCGCAGGGGCCGCCGCTGCTGCGGGTAAGACCTCGCGTGTGCGTCCATTGCTGACCCGCGCCGTCCGGGGCTTCGAGGCTGCTGGGATGGCGCTGCACGCCAGCGTGGCCCGCCGCCGCGCGGGTGAGCAACGCAAGGACGCGCAAGGCCATGTCCTCTTGGTGGCCGCCGACGCTATGATGGTGAGTGAGGGAGTCTCCGCTCCGGAGCGGCTGGTGGCGTTGCTGGCGCCAGGCTTCCCCCGATGAGGGTAGAGGAGGGCTGGTGGCGGATCGGAAGTTGGTCCTGGTGGTCGACGACGAGGCCCTGGTGCTCTCTCTCATCGAGCGCATCGTCAGGACGCGGTACCGCGTTCGCACGGCCCTCGGAGGCCGGGCGGCGCTAGAGGCGCTCGCTGCCCCCGAGACCATCGACGCATCGATCCTGCTCTGTGACAGTCGGATGCCCGACGTCGCGGGTGCTGAGGTCATGCGCGAGGCCGCGCGGCTACGTCCGGACACCGTAGCGCTGATGCTGACCGCCTACCCCGACATCGACGCCGTCGTGGCCGCGGTCAACCAGGGGCGTCTGTTCAGGTTCCTGTTCAAGCCCGTGGAGCGCGAGGCGCTCCTCTCCGCGCTCGACGAGGCCAGCCGCGAGCACGAGCGGCAGCTGGCCTGCCGGCGGCTCCTGGCCGCTGACGGGGACGGGCAGTCGCTCGACCTGGCGCGCTGGCTTTGCGCAGCAGCCCAGCTCGGCCCGCCGTCCCCCGGCACCGCCGGGCCCGGTCCTCGCCTGGCCGCGGCCATTGCGGGCTGGCAGAGCTGCACGGAGGATGAGCGCCAGTACTGGCTGGACTGCGCGGCCGCGTTGCGCGGGGAGCGCGATGCGAGCCGCTAGCCTCGCGCTCCTGGTCTTCGCCTTCGCCGCGGCCCGCGCGGAAGCGGCGCCGGCGCGCTGGGTACTGGCGTCGATCGCGCCCGAGGACTCGCCCTCGGGACAGCTGGCCCGGCGCATGGGGGCGCTGTTCGAGAGGAATGCGCCCGGCGAGCTTGTGTTCAAGTGGCGTCTCGGTGGGGTGCTCGGGGACGAGGCCGACACGGTCGCGATGTGCCGACGCGGCGAGATTGCGGCGTTCGCGGGCAGCATGGGGGCGGTTGCGGCGGTGGTGCCCGAGATCGAGCTCCTCGAGCAACCCTACCTGTTCCCAGACCTCGAGACGTTCCAGGCCGCCCGGCGCGCGATCGAGCGGCTGCCGCAGTTCCAGGCGTACTTTCACAAGCGCGACCTCGTGCTGCTCGGCATGGTGGCGATCGGCTGGCGCAACATCTTCTCGGTCAAGCGGCCCGTGCACTCGGTGTCGGACCTGCGGGGCATGCGCGTACGCACCCAGCCCGGCGCGCTACACACTGAGATCTGGAAGGCTTTCGGGGCCGAGCCCCGGGCCATTCCGCTGACCGAGCTCAACACCGCCCTCGAAGTGGGCCACGTCGAAGCCTTCGATGTGCCAGCCAACTTCGCGTACGCGACTTCGCTCGACTCCAAGGCGCACCACTACACTCTGTCCCGACACCTGCTCCAGATCGCGATGTTCGTGGTGAACAAGAAGGCCTGGGATGCGCTGTCGCACGCCTCCCGCGTCCGTCTCACCGACGGGCTCGAGGCCATCGTGGTGGCCTCGGAGAAGCAGCACATGGCGTTCGACGACGAGTTGCTCGGACACCTCCGGAAAGGCGGTGCCGCCATCTACGTGCCGAGCGCCGCCGAGCTGGCCACCTTTCGCGAGGCATCGGGCGGGATCGGGGAGTACCTGCGACGTCGGGCCACGAAGGCAGAGCGTGTCCTGTTCGACGGCGTGCGCCAGGTCGTGAAAGGGGCGCGCAAGCCGTGAGCGCCGAGGCTGGGCGCAAGGTCGCGGCGCCCAGGCGCCTGTCCCGGCGGCTGCTCGCGCTGCTCGCGGTCACCATGATCACCCCCTCCACGCTGTTCTTCCTGGCCGGTCGCTCCGTGCTGCGCGATCTGGGAGCTGCCTCCACCGCCGCCGGTCGCTCCTACGAAGACCTCGAGCGCACCGCGAGTGGCGCGTTCCAGAACCTCGACGTCCTGTTCGCGCTCAACGTCAGCGGCGTGGCCAACACGCTGGCGGGCACCCTGGAGTATGTGGTCGCGACGCGGCCCGAGCTGCTCGCCCACCCCGAGCGGCTGGCCGACGAGTTCCGGATCATGGAGCTCCTGACCTCGCAGCGGCTCGGCCCCACGACCGCGGTGGCAGTGATCGACCACGAGCGCGGCCTCGTGGTGGCCCACCTGGTGTGCGAGCACGGCTCCCCCCTCGAGAAATGCATGCCCCTCGCGTCGCGTCTGATCCGGGAATCCGACTATTTGCAGAAGGTGCGCGATCTGCCTCATCGGCGCATGACCGCCGGCTCGAGCGCCGGGATGGCCTACAAGCGAGTCACGGAGCACCGCTACTACGAAGACCCCCGTCGTACGGACGATCCGCGCGTGATCGTCGCAGTCACGAGCGTCGCGGGCACTCCTTGGTCGCTGGCCTTCCACTCCACGGTGGCCCGTGTATTCAACCAGGTGCACGGGGAGTTCCAGGGCGCGGTCAAGAAGATCGGCGGAGATCTCGGAGCCGTACGCCGGACCGCCGTCACGCTGCAGCTGCAGCAGGAGCGGGCGCTGGTCGGGATCTCGCTCCTCGGGGGCCTCTTCCTGCTTCTTGCTGCGTTCTGGATCAGCCGGCGGGTGATCCGGCCCCTGGCGGCCCTCAAGGCGACGGCGGACCGCATCCGCGAGGGCGAGTTCGAGACCCGCGTATCGATCCACACCGGCGATGAGATCGAGGTGCTGGCCCACTCGATGAACTTCATGCTGGGCCACCTGACCGAGAGCTACGCGGATCTGCAGGGCAGCCGCGCCGAGCTGCTCGAGCTCACGGTCTCGCTCGAGGCCCGTGTTGGCCAGCGCACAGCGGAGCTGTCGACCGCCAAGGAACGGCTCGAGCTGCTCGACCGGCAGAAGAGCGAGTTTTTCTCGAACATCTCCCACGAGCTGCGTACGCCGCTCACCCTCATCCAGGGATTGCTGGGCGAGCTGGCTGAGCAGCGGCGCGGCGCGCTACCACCCGAGGCCACGCGCAGCGTGCTCGCGGCCCTGCGCTCGGCCCAGCAGCTCATCGTCCTCATCAGCCAGCTGCTCGACTTCTCGCGCCTCGAGAGTGGTCGCTACCGCGTCACGCTCGAGCCGCACAATCTCGGGCAGGCTTGCGCCGACATGGTGGAGGCCTTCACGCTGGCCGCGCAGGGCCGAGGCCTCGTGCTTTCGTACGCGGCGCCGCCCGATCGCCTGTGGGCGCGCTGCGATGCCGACGCGGTGCGCAAGATCGTCAACAACCTGCTGTCGAACGCCTTGAAGTTCACGCCCCGCGGCGGCGCCGTGGAGGTGAAGGTGGAGTCGACCGCTCGCGAGGCCGTGATCAGCGTGTCCGACACAGGCATCGGAATCCCGGCCGACCAGCTCGATCACGTGTTCGAACGGTTCTACCAGGTCGATGGCACCGCCACGCGCGAGTTTCCCGGCAGCGGCATCGGCCTGTCGCTGGTGCGCGAGCTGGTCGAGCTGCAGGAAGGCCACATCACGCTCGAGAGCACGGTGGGCGCGGGATCGCGCTTCCGTGTGTCCTTGCCCCTGCACGAGGGACCGGCACCGACCGTCGAGCGGCCCTCGAAGTCCCCGCGAGAGGGCTCGGGCCTGCTTCGCCTGCCCGAGGCGCCAGCCCCCGATGTCGCGGTGGAGGACGTGCCGCCCCCCGCCGGGACAGGCTGGGTGCTGGTCGTGGACGACAACCACGAGGTCGCCGACTTCGTGCGCACGATCCTGACCCGCAGCTTTCACGTGCGAGTGCGGCACGCGGTGCCCGATGCGCTGACGCTGATCGCGGACAGCCCGACCCTGCCCGATCTCTTGGTCTCCGACGTGATGATGCCCAAGGTAAGCGGTCTCGAGCTGTGCCGCCGGCTCAAGGCGGCCCAGGCCACCGAGAAGATACCGGTCATGCTGGTGTCCGCGCGCGCGGACCAGGCGCACCGGCTCGAAGCGCTCGACGCCCAGGCCGACGACTACCTGGTCAAGCCCTTCGATGCCAAGGAGCTCCTGGTGCGGGCAACCAACCTGGTGGCTCTGCGCGAGAAGGACCGGGCGCTCGTGGAGCGCCACCGGGATCTGCAGGCCACGCTGGGGCGCCTCGAGAGCACGCAACACGAGCTGGTGCGCGCAGAGAAGCTCGCGACCATCGGCACGCTCGCGGCGGGAGTCAGCCACGAGCTCAACAACGCCATGCAGGTGATCCGTGGCAACCTGCCCCTGGTGGCCGATTATGCGCAGGCCTACGAGGCAGCGCTCGAGGGGTTACTGGCGAGCGCCACCGCTGCGGCCCTGCCGGAGGGGATGGCGGACGTGCGCCGGGATCTCGCGGAGACCGTGGACGCCATGGAGCAGGCGTCCCGGCGGGCCGCGACGGTGGTCGGGGGCCTGCGCGAGATCGCGCGCCAGGCCGAGGGGCCGCGACGCCCCGCGGAGGTGGGGACCTTCCTCGGCAGCGCGGTGCAGCTGGTGGCGGCCGAGCAGGGCGACCGCATTTGCCTGTGCCTCGAGATCGAGCCGGCGCTTCCACCCGTACAGGTGCAGCCCGTGGAGATCGAGCACGCCCTGGTCAACATCCTGCGCAACGCCGCTCGCGTGACCACGGACGGCGGCCAGGTGGAGATCACGGCGCGCCTGCGCGAAGCAATGGTGGCGATCACGATCCGGGACCACGGCCCCGGCATCGCGCCCGAGGACCGCGCACGCGTGTTCGACCCCTTCTTCACCACCCAGCCGGTCGGCAGCGGCATGGGTCTCGGCCTCGCGATCAGCGAGTCCATGGTGCGGCGCAACGGAGGGCAGCTGCAGCTCGAGAGCCAGCTCGGAAAGGGCGCCGAGTTTCACATCTTGCTGCCCGCGGGGACAGCGGACCGGAGGCCAGATCGATGACCGACCCGAACGCAAAGCTGGTACTAGCCGTGGACGACGAGGAGCTGGTGCTTTCGCTCCTGGCCCGCCTGATCCGCGTGCGCTACCGGGTCCGCACTGCGCTGGGAGGCGTCGCGGCGGTCGACATTCTGCGTGGGCCGGAGGGGGGGGACGTCTCGATCGTGGTTTGCGACAGCCGCATGCCCGACCTCTGCGGCGCCGAGGTGCTGCGTGAAGCGGCGCAGCTGCGCCCGCAGACTGTCGCGCTCATGCTGACCGGCCACACCGACATGGACGCCGTGACGTCCGCCGTCAACCACGGACGCCTGTTCAAGTTTCTGGTCAAACCGATCGAGCGCGAGCAGCTCTACGCCGCCCTCGAGGAGGCGGCCAAAGTCCACGATCGCCGTTTGCAGTATCAGCGCACGATGGCCGTCATTGGCTCCATTGCGCGCACCGACCCGGCAGCGTCGCGCAG
>JAHFDS010000320.1 GCA_023248855.1 Myxococcales bacterium
TCCCCGTCATTCGCGTGCCGTCGGTCAAGGGCGTGGACAACCGCCGCGTGGTGTTCGAACGGTGGAACGCCTTCTCCCGCGTCACGGTCGACGAGGAAGCGCCCGGGAGCTTCATGATCCGGATCGACGCGAGCGCCAACACGCACCTGTACGACGCAGCGATCGTGCCGCACCGGCTGTGGCAGAAGGAGATCACGGCGCTCGCGCACAACCTGTTCCCGGGCGGGACGCCGCACACGCTCGTGATCGGGCCAGGCGGTGGCCACGACGTCGTCAATGCCCTGGCGGCGGGCGCCCGGCGCATCACGGGCGTCGAGGTCAACCCGATCATCGCGCGCGACGTGATGCAGCGCCGCTTTGCGCGGCAGAGCGGCAACCTCTATGGCGACCCGCGCGTGCGCCTCGTGATCGACGACGGCCGCAGCTTCGTGCGCCGCTCCGAGGAGCGCTACGATCTCATCCAGGCCACCCTCGTGGACACCTGGGCAGCCACCGCCGCCGGGGCGTTTGCACTCTCCGAGAACACGCTCTACACGCGCGAGGCCTTCGAGGACTACTTCGCGCACCTCGGCGACGACGGCGTCGTCACCATGACGCGCTGGCACACCTGGAACGACCCCGAGAGCCAGCGCCTGCTGGTGCTGGCAGCCTCCGCGCTCGAGCGGCTCGGCGTGCCCCCCACCGAGGTGCGCCGGCACCTCTTCTTCGCCACCGTGGGCTCGCTCGGCACGCTGGTCGCCAAGCGGCGTCCGCTGACGGACGCCGACCTCGACCGGCTCGAAGCGGGATGCCGCGCCGGCGGCTTTTCCGCCGTGCTGTCGCCGCGCGGGGCGCAGAACCCGGAGCTGGCGCGCCTGCTCGAGGGTGGCGCGAGCGGTCCGGCCGTCCGAGGCGCCGCGCGGGATCTGTCGCCGCCCACCGACGATCGCCCGTTCTTCTTCTACTTCGAAAAGGGCGGGGAGCTCGTGCGCAAGGCCTTGCGCGGCCCGGGCCTCGGCACCGCCGATCCGGCCGTGTGGATCCTGCTCGCGTCCGGCGTCGCCCTGATTGGCCTGACCGTCGTGTTCATCCTCCTGCCGCTGCTGTGGACGCATCGTGGCGCGCCCGTGGGTCCGGGCGCCCTGCGCCGCGCCACCGCGCTCACCTACTTTGGCCTGCTCGGCCTGGCCTTCATCACCGTCGAGATCGCGCTCTTGCAGAAGCTGACGCTGTTCCTCGGGCACCCGTCGTACGCGCTGCTGGTCGTCTTGTTCTCGCTGCTCATCGCCACCGCGATCGGCGCGCGCGCCTCGGGACGCCTCGCGGAGGGGCGCCGCGTGCGGGTGGCGCTCGCCTGCGCCGGCGCGCTCGCCCTGCTCTGCCTCGGCTACGCGGTCGCCCTCGGGCCGCTGCTGCGGGCGTGGGTGGGCCTTGCCCTCTTCGGGCGCGTGCTCCTGGCGGGCGGGCTGGTCGGCGCATGCGGCCTGCCGATGGGCGTGCTCCTGCCGAGCGGCATCCGGCTGGTGTCGGCGCGCGATCCGGGTCTTGTCCCCTGGAGCTGGGGCATGAACGGCGCGACCTCGGTCATGGGCACCGTGGGTGCCACCGTGCTGGCCCTGCACCTCGGCTTCTCGGCCACGCTGGCCACCGGCGGCGCGCTCTACGCGATCGCGGGCCTCCTCGTGGTGGCGCTCGGACGGTGGCGAGCGGACGCGACAGGCACCGGGTAGCGTCGAGGTTGGTCCCCTGCTACTTCGTGTTCGCTCGGCCGTCGATGGCCCCCAGGGTGGCCTGGATGGCCTTGACGGCTTCCGCGATCTCGGCCTCCCAGCCGCCGAGCCAGAGCCGGCCGAACGCGCCGAAGGTGATCACCTCGAGCAGGCGGATCGGCGAGGCCTTCTCGGCCTCGTTGGCGGCGATGGCGGCGTACGCGGCGGGATGCACCTCGAGCACGTACAGCGTCTGCCCCTCGAGCAGCATGTCGCCGTGGCGCATGCGGTTGATCAGCATCGACTGGTAACCCTCGATGCCCGTGATCACCTCGGACGACATGATGCGCGGCTTGAGCCGGTCCTCCAGCTTCACGCCGAGGCGCTCGAGGATGGCGGCGCCGGCCTGGCGCACCTCCCCCTGATCGAAATGGTGCAGCTCGACGAGGCCATAGGCGCGCTCGACGATCTGCATCGAGGGCATGCAGCGCGTCCGCTTGAGCGCGACATCGGTGAGGTTGTTGATCGCGATGCCGGGCGCGATCTCGACGAACAGCGAGGCCTGCCCCTCGAGCGGCTGGAAGCCCGAGGCGACCGTTTGCAGAAAGCCTGCCAGCTGCGGCTGCAGCACGTCGAGATAGGTGAAGGTCCGGAGCTCCATCGCGCCGGACGGTATCCGGCCGGCTCCCGCGGGGTCAAGCGGGCCGCTCGGCCGCGGCCCGTATTGGGGCTAGACTCAGTCATGCTGTTCAGGCAGCTGTTCGACGCGAAGTCCTCCACGTACACTTACCTGCTCGCGGACGCGCGCGAAGCGGTGCTGATCGATCCGGTGTTCGAGCAGCTCGGCCGTGACGCGGCGCTCCTGCACGAGCTCGGCCTCGCGCTCCTCTACACGCTCGAGACGCACGTCCACGCCGATCACGTGACCGCCGCGTGGCTGTTCAAGCAGCGGCTCGGCAGCCGCATCGTGCTGTCCGCCGCCGCCGGCGCCGAGGGCGCCGACCTCGCCGTCGGCGAGGGCGATCGCATCTGCTTCGGCCAGCGCTGGCTCGAGGTGCGCGCGACCCCGGGACACACGAGCGGCTGCCTCACCTACGTGCTCGACGACCGCAGCGTCGCCTTCACGGGAGACGCGCTGCTCGTGCGCGCCGCCGGCCGCACGGACTTCCAGCAGGGCGACGCACGAACGCTCTACCGATCGGTGCACGAGAAGATCTTCACGCTGCCCGATGGGTGCCTGCTCTACCCGGGCCACGACTACCAGGGCCGCACGGTCACCAGCGTCCTCGAGGAGAAGCAGCACAACCCGCGGCTCGGCGGCGAGCGCAGCGCCGACGACTTCGTCGGGTTCATGTCGAACCTCGGGCTCGCGCACCCGAAGCAGATCGACGTCGCGCTGCCCGCGAACCTGCGCTGCGGCCGGACCGAGGGGGCCGAGATGCCCGCCACCTGGGCGCCCGTGATCCGCAGCTTCGCCGGAGTGCCGCAGGTGCGCCCGGAGTGGCTCGAGGAGCACGGAGACGAGGTGCTGGTGCTCGATGTGCGGGAGCCTCACGAGTTCTCCGGCGAGCTCGGGCACATCCGCGGCGCGCGCCTCCTGCCGGTGGGTCAGCTGCGCGAGCGGCTCGGCGAGCTGCCGAAGGACGCCGCCATCGTCGCGGTGTGCCGCTCGGGCGGCCGCTCGGCGCAGGCCTCGCTCATCCTCGAGGGCGCGGGCTTTGCGCGCGTGGCGAACCTCGAGGGCGGCATGATCCGCTGGCGCAGCCTCGGTCTACCGGTCGAGCTCCCGCCCGACGACCCAGGCTTCCTCGGCGCGGGGATCTGACGCCCGAGCACCTCGCCGCGATCGGCGCGTCCGGGAACAGGCTCAGCGGATCTCATGTGCGCAGTCCTATCAGTAGAACACGTTTCACTCCGGTGCTAGCCTCTGCGCGGAGGCGGGGCATGGCAAGGACCGCGTCGGTTCATCCGTTCGCGCGGGGCTGGTTCGTGGTGTCGTTCTCGGACGCGCTCGCGCGGGGCGATGTGCGGGCGATCCGCTACTTCGGTCGCGATCTCGTCCTGTTCCGGACGGGGGACGGTCGGGCCGGCGTTGCCGACGCGCATTGCCCCCACCGCGGTGCCCACCTGGGGCACGGCGGACAGGTCGAGGCCAATCGCCTCCGCTGCCCGAACCACGGCCTCTCGTTCGACGGCCAAGGGGCGTGCGACCGGGCGCCGTCACTGCGGCTCGGGATGTGGACGGTCTGCGAGCGCAACGGCATCCTCTTCGTCTGGCACGATCCGGGCGGCGGTGCGCCCGAGTACGAGATCCCTCCGATCGCCGAGCACGGCTCGGTCGACTGGACGCCCTGGAACCACTCTCGCCTCGTCGTGCGCACGCAGCCGCGGGAGATCGTCGAGAACGTCGCCGACGTGGCGCATTTCGCGGTCGTCCATCGATTCCATGTCGACGAGTTCCAGAACGAGCTCGCCGGTCACACGGCGACGCAGACGACGCGCGGTCACGGCGAGGTCGACTGGGGCGAGGGGATCCGCCCCGTCCATACGAGGGCGACCTACTACGGCCCGGCCTACCAGGTGACGCACCTCGCCGGCCACTTCGACGCCGTGCTCGTCAACGCGCACACGCCGATCGACGACGACGCGCTCGATCTGTTCTTCGCCGTGAGCGTGCGTGTGATGGGGACGGTGCACCGGACGGAGCCGTTCGCGCGCGCCTACGTCGAGGCGATCCGCAAGGGGTTCTACGAGGACATCGCGATCTGGGAGCACAAGCGCTATCGGGAGCAGCCGATCCTGTGCGACGGCGACGGACCCATCATCCCGCTGCGACGCTGGTACCGGCAGTTCTTCGAGCCACGCGGCGCGCGGTGACGAGGTCACGCGAAAGTGGGCCGGGCGGCAGGGGCTGACCGGCCTTGCCTCGACGCATGCACATCGGCGCATGGATGATCGCGCTCGCGGCGATGGCCACCGTGCTCGCGGAGACACGCGCCGAGGCGAGGCCGCGCCGGCGGCCGTTCGAGCCGACGGACCTCGACCTCGAGGACCCGGGCACCGTCGAGCTCGACGCGCAGCTCGGGTACGCGCGCGGGCCGCAGGTGGGGCGCCTCGTGGCGCCCGACTTCGAGCTTGACGTCGGGCTCTTGCGCAACCTGGAGCTCGATGTGGACGGCGCCCTCGCGTGGGAGGGCACGGCGGGCGGCCCGGGCACGCCCGATCACGCAGTCGCCGACAACCTGTGGATCGCGGTCAAGTTCGGCCTGGATGGCGTGCACGACGAGGACGAAGGCACGACGTGGGCGCTCGGGGCGCAGCTCGGCCCCAAGCTCCCGCTCGCACCAGGCGCGGGCGGCGTGGGCGCCGAGGGCCTGCTGCTGTTCCACCACGCCTGGCGAGCCCTCGAGCTCACGCTCAATGTCGGCGGCTTCGTCGAGCCCGCGCAGGGCGGCAGTCGCCCGCACGGTGTCCAGGGCGGCGTCGACCTCGAGCTCCCCGTCACGGAGCGCTGGTCAGCCCTCGGCGCCCTCGGCGGCACGTGGTTCGCCTCGGCCGACCCCGACCAGACGACCGCGGCCCTCGGCGCCGCCTGGAAGCCGAGCGCCACCTTCGCCCTGTCGCTCGTGGCCCTCGCGGGCCTGCTCGACGGGAGCGATCGCTGGGCGGTCCTCGGCGGCGCGAGCTTCAAGGCGACTCTGATCGCCCGATGACTCCGGAGTCGCGGACCCACACCTCCGCGCGCGCCCCACGGACCTCGGGCGCCGCGAGGCGACGCAACCCTCGGGTCGAGGCGCGCAGCCGCGCCTCGTCGCAGCAGCCCACCTGGAGGACGACTGCGTCTGGAGCAGCGCGTGTTCCCGGGGCGTGGCTCGACAGACGGCGCTGCCAGCCATCGATCGAGCGCGCGTCGACGGCCTGCTCGGTCCAGCCGAGCCAGGGCTCGCGCAGCTCGTCCTCCATCGGCCAGGCGGTGAGGACGAACGGTGCGCCGGCGCCCCGCCATCGGTCGAGCGCGCGATAGGCGTCCTTCCGCGTGGCCACCACGTCGAGCCAGCGGAAGGTCGCCTCGCCGCTCGCCACCTCGGTGCCCGCGTGGAGCTCGCGAAGGCCGAGCGCGGCGGCGGCGGCCACCACCGCGGCGGGAGCGAGAGCCCCGGCACGGCCACCGAGCCAGCGCCCGCCCGCCTCGTCGAGCACGAGCGCGATGACCACACACACGCCCGGGTGCGCGGGCAGCGCGTAGCGGCGGAGCCAGAACATCTTGGCGAAGAACCCGATGAAGGCCGCGGCGCCAAGGCCCGCCGCAAGCATCACGCGCGCGGTGCGGGGCTCTCGCCAGGGACCGGTGCCGGTCGCGACCGAGCGCATAGCGCAGACGAGCGCGAGCCCTGCGGCCAGCCACCGTCCGTCGAGCCAGCCGATCGAGGACGCCACCTCGACCGCGTGCCCGGCCGTCAGGGCTCGCTCGGCGAACAACCCCTGATGGTACGGCAGCACGATCCAGCCCTCGCGCGCCCGCTGCCATGCGAAGAAGGCCCCTAGCGCGACGATCGCGGCGCCGCCCACGAAAAACGCCACTCGCCCGGGCGAAAGGCGGCGGACGCGCCAGGCTCGAAGGCACTCCGCGCCCGCGATGCCGAGCGGAATCGCGAGGCCAGTCTCCTTGCACAGCACCAGCAGCACACCCGAGAGCGCGCACAGATATATTCGCTCATCAGCATATGTGACCAGGCACAGCGTCGCCAGCGCGGTCATCGTGAGCTCGGGCAGGAGCTGCGTGCTCATGGACGCAAACAGCGGCGAGGCGAGGAGGAGCACCGCGGCCATCGCGCCCGCGCGCGGCCGGCCGAGGCGGGAGCCGAACTGGCAGGTGCCGAGGAGCGCGAGCGCTGCGGCCAGGAGCGAGAGCGCGGGGCCGAGCACGGGCCGCGCGCCGACCGCGCGCATCCACGCCGCCACCCACAGGTAGTAGAGCGGCGGGAGCCACTTCGCGCCGGGGCCGTAGACCGCGGCCGCGTCCCAGTAGAGCGGCGCGGTGCGCGCTGCCGCCGGGACCACGAGCCAGAGCGCCGCCCCGAAGGCCCCGAGCAGCAGCACCGCGCGCAATGGGGAGCGGGCCGTCATCCCTCTTCCCGGGCGGGCGTCCGGTCGTCGACGCCGAGCTGGTAGCCGGCCGCCTGTAGCCGGAACATTCGCGCGTAGCGGCCGTCCTTGGCGAGCAGCTGGTCGTGCGTGCCGAGCTCGACCAGGCGTCCTTCGTGCACCACCGCGATGCGATCGGCCATGCGCACGGTGGCGAAGCGGTGCGTGACGAGCAGGCAGGTCTTGCCGCGATCGAGCTCGCGGAAACGGCCGAAGATCTCCTGCTCGGCCTCGGCGTCGATCGACGCGGTCGGCTCGTCGAGCACCAGCACGTCGCCCTTTCGCATGAAGGCCCGCGCGAGCGCCACCTTCTGCCACTGCCCGACCGAGACCTGCTCGCCGCCGTAGTAGCGGCCGAGCAGCGTGTCCATGCCGTCCGGCAGGTTCCTGGCGAGCTCGCCCGCCCCCGAGCGCGCGGCCGCCACGTCGATCGCCGCGCGGTCGCCGAGCGAGGGCAGCCAGCCGACGCCCACGTTCTCGGCCAGCGAGAGCGCAAAGCGCGTGAAGTCCTGGAAGATGACGCCGATGCGGCTCCGCAGCTGCTCGGGCGGCACGGTGCGAACGTCCTGCCCGCCGACCAGGATGCGCCCCGCGGTGGGCTCTTGGAGGCCCAGGAGGAGCTTGATGAGCGTGGTCTTGCCCGCGCCGTTCTGGCCGACGAGCGCCAGCGTCTCGCCGGCGCGCACCTCCAGCGTGACGTCGTCGAGCGCGGCGCGCGCGCTGCCGGGGTAACGAAACGAGACGCCCTCGAAGCGGATGGCGGGCGGGCTCTCGGCCCCGAGCCACGGGGCCTCGGGCACCGGAGCGTCGGGCTCGTCGTCGGGCAGCTCGAGCAGCTCGAACAGGTTCGTCATGTAGAGGCTCGACTCGAAGATCTTCACGACCGCATTGAGGACCTCCTCGAACGCGCCCTGGGTCTGCCGCAGAAGGACGAGGTCCATCGTCATCTCGGGCAGGCCCAGTGCGCCGCGTGCGGCGCGGGTCACCACGTAGGCGTACGCGCCGTAGAGCGCCCCCGAGGTGACGATGCCCGCGGCCCACGCGAGCGCCGTGAAGCGCCGCGACAGGCCCACGTCCTCGGTCAAGAAGCGCCGCGCCAGCTCGAGGTAGCGGCCGAGCAGGAGCTTGCCGATCCCGAACAGCTTGATCTCCTTGACGTGGTCGTCGTCGGAAAGGACGCGCTGCAGGTACCAGGCACGCCGGGAGGCGTGGGTGCGGGCGCGCTGCACCGCGAAGGACGCGCGCGCGCTGGCGGCCTGGGCGAGGAACTGCGGCACCACCGCGAGCGCGACGCCGGCCGTGACGAGCGGCGAGAGCTGCCACAGCAAGACCGCGTAGCTCGCGACGCGCAGCGCGCCCTTGCCGAACGAGAAGGCGTGCGTGAGAAGGTGCATCGGGCGCATGCCGGCCTCGTTGCGCGCGCGCTCGAGGCGGTCGAGGAAGGCGGGATCCTCGAAGTGCCACAGCTTCTGCGCGAGCACCTTCTCGAGGATGCGCGTCTGCACGTGCAGCTGCAGGCGGCCGCGCACCGCGACGTCGAGCACCTCGCGGCCGCGGTAGGCGCTCGACTGCAGGAGCACCAGTCCTAGCTCGATCGCCGCGAGCGTGACGGCGCCCGAGGCGTCGCCCGCGAGCACGCGCTCGACGATGCCCTTGGCGATCCACGCGATGGCGGCGGGACAGACGCCGTCGATCACGGTGACCCCGGCGTACGCGAAGAACCACGCGGGCGAGACCGCCAGCACGAGCCCCACGGCGCCGAGGGCCGCGCGCAGGGCCCCGTGGGCGCTGGCGCGCCCGGGGGCCGGCGGGTTCATCGGGTGCATCCTCATGGCAGGCGCCGCACCTCGCTGGCGATCACCGCGGCGCCCGCGGCGAGGGCGACGGCCAGCGTCGCGGTGCGCGAGGCGACGAGCGGCCAGGTGCCCATCACGTCCCACTCGATCGTGGAGAGCACGAACAGACCATAGAACGCGCCGGCGGCGAGCACCACGGCGCGCACGCGGGGGCCCTCGGCGCCGAGGGCGAGCAGGGGAAATGCGTGGGCGAGGTACCGCTCGTGCGAGCCGGCCAGGAGCGTACCCATCGCCAGGCTCGACAGGCCCGCCCAAGAGAGGCCCGCGCGCAAGAGGGCCCGCGTGCCGTCCTCGGACGCGAAGGCATCGAGGCCGCGCCCGAGGGCCTGGCGAACCGCGAGCGCGAGCACCACCAGCTGTACCGCGAAGAAGGCGCAAAGGCCCGCCGCGAATGGCGAGAGCCAGCCGCCGAGCATCAGCGGCTGGTGCGAGGAATCGGTCGCGGGGCGATGCAGGAGCGCCCACAGGTTCGGGCCGTTGCCGAGCATGTCGGCATGGTGCGGGCCACGGGACCACGCGAGCACGACCGAGAGGGGGCTTTCCGGCGGGTGTGCGAGCAGGAGATCCGGCGCGAGGACGAGGAGCACCGAGCCGGCGCAGGCGACCGCGACATATCTCGCTTGGCGGATTCGTTGGCGGCGGGCGAGCACGAGCGCGACCGAAAGCGACAGGCCCAGGATCCCCGGCCAGGCGAACCAGGTGAGCTGCTTTTCGAGCAAGGCCGCGGCGCCAAGGACGAGGGCCGCCGTGAGCGTGCCGACCGGCACCGGGGCGCCGGGGCGCTCGTCCGCGGCCCCGGCGAGCGCACGCGCGGCGCAGGCCGCGGAGCCCACGAGCAGCGCGGCGCCAAAAAGGTCGAGCTGGCCGAACCAGCTGCCG
>JAHFDS010000321.1 GCA_023248855.1 Myxococcales bacterium
CGCTGCCCCTGCACCCGCTGCCCCTGCGCCCGCTGCCCCTGCACCCGCTGCCCCTGCACCCCCGACACCCCCGGCGCCTGCACCCGAGCCTGCCCCGCCCTTCGAGTCGGATCCGCAACCCACGCCAAGGAAAAGGACGCACGCGAGGGCTACCTTCCGCATTGGCCACATCCTATTCGCCCAGACGAAAAGTGGTAGCCCCAGCCGCCGATCAGGCAGGGCGGTCGAGCTCTCGAGTGGCTCGCACGACGTCGGCGGCACGCAGGCTCCGGTCTTGCGCCTCTGGAAACGCTCCCGTTCCCGTTCCCGTACCCGCTCCCGAGGCCGCCCCAGCCTGATTCTTCGGCCTAGCCCGATGGCGCCGCTTCGCCAGCAACGCGGCCAGGTTCCTACACGATCGGGAACGGGAGCGGGAACGGGAACGGGAACGGAAACGGATGAGAAACACCGAGAGTCAAGGGCAGGCCCTAGAACTCGACTGCCCTGGCCGATCAGGCGGCCGACTGCTTCGACTTGCCCACGTCCTCCCACGCGACGACGCGGTCGCGGCCGCCGTGCTTGCCGGCGTACAGGGCCTGGTCGGCGTGCGCGATCACCGCGGTCTTGTCGGCGCCGTCGTCGGGGAACACGGCCATGCCGATCGACAGGGTGACCTTGAACTGCCCCTTGTCCGACGCAAAAACCTGTTCCTTGACCTCATTCCGGATGCGCTCGGCGAGCTTCCTCGCCTCCTTGCCGTCGATCTCGTCGAGCAGAACCGCGAACTCCTCGCCGCCGTAGCGCGCCGCGAGGTCGATCTTGCGCACGGTGCGCCGCACCACCGCGGCCACGCCCTTGAGCACGACGTCGCCGGTCGGGTGGCCGTAGGTGTCATTGACCTTCTTGAAGTGATCGATGTCGGTCAGGAGCAGCACGCACTTGCGACCGTGGCGCCCTGCGCGCTCGAGCATGAGCGACGCGCGCTCCTGGAACGTGCGGTGGTTGTGCAGGCCCGTCAGGCCATCGGTGGTCGCGAGCAGCTCCATCTGCTGGTAGTGGCTCGCGTTCTGCACCGAGACCGCGACGTGGTTCGCGATGACGCCGAGCAGCTCGCGCGCGCTCGCGCCGTAGACGCCCTTCTTCTCCGAGCCGATGACGAAGGTCCCGATGGCCTCGCCCGCCAGGTTGAGCGGCAAGACGAGCAGGGACTCGCAGGCTGGCGCCCGCTTGGCCAGCGCGCCCCCGAAGATGGGCACGTCGCGGTCCCGCAACACACCGCCGGCTGGCACGTAGTGCTGATTCTTGACCACCATCGAGACCAGCGACGCCCCCTGCCCGAAGGCCTCACCAGCGAGAGGAGCGGCGCTTCCGCTCGCGCGCACGACGAGGTGCTTCTTGTCCTCCTTGCGAAGCAGCGTGATGGCCGCGAAGTCGAGCTCGGCGACGCCACCGGCCGCGCGGAAGGCCGCGTCGCAGACCTGCTCGAGCCCGAGCGCCTCGTTGAGCAGCGCGCTCGCGCCGAAGAAGCGCTCCATCTCGTACTTGCTGCGCTCGACCGCGGCGAACACGCGCTCCGAGCGCACGATGCGCAGGACCTGGCGCGCCGCCGAGAGCACGAGCGACTCCTCGCGTGAATCGAACGCGCGACCCTCGCTGCGATCGACGCACAGGACGCCGCGCAGGTGCGGGTCCTCGAGGATCGGCAGGCCCAGGAACGCGCCGATCTCCTCGGGGCCGCTGTAGTACGGCAGGTAGCCGGCCTTGGGCCCGAGCAGGGACAGCTTGATCTTGTCCCGGACGATCGCGCCTGGCGCGCCCGCGTGCGCGGGGATCTCGCGCGCGGCGACGAAGTCGGACTCGGTGACGAGCTCCTTGACCTTGAGCGTCTCGCCCACCTCGTCGAGCCAGAGCAGCACCACGGTGCGCAGGCCGAGCGACGCCTGCAGGAGATCGAGCGTGTGATGGAGCGCCTCGTGGATCGTCTCCACGGCGCCGCGGGCGAGCTTGTCCTCCTCGAGCTGGCGCGCCCCGGCGCCGTCGGAGCCGAGCTCGGTCGGGCCGTCGGTGCGGCTCTCGGGCGGCAGCATCGAGCCGATGAGCCGGAAATCGCGCGCATCCTCGCGCATCACGCGGATCTCCTCGTCGAGCGCCTTGCGGTGGCTCCTACGCGCCCGGAACACCTCGCCGTGGAGGAAGGCGAGGTGCAGCGCCGCGAAGAGCGCCAGGAACGCCGCACGCACGAGGGTGCTCGCGAGGTCCTCTCCGCGCCCGTAACGCGCCCATTCGAGGCCCATCACGACGACCACGAGCGGTACGCCGACGGCGAAGCGGTGCAGCGATGCCACGAACGCGACCAGCACGTAGACGAGCGCGTAGAGCGGCGAGCCGCCGCCGCCGGTCAGGTCGATGAGCCCCTCGGTGCCGGCGACCAGCAGAAGGCCCAGCTCCAGCTCCTCGGGCTCGGGCAGGCGCGGCAGGCGCGGCAGCGGGCGGCGGACGCCCGCGTGGAGCAGGCGCCGCGACAGCGCGCCAATGGTCAGGACGATGAGGACGGAAAGGACGGCGATGCGAAAGGGCGAGCCAGCGCGCACGCGCAGGCCATCGAGCCAGCCCGCGCCCACGAGCGCGGCGAAGCCCACGCCCGCGACGACGCCGCCAAAGCGCGCGGTCACGCGACGCGCGCGGTACATGCGCCGGCGCAGGAGCGTCAAGGGACGCGCCCTCGCGGCGCCGCCGCGTCGACCGGGATCACGCCGCTCGGTGCGACCTGGAAGATCACCTCACCCGGTCGTACCAGGCCGAGCTGATCGCGCGCCACCTTCTCGATCATCGCGAGGTCGCCCTCGAGATCGCGGGCCTCGGCGCGCAAGAGGGCGTTGGCGCGCCGGCGATCTCGGTTCTTCGCCCGCAGGTGATCGACGTGCGCGGCGAGCTCGAAGTAGCGATCGAGGCCGCTCTTCTTGAACACGAAGGGAGGAAGAGCCGCCAGCCCGAGCGAGAGGGACAGCGCCAGGCCCACCCGCAGCGCCCAGCGCCAGGGGGGCACCTGCCAGCTCGTGGGCCGGCGGGGCGGACGGGCATCGACCGTGGCTGACATGGGCCCGACCCATCCTAGGGGGCGCCCCTCGGGTGTCCAGAAATCCAACTGTAGGCCCAGGTGCGCCGCTGCGAGATTCTTTTTGGCGCACCGCGTCGTCCGACGCGTCTAGGATGCGGGGCATGGCGACCAACGACCTCATCCGCTTCGCGGGACGCGCCGAGGACAATGGCCTCGCGTGCATGCTCGCCGAGCTTCTGCGCGAGAACCTGCGCAACTTCCCGATCAAGAAGTACGACCTCAAGGCGCTCGGCCTGCTCGGCCGGCGTATCGGGATCGTGGCGCGCGACGCCGAGGTGTCCCTGACGCTGGAGTTCACGCGCGGGCGCTGCGACATCCACGATGGCGTGCTGCCGAGCTGCGATCTCGTGATCTCGACCGACGCCGAGAAGATCACCGCGCTGTCGCTGCTCGAGGTGAGGAAAGGCCTGCCGGTGTTCCACGACCAGAAGGGCCGGCAGGTGCTGGCGGACCTTCTGACCGGCGCGCTCAAGATCGACGGTCTGCTCAAGCGACCGATCTCGCTGACGCTGCTGACGCGGCTGATGAGCGTCCAGGGCTGATCGCGCCCGAGAACCCGGGCTCTAGCTCGACTGCGAGACCGCAGCAGAGTCGCATTGATCCGGCGCCATCCGAAGCCGGTCCCGGTCCCGATCCGAGTCCGGTATTCGAGCTGGCTCAGCCGTGCGGTCGAGGAGCCGGACGCTCGGGACCGGGAAGGACTGGGACCGGACCCAGAGCGCTGGCGCGGGTCTACGCGTTTCTGCTAGAACGCGGCGCGCAGGACCTCGAGGGTGAGCTCGGCGTCGGCCGCGAAGCGACCGTTGTAGACGATCGCGCCGTCGGAGAGGGCCTGCTCGGCGGACGCGGAGAGGTCGGCTTCGGGCACGCCGGCGTCGCGCAGGCGCGTGGGCAGGCCACTCGCAGAGATGAGGTCCGCGATGGCGTTGGCGAGCGCCTCGGCGGCGACGGCCTCGGACGAATCCCGCACGTCGAGGCCCATCGCCAGGGCCAGGTCGCGATAGCGATCCGACAACTCTACCGCGTTGAAGCGCACCACGTGCGGGAGCAGGATCGCATTGGCCGTGCCGTGGTGGACGTGGTGCCGCGCGCCGATTACGTGCGCGAGCGCGTGACAGAGGCCCACGCCCGCCGCCGAGAAGGCCTGCCCCGCCGCGTTCGAGGCGAGCAGCATCTGGCCGCGCGCGACGAGGTCGCCCGGGTTCTCGCAGGCGCGCAGCAGGTAGCGCTGCACCAGCGCCGCGGCGTGGGCGGCCAGGCCATCGGACAGAGGGTTTCGCGGCAGCGCGACGAACGCCTCGACGGCATGCGTGAGCGCGTCGAGCCCCGTCGCCGCCGTCAGCGAGCGAGGCATGCCGACCGTGACGGCGGGATCGAGCACCGCGATGTCCGGGACGAGCTTGTCGTCCGCGAAGTGCATCTTCTCCTTGGCGCGCGCGTCCTTGATCACCGCGAAGCACGACACCTCGCTGCCGGTGCCCGCGGTGGTGGGGATGGCGAGGTGCGGGATCAGCCGACGCTCCAGCCGTTGCGAGCCCTGGTGGTCGCGGATCTGGCCACCCTCGGTGATGACGATCGCGATCCCCTTGGCGGTGTCGATGGCGGAGCCGCCGCCAAACGAGATCACGGCGTCGCAGCCGAGCGATCGCGCGTAGCCGGCGCCCGCATCCACCGTGTCGGCCTCCGCGTCGGCCACGACACCTGTCCATACCCCCGCCAGCCGGTCGCCGAGCACCTTGCGTAGCTGGTCGACGAGCGGGGTCTTCTCGGCCAGGAACGAGTCGGTCACCACGACGGCCCGGGCGGCGCCCACGCGCTTGAGCTCGAGGGCGAGCTCGCGCAGCACGCCGACGCCAAACGTGATGCGGGTCGGCTGGTAGAACGAGAACTGCAGGTCGGCGCCGTAGGCATCACGAGCCTCGGCGAGGGTTCGCCCCGAAAGGTCGTCCCGCATCATTCGTCCAGGAACTTGGTCGGGACGTGGGTGGCCGACTCCACGAGTTGCTTGGCCGCCTCGACGAACTTCACGATGATCGTCATCTGTCCCTTGAGCTCGAGCTTCTTCTGCATCATGCCCTTGATGGGATCGAGCTCCTTGCGGATGACCGACTTCCAGCGCGCATACTCGCCGGCGATGCAGAACGGGGCGGTTTCGGCCTCGGCACGCGTGCACATGCGCGCGCTGCGGCACGTGCCCTGGTGGATGTCGAGGAAGACCCCCTGGTCCTCGGCGATGCCGAGGGCCTGATCGGCCTTGACCACGAGCGCGACCGCACCGAAAGTCCACTGGGCTGCGGCGGTCTTGTACGCGGCATTCGCATTGATGGCTCCCTCGTAGGCGGCCACCCACTCCTGGCTCGGAAACGGAATCGACATGCCGCGAGTGAACCATGACGCGCCGCGTTCGTCGAGCCGAGTCCGGCAAGCCGACGCAAGCGCAGAAGCGCAGCCACCGGTGCGCGGTGCGGGGAGAAACCGAGTATCCTCCGCCGATGCGCCGCTCGGCCCACCTGTGCACCGTCGTCCTCGCGCTGTCCGCCTGCGGAGACGACCGGCATCCAGGTGGCGCGGGAGCCTCGGGCGCTGCAGGCACCGCGGGCGAAGGCGGTGCGGGTGGCGCGAGTGGCGCGACGATCCCGCCGCCGACGAGCCCGTCGTGCGACCCGGGCGTCTGCACCGACGCGATCCTGCCGGCCGGGTACGTGGCGCTGGGCCCGGCCGTGCGGTTCGACGCCGCCCCCGCGGGGGGCAGGATCTCCCTGCCTTTTTCGGCAGACCCGGAGAAGCGGCAGGTCGTGGAGGTCCTCGTCAAGCGGCGCAAGCAGGGGCCGTTCTCCGCGGGCGTGGCGAACCTCGTGCTCTCGCTGTCACCGACGTGGACCGCCAGCTTCAAGTGGGACGAGCCCGGGACGTTCCAGCTCGCGCGCAAGCAAGACGCGCTCGAGCCGAAGCGGCGGCACTACGTCTTTCGCGCGATGGCCGGCGTGTCGATGGGCGGCATGGGCACCGGCTCGCTGGCGTTTCGCCACCCGGACCTGTTCGACGCCGTGGGCGTCCTCGGTGCCGATCCCGGCGTGGACGCGCGCTACACGCTGGATTTCCTGCGCACCTTCGCGCTCTCGGGCTTCTGCGACGCCGACAGCGGCAAGCTCGGCCGGCCGCGCACCGACTGCGTCGCCGGAACGGAGTGCTTCGAGAAGTGCGAGACCCCCACGCGCCCGCTGTACACGGCCGAGCTGGAGCGCGAGGAGTACTTCGAGAGGCTCATCTACGAGGAGGGCGAGGGCACGGGCCTGACGCTGCGGCGGAGCCTCTACGTCAAGGCCCTGCGCGACCTCGCCAAGGCCTACGGCAATGCGGGATTCGTCAATCCCGCGCACCCGTGGCTGCCGCCCGGCGTCACGGACGCCTGGCTGACCAATCCTGCGCGCTGCACCCAGCCGGTCGTCCTGCACGACTTCTACCACCGCCGCTTCAATCCGGATGGCACAAAGCCCGTGATCACCTTCTGCGATGGAGGCGACAAGGGGCCCACGTTCGGCGTCTTCGATCCGATCGCCATGCAAGCGGACCCGGTCGCCCCATTGCTCGCGCTGGACTGGAATGGCAATGGCAAGCGCGACTCGGGTGAGCCGGTCATTGCGCTCGACGGCGAGCCGTTCTCCGACTTCGGCACCGACGGGGTGCCCTCGACGAGGGAGCCCGGCTACGACCCGGTGAGCAATCCGGATCCGGCGGGCGACGACTTCGATTACCTCAAGAATCCAGCCGGCACGGAGGGCAATCGCCGCTACGACCTCGGCGAGCCGTTCGAGGACACCGGGATCGACGGTGTCATGGGCAAGGGATGCAAGGTGGGGACGCCGCCGCCTGCGGGCGTCTCGGGCTGCTATGACTGGGGCGAGGGGGACGGCAAGTTCACGGAGAGCCCGGCGACGATCCGCATCTACGAGCACTCGGCGCCTTACCTCTGGGAGAAGATGGCGCCCGAGATGCGCGACCGCCTCGACGTCTACACGGACGCCGGAATCCGGGATTTCTTCAACGGCCACGTGTCGACCAATCGATTCTTCAGCTCGCTCGTCGGCCTCGGCCGAACGGTGCGCTTCGTCGAGGGCTTTCCGTCGCTGGTGGGTCGGGTGCGCGATGCGGATTACGACTTCCAGGCCGTGGACTGGCGCGGCATGGGACGCGGCGTGTACGTGCGCTATGGCAACCCCGACGCCTCACCGACCGAGATCGACAGCGGGGACGGTCGCCATGTGGGCTCGGCGCTCCAGATCCTGCAGCGCGTGCAGTCGATGGTCGCGTGGATGTCGGCGCGCTTTCCCGGCGGTGATTACGACATCGAGACCCTGCCGAACGAGAACTTCAGGCGCGGCCAGATGTTCACGACGTCGTCCGGCCGCATCACGCCGTACGCGGTGTTCCTGCCACCCGGGTACACCGACGAGAAGAACGCGAGCAAGCGCTATCCCGTCCTCTATTTCCTGCACGGCTACGGGCAGGATCCCAATGACCTCATCGATCTGTCGGCGTTGTTCGGCAACTACATGGTCAATCCGGCGATCCCGGAAGGAAAGCGCTTCCAGAAGTTCATCATCGTCTACATCGACGGGCGTTGCCGCCCGGGTGGAAATCACAATGATCTGGCCTTCGATCCCGCTGCGGGCGACGGCTGCGAGCAGGGAACCTTCTACACGGACTCCGTGTCGGGCCAGGCCAAGATGGAGACCGCATTCCTCGAGCTGGCCGAGCATATCGACCGCTCGTTCCGCACGAAGCTGCCCGAAGACGTGCAAGTCTCCCCTTGATGCTGCGCTCGTTCGCCTCGCAGACGGTATCTCGGAGGCTGCGCTGCCCGGCGCTCGTCGTCGGCGTCCTGTTCGGCCACGCGCGCGGGCCCGCGCTCGCATTCGGCTTTGCCGAGGCAGATGTGATGAGGCGCGTCGTGCTGCCGGCCCCTCGCTCCGCCGACGCGGGCATGCCGCCGGACGGGCTCTATGCCCTCGGCCTCAGGCTCGATGCGGAAGGGCGGTTCTCGGAGGCGGTCCAGAAGCACGAGCTCGCGGTCGCGGAGCTCTTGCGCCCGACCGGTGGCGTGCCACCGAACGAGGGCGCGCGCAGGCTCGTCGAGAAGGCTCGCTGGGAGGCAGAGCTGTCGGGCCTGCTCGGTGGCCGCAGCTACCAGCGACCGTTCGAGCCGCTGGCGTTGCGACCGGACGATGGCCTCGCGCGCAGGGCCCGACAGGCACGCGCCTACCACGCCAAGTGGCTCACCCTGCGCGGTTTTCATGGGCAAGCAGTGCCGATGCTGCTCCGGCGGGCGCTCGAGCAGTACGCCGGTGTGGTGGCGGAGCGGCCCGATCCTGGCGATCGGCTGGCGCTGGCGGCGCTGCTGTGGGCCTCGGGCGCGCGCCTTTCGGCAGAGCGTGAGGCCGCGCGGGTGCCGGCGGAGCTGCGTGGACGACCCGAGCTCGCGATCGATGTGGCGATGTGGCATGCGGCGCGAGGGGAGGCCGAGGCGGCGGTGCAGGCGCTGGATCGTGCACCCGGGCGGCTGCGGGCCGAGCTGCTCGCGGCGTCGGTGTGGGACCTCGTGCGACCGTCGGCGGCATTTGCGGCCCTCGTGCAGGCGCGACGCGGCTGACGGGAAGCATTGACGATCGGCGGATGCCCGCGCTACGAAGGACGGCTCGAAGGAGGACGACTTGTCCGAGGCAAGCAATCGCTGGGGGCAGCTCGGGATGCTCGTGCGGAGCACGGTGGCGCAGCTCGGCGTTCTCCGCGAGGCGGTCCGCAGCGGCACCGAGCAGCTCGGCGCGGTGGGCAAGGCCGTGCGCTCCGGCACCGGGCAGCTCGGCCTTCTGCGCGAGGTGGTGCGGACCGGCTCGGAGCGTGGTCGGCGCGGCCTCGACCTGACGCTGCTGCGGCGGGATCGCGCGCGGGCGCTGCGCGATCTGGGTGAATCGTTGTTGCGGCTGATCGAAGCCGGCCAGGTGTTGCCCCTCGGCGAGCTGGCCGAGCCCTACGCGCGGGTACGGGACGCGGAGGCGCGTATCGCAGCGGCCGAGGGTGGAGCGGCCTACGGCGACGCGGTCCACGAGGCGTTCCTGGCCGGGGAGCCCCGGCAGTCGCTCTCGCCGCTGCCCGAGGACGCGGTGCGTGCGGTCGTCGCGCCCGGTCCGACGCCCGAGAAGCGACGCCAGAAGCGACGCAAGAAGCCCACGAAGGCCGCGAGCGCGCCCAAGACCTCGCGCCCCCGCAAGCGCGCCGCGCGCCCCACGGACTCAGGTGCAAAGGAGAGTTGACAGCCGCTCGCGCGCCCCCTAGATTCGCAACCTCGCAAGTCGCCCCCAGCGACTCGCGAAGACACCAAGACCGGGGCTGTAGCTCAGCTGGGAGAGCGCCTGAATGGCATTCAGGAGGTCAGCGGTTCGATCCCGCTCAGCTCCACGAAATCA
>JAHFDS010000322.1 GCA_023248855.1 Myxococcales bacterium
GGGCGGATCCGGACGCCCGAGCCCAGCGGCCCCGCGCCCGGGCGTGCCAGCCCGCCGCCGCCAGCGCCCCCGACCCCGGTTCCTCCGCCCGCCCCCGCCGCGCGACAGCTCGAGCCGCAGACCCCGGCTCCTCCGGGCGCGCCCAGGGAGGACGCGCTCGCGAGCATGCTCAAGGACTACGTGGGGTCGGAAGCGGCCGCCCCCGCCCCGGCACCCGAGCCTGCGGCTCCGCAGCCTCCGAACGTCGACTTTCTGCTCTACGACTACCTGACCGACGATCCGGCCAAGAAGCCCTGAAGCTCAGGCGCGCTCGAGGCGGCGGGCCTTGTCGAGCGCCTCGTCGAGCATGCGCGGGTGCTCGGCTGGATTCGCCCAGCGCGCCTGGCCTTCGGCGGGCAGCTCGTCGATCGGGTCGAAGTAGAAGAAATAGCGATCGGCCTTCACCGCCGGGCTCGTGAACACGGACACGCCGGTGTCCCGGTCGTAATGCTCGAACGAGTGCGCGTCCCGCTTGCCGCCGCCCCCGGGCGCATCGACCACGAACGTCGGTGTGTTGAAGCCCGCGGTGGCGCCGCGCACGTGCTTCTCGAGCGCGATCGCCGTGTGCAGCGTGGTGCGCAGGTCCTCGACCCCTTGCACCAGGTCATGCACGTACACGTAGTAGGGGTGCACGTTCACCAGCGCGAGCCGCCGCAGGAGCAGGGTCATCACCTCGGGCGCATCGTTGACGCGCCGCTGCAGCACCGACTGATTGCGCACGACGATGCCGCGCTCGAACAGCACGTCCATGGCGCTTCGCGTGATCTCGGTGACCTCCGCCGGGTGGTTGAAGTGCGTGTGGAGGACGACCTCCTTGTGCATCTTGCGCCCACGCTCCACGACCCGCGTCAGCGCATCGAGCCACGCGTGATCGGTCAGGATCTTCTGCGGCATCACCGCCGGCCCCTTGGTGGCAAACCGCATGCGGCGGATGTTCGGCATGTCGAGCAGCGTCATGCCGATCGACTCGATCTGCTCGGCGCGCAGGTTGTACGCGTCGCCGCCCGAGATCACGATGTCCTCGAGCTCCGGCCGCGACTCGATGTACCGGTAGGCCTTCTTCCAGCGTTCCTCGTTGACCTTGAGCTGGACCTTCTCGACCTCCTCGGTGTCGATGCCGACCGCGTAGCTGCGCGTGCAGAAGCGGCAGTAGACCGGGCAGGTGTTGAGCGGCAGGAAGAGCGCCTTGTCGACGTACCGGTGCGTCAGCCCCGCCACCGGCGCGTCGGCCTGCTCGCCGAGCGAGTCGAGCCCGAGCTTCGGGTGATCCGGCAGGAGCTTGGTGCCGACGGGGATGAACTGGATGCGGAGCGGATCGCTGTACGGCTCGGCCCAGTCGATGAGCGAGAGCAGGTAGGGCGAGACGCGCACGCTCATCGGCGCGCGCGCGAAGCCGGCCTCGGCGTCCTGGAAGAAGCTGTCGGGCGCAAGCCCCTTGATGGAGTCGAGCAGCTTTCGCGCGTTGGTGATCGAGTGCTTGGCCTGCCAGTGATGGTCGAGGAACTCCGCCTCCGACACGCTCGCGTAGGAGGGGATCCGCCGCCAGAAGTCGCCGCCGAGCAGCTCCCGGTGCGCGAGTGTCTTCGGATCCACGGGCGGCTTCTGCGCGGGGAGGGTTGGCTCGGAGATCACGGACAGCGACGACATGCGTCGTTTTATAGCGCACCCGGTAATCCGGTCGACTGGCGTTTCGATGATCACCCTTGCAAGACGCGCCGTATACTCGCCGCCCTCATGGCGCACCAGTACATCTTCACGATGAAGGACCTGCGCAAGGTCTATCCGCCAAGTCGCGAGGTTCTCAAGGGAATCTGGCTGTCGTTCTTCCCGGGCGCCAAGATCGGGGTGCTCGGATCGAACGGCTCGGGCAAGTCGACGCTGCTCCGGATCATGGCGGGCCTCGATGACGAGTTCCAGGGCGAGGCCAAGCCTGCCGACGGCGTCCGCATCGGCTATCTGCCCCAGGAGCCGCGGCTCGACGACGAAAAGACCGTGGTCGAGAACGTGATGCAAGGCGTCGCGCCGGTCCGAAAGCTGCTCGACCGCTTCGACGAGCTCAACATGAAGCTCGGCGAGGAGCTCTCCGCGGACGAGATGGACAAGGTCATGACCGAGCACGGCAAGGTGCAGGACGCGATCGAGGCGGCCGGCGGCTGGGACCTCGACCGCACCGTCGAGATCGCGATGGACGCGCTGCGCTGCCCGGCCGGGGACACGCCGGTCAAGGTGATCTCCGGGGGCGAGCGCCGCCGGGTCGCGCTGTGCCGCCTGCTCCTCGAGAAGCCCGACATGCTGCTGCTCGACGAGCCGACGAACCACCTCGACGCCGAGAGCGTGGCGTGGCTCGAGAAGTTCCTGCACGACTACCCGGGCACCGTCGTCGCCATCACACACGACCGCTACTTCCTCGACAACGTGGCCGGCTGGATCCTCGAGCTCGACCGTGGCAGCGGTATCCCGTGGGAGGGCAACTACTCGAGCTGGCTCGACCAGAAGCGAAAGCGCCTCGAGCAGGAGGAGAAGCAGGAGTCCGCGCGGCGCCGCTCGCTCGCGCGCGAGCTCGAGTGGGTGCAGATGTCGCCGCGCGCCCGGCAGGCCAAGAACAAGGCGCGCCTGCAGAAGTATGAGGAGCTCGCCGCGGAGGAGGCCAAGGAGAAGGTCGAGACGGCGGAGATCGCGATCCCGCCCGCGCCGCGCCTGGGCGACGACGTCGTCATCGCCGACGGTATCGGCAAGGCCTTCGGCGACAAGCTCCTGTTCGAGAACCTGTCGTTCCGATTGCCGCGCGGCGGCATCGTGGGCGTCATCGGCCCGAACGGCGCCGGCAAGACCACGCTGTTCCGGATGATCGCGGGCCAGGACACGCCCGACAAGGGCGCGCTCAAGGTCGGCCCGACCGTGCAGCTCGCCTACGTCGACCAGAGCCGCGACTCGCTCGAGGGCAACAAGACGATCTACGAGGAGGTCTCGGGCGGCGTCGAGTTCCTCGAGTTCGGCAAGCGCAAGATCAACGCGCGCCAGTACGTGTCGTCCTTCAACTTCAAGGGCACCGACCAGCAGAAGCGGGTCAAGGACCTCTCCGGCGGCGAACGCAACCGCGTGCACCTGGCCAAGCTGATCAAGCGCGGCGGCAACCTTTTGCTACTCGACGAGCCGACCAATGACCTCGACGTCGACACCCTGCGCGCGCTCGAGGATGCGCTGCTCGAGTTCTCCGGATGCGCCGTCGTGATCAGCCACGATCGCTGGTTCCTCGATCGCATCGCGACGCACATCCTGGCGTTCGAGGGCGACAGCGTCGTCAACTGGTTCGAGGGCAACTACCAGGACTACGAAGCCTGGCGGCACAAGCAGTACGGCGCCGAGGCCGACCAGCCAAAGCGCATCAAGTACAAGCCGCTGACGCGCTCCTGAGCGACCGGCATTCCGTCCAGCCGACCGGTATTCCGTCCGCACCGACCGGTATTCCGTCCGAGCGCTCGAGCGACCACCTGCAATCGACGGGTTAGGGTTGGCACGCGCAGTGCTCTTGGGGCCGACGTCCGCGATCAAGCGGCGGAGGTGAACCATGAGCTACCCGGACGAGAAGATGCGCTCCATCTACACGATCGTGAAGTACGGGGACGACGAGCGGCAGACCCGCTGGACGCGGGTCGGGGTCGGCTTCGTCAACCGCGATGGGTCCATCACCATCAAGCTCGACAGCCTCCCGGTCAACGGCGAGCTCCAGGTGCGTGACTTCCAGCGCCGCGAGCGCGACGACAGCCGCAGGCGCGACGGAGACGACCCATTCGAGCTTCCATCGGGGCTCGTTGGGCGGCCGAGCGTCGCCGCGGAGAAGGCGGCGTGACGCGCGCCCGGATCTGCGGAGCGCTTTGCGCGCTTGTCGTGCTGCTGTCGATGGGCCATGCGGAGGCGCGTGAGCGCGCGCGGCCCCTCGCCGGGCAGATCAACGTCAACGCCGCCACGCCGGACGAGCTCGGTCTGTTGCCCGGGATTGGCTCTGCGCGTGCCGAGGCCATCGTGACGCGAAGACAGCACAGGCCGTTCCGGCGGGTCGAAGAGCTGCGCAAGATTCGCGGAATCGGCGCCAAAACATATTCGCGTATCAGGATGTATGTGACCGTCGAGGGCAAGACCACGCTGCGCCGCGCCGATGATCCGGGGCCCGAGCCCGAGCCCAGGCGAACCCTCTAGGAGGTCACACCGTCTGAGGGGAAAGGCGAGGGCTACGCCCGCGCCTTGTCGGATTCTCGAGCAACAAGAGGAGGAGACACATGAGCACGATCGAGCGAGCGCCCTGCCGGGGCGCTCGATGGGCCTACGTGTGCGCGTCTTTCGGCGCGCTGACGCTCGCCGCCTGCGCGGAGCCTGCCACCGCCCCCGCGGAGCTTGCAAGCGGCGGTGAGACGGGTCCCGCGCCGCGTCCGCGGTCCGGCCCTGCCGACGGCGGCGCCGCGCCCGTGGCGGCGCGCCCCGGGGAGGAATCCACGGAGGTCGGCGGGGTCCGCTATCTCCTGCGCTGGCGGAGCGACGGCCGGCTAGTCCGCCTCCTGCGCGATCGGGAGATGCCTGCGCAGGATCAGGACACCGACGCGGCCCCGGCGGACGCGGCGGACCGGGCGCGGCAATTTCTCGAGGGGAGCCGCGAGTCGTTCGGCCTTCCGTCGGATCTGGAGGGCCTCGCAGTCGCCGGGGTGCGGACCAGCGCGGGCATCACCACGGTCTCGCTCGAACAGCGCGTGGCCGATCGCCCTCTGTTCGGCGCGGGCGTGAGCGTGCTCCTCGACGAGCGCGGGGAGATCGTCGCCGCACGCAGCACCTGGATCGACGGAGCCCATCCGGCGGAGGAGGCCTCGCTCGGTCGAACCGAGGCCGAGCGCGCCGCGGGGCTCGACCCGACGACCACCGCCCGTGGGACGCTCGGCTATACCTTGACGACGGAGGGCACTTCCCGCCCCACCTGGCGCCTGGAGGGCAGCTACGGCGACGTCTTCGTCGACGCTCGATCGGGAGAGGTGCTGCGGCGAACAGCGCCCATCTTCGAGGTGACCGGTCACGGCGACGTCTACCGCGAGAACGAGTGGGCGACGCCGATGTCGGAGTCGGTGGAGCTCCCTGGCCTCGATGGCTCGGGCTACCTGCGGGGCGAGCATGCGGACGTGACCCTCGGAAGAGGGCGCCGCGTCAACCGCGGTGACCAAGCGTTCAACTTCGACTTTCGGCCGCGGGATCGCCAGTTCGCCGAGGTGATGGCGTACTTCCACGTGGACGCCACGGCGCGCTGGCTCAAGGGTTTTGGGCTGTGGGCGCGGCACGCGCCGCTGCCGGTGAGGCTCGGCGCCATCGCGCAGCTCAACGCCTGGTATGATCTGCGGGCTGATCTGATCTCGATCGGCGCCGTGACGGGCTTCAACGTCGCCCTCGACGGCGACGTCGTGGTCCACGAGACGGGACATGCCGCCGTGTTCGCGCTCGCGCCGGACCTCTTGCCGGCCGGACCGAGAACGCTCGATGCCGCCATCCACGAGGGCTACGCGGACTACCTCAGCTGTGCCCTGCACGGCAATCCATTGTCCGCCGAGCGATTCACCGAAGAGCTGGCGCGCACCGGCGGGGCGAGCAACTACCTCGGGAAGATCGCGTACGATCCGACACAGCCAGGGCGCCGCTGCGATGCAGCCCGACGCTGGCCCGGCGACGCCGATGCCGATCCGCACATCACCGGCATGATCGTCTCGAGCACGCTGTGGGATCTCCGAGAGGCAGCGCGGAGGAAGCTGGGTGGGGCGGCGGGGGAGCGGCACGCGGCACGTGTCGCGATGCGAGCCCTGGTGGCGCTGCCCGGGGGCGCGACCGATCTGGCCGATCTCGGCGATGCTCTGCTGCTCGCCGAGCGACTCGAGGGCAACCGCGCTCGCGACGAGCTCGATGCGGCCCTGTCGAAACACGGCATCGAACCGCACACCAGGCCGCGCGACCAGCCACGCGACGTCCTGCCCTATCTACCCTGAGCCTGTGTATCGGGCGTCTGGCTGTCGGCGCGACCCTCAGTGGCGCTTCTTGGGTTTTGGTCGCGGAGGCCCCTGGCGCGCGGGGGCCTCCGCGGGAAGGCGCACCTCGAGCCGCCGACGCTCTCCCGCGCCGAGCTCGAACACCTCGCTCCAGGCGCGCCGGCCAGAGAGCGAAAACCGCAACCGGTGGCGCCCTGGGGGCACGTCACGCTCACAGGGTGTGGTGCAGGTCGGCGCATCGTCGAGCTCCACTCGTGCTCCCGGCGGCTCGCTCCGAAGGGCGAGGTGCCCGGCCGCCGGCGCGGCGTCGCGCGGGGGGCCATCCCCCGGTGCATCCGGGTGCACGGATGCATCGGGGGCTCGCGGGGCATCCGCGGGCGGCAGCGCGATCCGTACCGCGAGGCCGCCCCGGGCCCGGGTCCCCCCGAGCGTGACGAAGACGACGAGGGCGATGGCGGCGCCGAGCGCGCCGCACAGGGTCGCGATGATCACGGTGCGGAGCTGGCTCGAGCGGGGTCTGGGCTGGAGGGGGATCGGCGCCTGCTGCGATGCGGTCCGACGCATGCGGAGGTCCTTGGACACGGACGCGAACTTCGCAGTCGGTGTGTCGCGACGATCCCGCGCGGGGACCGGCGGCGGCTGGGCCCGGACCTTGGGTTGACCGAGCATGTGATCCATCTCGACGATCACGGAGTCGCCGGTGGTGATGCCGCCGAACTCGTTCTGGTCCTCGGGCGTCGCGGTCGCGGGGGCGGGCGGGCGGCGGGGCAGGGGGCGCATGGCTGGCGTCGGCGGGGGCCCTTCGGACCCCTGACCGCGCCCGGGTGCGGTCGTCGGCTCCCCCCGCCTGACCATCGTCGACAGGGTGATGACATCCCGCCGCGGTGCCTCCTGCGCGCGCACCGGCTCGGCCGGAAACAGCTCCCGCATCAGGCGCGCCAGCTCGGGCGCGCCACTGGTCGCCTCGGTCTGCGAGAAGCGCACCTCGCGCAAGGCGACGCCCACCTCGGCGGCGCTCCGGAAGCGATCACGCGGGCGCAGCGACAGGGCACGAGTGATGATGGATTCGAGCTGGCTCGACATCCGCGGCTCGACCTCTGCGGGCGGAACGAACCGCGCCTCCCGGACCAGGAGCAGCGTCTCCAGATCGCTTGCGCCCTGGAAGGCGCGACGCCCGCAGATGAGCTCATACAGCACGGCTCCGAGCGAGAACAGATCGGTCGTGTGATCGAGCGGCTGCAGGCGCGACTGCTCGGGCGACATGTACGCGAACTTGCCCTTGAGCGTCGACACCACGGATTGCTCGTGGGCGCGCTTGGCGATGCCGAAGTCCGCGAGCTTCACCTCGCCGTTTCGCGACACCAGGATGTTGGGCGGCGAGACGTCGCGGTGGACGAGTCGCAAGGGCTGACCGTGCGCGTCCGTGCGCCGGTGCACGTAGTCGAGCGCCTCGGCGATCTCCCCCACGATGAACATGGCGAGATCAGGCGACAGTCGCCGACCGTGCTGCGCCAGCCGCTCGAGCACCGTGCGCAGGTCGCGACCATCGACGAACTCCATCACGAGGAAGTACTGGCCGTCCTCGGTGACGCCGACGTCGTGCATCTGGACGATGTTGGCCTGCGACATGCTCGAGGCGATGCGCGCCTCGTTGACCAGAGCGCGGATGAACCGTTCGTCGCGCGCGAAGGTCGGCAGGATGCGCTTGATCGCGACGTGTTTCTCGAAGCCGGCCGCCCCGACCACGCGACCACGGAACACCTCGGCCGTCCCACCGATGGCGATGCGCTCCATGAGCTCGTAGCGACCGAGCACGCCGGTCCATTCTACTCGCCAGCGGTTTGCGGGGTGGGTGGGCTGTCGGTATGCTGACGGTCGATGTCGGATGGAAGGATCCGCACCCCGCCCTCTTCGGTCCCACCGCTGTTGCCGGACCGGCGCGGGGGGCCACGGGTTCCGATCTCCATCTGGGTCGAGGAGCACGCCGGGCCCGGAGTGCTCTTCCGGCGGTCGGGCAACCTCTCCCTCGGTGGCATCTTTCTCGAGGTTTCAGTGCCCAAGGCGGTCGGCACCCTGGTCGAGCTGGAGCTCCAGTTGCCGGGCGATCACGCGGGTCCGATCCGGGTTCAGGGGGTCGTGGTGACGGCCGATGCGGACCGCGCCAGCATGGGGATCCGCTTCGTCGACCTTCCGGCGGAGATTCAGGCGCGCATCGTGGCCTGCGTGGAGAGCGCGCTCGATCAGAAGAAGCCGCCGATCGAGCCGTGACAGCCCTCGTCACCGATCTCGCGTCCGCACTGGTCTCGGCCGGCTCGCTCGACCGAGCCACCGCCGATCTGGCCAGAGCCGAAGCGGAACGAGACGGCGTCGCGCTCGTGGTCACGCTGGTCGATCGGCACGGGGTCTCCGAGCAGACGGTCCTCCGAGTGCTCGACCGGGAGACGGCGCGCGTGGCGCTCGAGGATTTCGCGGTCGACACGGATGCCGTCCGCGAGGTCCCGCTCGATCTGGCCGAGCGTCGCCGCCTGGTGCCGATCCAGCTCGATCTCGGAGAGCGGCGCGTGCTGCGCGTGGCGATGGCAGACCCCCTCGATCACCGTGCAGTGGCGGAGATCGAGGCCCAAAGTGGCGCGCTGGTGGAACCGCTTCTGGCGAGCTCGTCCGAGATCGTGGCGGCCATCGAGCGCGCCTACCGGGGCCTCGTGACCAAGGTCATGTATCGCGTTCGCCCTGAGCCCCTCGAGCGTTCCGAGGACACCCCATCTCCGGGCGCCTCGGGTCGGCGCGCAGTCTTCGGGACCCTCGAGGAGACCCACGGGACGCCGCGGCCGAGCGGTCGGGTGCGCACCCAGCCCATCCATGCCCTCGAGCAAGAGGCGACGGTCGAGCAACGCCTCCGGGCCCTCCTCAACGCCTTGATCGAGAAGGATCTCTTGTCGATGGACGACTACCAGGCCGCCCTTCGCCGCGTCCTCAAGCGCGATCGCGGTTCCGAGTGAGCCGCCGAGCAGCTGGGCCGAGAGCAGGGTAAGATGCTGGCTGCCGTGAGTGTGATCTCCATTCAGCAGGTGGGATCCTGGTGAGCGAGCTCCAGCGCTTCGATGTGTACGTGGACGGCACGCTCGATGTGTCGCCTGAAGGGAAGGAGCAAGCCGCGGTGGCGGCAGCGTCCCGGCTGGCGGCGGCGCCCGAGCAGATCCGGAAGCTCTTGGCAGCCGGCCGGGTCCGCGTGCGCTCGAACCTCGGGGCAGACCTCGCGGATCAGCTGGTGCGGGTCCTGCTCGAGGTCGGGGTGCGCGCCGTGCGGGCGCCCGCTGGCCAGAAGCCGTCGACGGCGGACTTCCCGAGCGGCGCGCTCCCGCTGCCGACCCGGAGCGGCCGCTTTGCCGCCATGAAGCCTGCGCCACAGGCCGAGCCCGAAGACATGGAGCTCCTCGATGGGCCACCTCCCACCGCGGCTCGCGCCGGCAGGCCACCGCCGCGCGGCCCGGCACCCACCCCG
>JAHFDS010000323.1 GCA_023248855.1 Myxococcales bacterium
GGGCCCGTGACGCGGCCCTCGCCGCTCGCGATCCCCCGCCCAGGTGCGCTGCCGTCCCCGGTGCCGAGCGGGTTCCTGCGCCTTTGGTCGAAGGACTGGGGTCCCGACACCGAGAACATCCGCGTCGCGCTGGTGACCGATGCGCAGCCCCCCACGCTCGCACCGGGCGCCCCCGCCGGCTCCACGCCCGACGTCTACCTGCCGGTGACGTCGTTCTACCTCGAGACCACGTTCAGGAACCTCAAGGAGGACTCGCCGGTCTACCGCCTGCCGCACTACCGCGCGCTCGCCTCGGGTGGCCACGAGCTCGACCCCGGCGACTCGGTGTTCAGCGTCCACTTCGCCGCGCCGGCGGGCTCGAGCGCGCCGCCTGACCTGCGCATCGGCATCGCCACCGAGCGGCAGGCCGATGGGGGCTTCCGCGCGTCCACGATGACCTTCACCTCCGCGACCCTCTTCGCCGACGTGACGCGCTACCCGGATCACACGCTCACGGTGCGCTCGCAAGCCACCCCCGGCCCGGGCCCCCTGCCTCCGGGCACGATCGTCGCGGGAACCTACCGGCAGCTCTTCACCCTCGTGAGCGCGCTCATCGGCGCGGCCGGCTACACGTTCGTTCCCACGAACCCTGCGACGTCGCTCGATCGCCCCTGGACGGTCCTCGATGCGCTTCCCGGCGCCGCTGGGCCGGGCAACACCGACCCCGACATGACCGGCGCGTTCGATCTCGCGCCCGGCCCGGGCCTGCCGCCGCGCGTGGACATCGCGCTGACGAGCTACGTCCACCAGCTCACGGACTGGATCAACACCCAGAGCCGGCTCCTGGCCGCCGAGCCGCACGCCGATCGCATCCTGCTCTCGCGCGACCCGGCCGACCCGATGTACCTGCCGCGCGTCCTGGCCGGCGAGGATGGCCTCCACCACGCCAACGATGCGAGCTGGTACCTCGGCGACTTCGAGGACGCCCTCGACGCCCTGCTCCAGATCCGGGTGAACGAGGTTGTGCCCCTCGTCTCGGACCCCGCGGACCTCCCGGCGACCGCGCTGGCGCCGGGCGACGCCACCGGCGACCAGACCCTGCTGGCGCTGCACCTGCTCAGCCGCGATCATTGCCGTCAGGCCGAGGGTCCGTACAAGAGCGAGCGCAACGCGTTTTGCGCCTACGACGCGCCCTTCGCGCGGCTCCGCGGCCACGCCGCCAAGCTCTCCGACCGCAACGTCTCGCTCTGCGGACAGGGCGTGACCGTGCTCGACGCCCAGGGCAACATCACGGCGCTGCCGGCGTGGGCGATGGCCTGCATCGCGGCGGGCCTGCAGGCCGGCGCGCCGATCGGCGAGCCGCTCACGTTCAAGTACGGCAACGTCCTCGGCCTGTCCCAGAAGGACAACACCTGGAGCCCGCGCTCGCTCGGCGACTCGAACACGCTGCTGCAGGCCGGAGTCCTGTTCATGGAGCCGGTGGACGGCAAGGGCTTCCGCTTCGTCCGGGACCTCACCACCTATCTCTTCGACGCCAACCTCATCTTCACCGATCGAAACGTCAACTACGCGGTCAACACCGTCTCCTACGAGCTCCGCACCGACCTCGAGAACCGCTTCACGGGCCTGCGCGCGCTGCCTGCGACGGTCGGCGCCATGAAGGAGGCGGCGGTGGCGAAGCTCGAGGCCCTGCGCGACGCCGGCGTCATCGTCGACTCGTACGACGAGCAGAAGAACCAGCCCCTCTACGCCTACCGAAACCTCGCCATCACAATCCGAGGAGACGTGGCCCTCGTGCGCGTGACGGTGTCTCCGGTGACCGGCATTTCGTATGTGGAGATCGTGGAGACCCTACAGCTGCCGATCTTGAAGGCGTGACCTTGCGTCACTGGCGCCCTGACGGGCGCTGGCGTGTCTCGGCCCCTGGGCATCACGGCACGTACTCGAGCGTCAGGTTCATGGAGGGCATGGGTGCGCTGGCCTCGACCTCCCAGTCTTCGGGTAACTCGAACGCCTCCAGGCAGTTCCTGCACTCGAGGCGTTGGTTCCTTGTGAGCCAGTCGGGTTTCTTCTCCTCCGTGACGATGAGCTTCTTGCCTCCGCCGACGCGGACCACGCTCTGCCGGTAGGTCTGGTCCTCCAGGAGCTCGAAGGTCCCTCCGTGGAAGGCCATGCCGAGCCCGTCGTAGCCACAGCGGGGGCACTGAAGTCTCGGGGTCTCGGGGTGGGCGTCACTCTTCTGCTGGTTCTCGTCGTGCATGGGCATTCCTTTCTTGGTCATGCAGCCTGGGTCTCGAAGACGGCGGGGACGCATGAAAACGGGGGACTGATCGCCGCGAGCAGCTTCCCCAACCACGCGCCCGGCGGGAGCTCCTTGCCGTCGAGGAGGACGCGCTTGCCGGCGAACGACACGGCGACGTCGCCCCAGCAGAGCTCGATCGATCCCGTCGCGACATCGACCATCAGCCGATCGGGGTCGCCGATGGACCGGTCGCGGAGCTCGTCGAGCAGCCGCAGGACGTTCGTTCGCAGGACGCCGTGCGGGACCGGCGCCAGCGCGGCCGCCGGCCAGCGCCTCGTCCTGGGCACCAGCCCGAGCGCGTCGGCGCGCCCATGCTCGAAGCCGCGATCGTAGCCGGCGAGGTAGCCCTCGAGGTCGACCGCCCCGCAGAGGGAACACGGCGGGCCCGCCTCGGGAGGGAGCAACCTCTCCGGCAGGCGCTCGAGCTCCTCGACCGGGACGAGGACGTGACCGGTCCGGGCGGCCCGGCGGTTCAGGGCAGCGAATCGGTGTTCCTTCTTCCCGCGATGGAGTCGCGGCGGTGCGGTGCGATGCATCTCGGGTTCCTGCTGGACTCTTGGCTTGCGCTTCATGGATGTCTCCTTCCTTGGTGCCCTTCAGGCCAGGGCGAGCTTCTGCAGCGCCTCGACCGCGGTGCGCACGGTCTGGTTGGGGTGCTTGGAGAGCGCCGCGAGATCGAGCTCGATCTCGCTCGCGTCGAGCGTGGTGCCGTAGTGGCCATGGCCGTCCTGGTCGAGGATCCCGGACGCCCCCTTGCCGAAGCGCTCCTCGAGCTGCTTGCGCAGCCGGATAAACCCCTTCCAGCCGTACTCGGCGCAGGCGCCCAGCGCGTGCTTGTGCTGGCGGCCCAGACCCCGCTTCTTGGCGGCCATCACGCGGAGCAGGATGGCGAACGCGACGGGCGTGAGCCGGTCCTCGTGACCTGCGAGCGTGACGAAGCAGTGGCGAGCCAGCCGGTCGTAGCGCGTCGAGAAGGCGAGCGGGGCGAAGCGCGCGGGCGCCTCCACGATGGGGGCGGGAGCCGCCCCCTCCGGGATGAAGGCCACGGGAGCGTCGATCGGGCAGGTCGTCGGATCCTCGGTCTTCGGCACACAGCGGTCGTCTTGACCGGGCCCATCCGCATCCCGGGCCACCTCCGCCGGCGCGGAGATCGCGGCCGGGTAGGCGCCGCGCGTGAGCGCGGCGTGCACCTGTAGAGCGAGCCCGCGGTGGCGCACGACGGTCGCGATCTGATCGACGTCCGCAGCGCGGAGCTTGTCGGAGTCGGAGAGGCCCGCCTCGGCCAGCTTGCGCAGGCGGCCGCGACCGAGGCCGCGGATGCGGAGATCCGCGAGCGTGACGAGGTCCGCCCGGACCCCGTGCCGCAGGCGCTGGCCGAGCTCGCCCAGCTCGCGCACGCGCTCGGGCGTCCAGCCGACCGCGTCGGCGATCTCCGCCAGGGCCTCGATGAACCGGGCGTAGTCGCTCCCGACGCTGGCGATGGCGCCTGCCCACGTCTGGTGATCGCGCTCGAGCGCGTCGATCTTCTTCTCGTCGAGCCACTCGGCGAGGACGACCGCCTTCTTCAGGCCCCCGATCTGCCCATCGGAGAGCTTGGGGCGCATCTCCTCGAACCACTCCTGAAGGCGCGCGTTCGGCTCCACGCGGGCGATGGCCTCCCGGAAGCGCCCCACGTACCCGCTGTAGCTGCGCTGGCCGCGCGAGATGAAGACCTCGTGCGCGTCGGGCGTGAGCGACACCGCGAACAGCACCTCGAGCGGGTGGTAGGCGCGGTCGGCGGCCGCCAGGGCCCAGCGCGCCATGACCTCCGCCGTGCGCGCGGACAGCCCGCGCTCGGCGGCGATGCGACCGACGCGGGTCGCGGCGAGCTGGGTGTCCTCGCCATCGGTGCGATAGAGGAGGTGCTGCTTGATGAGCCGCTCGACGGCCGCCACCAGCCGGTCGCGAAACTTGGGCGCGCCGTCGCGTGCCCAGTCCACGAACCCGGTGAAGGTCTCGAGCAGGAACTCCCCGAGCTGCGTCTCGTTGGTCCAGGCGTTCGAGGCCACGAGCTCGAGCACCGTGTCCTCCAGTCTGCGGTTCCGCAGCGTGGGACGGACCGGCTCGTGGGGACCGTCGATGAGGGTGCGCATAATCGCGTTCTGGTGCCAGCGCGAGGGCACGAGCACGAGCGCGCGACCGAAGCTGCCGGAGAAGCCGAGGCGGCCGGCGCGGCCGGCCATGTTCTCGAACTCCGAGGTCGGCAGGTCGACCTTCGTCCACTTCCGGCAGGTCTGGTTGAATTGCCACTTCCACGGCTCGGGGATGAGGACGTTCTCCACGGGGAAGTTCACGCCCACCGCGAGCGTGCTGGTGGAGACGAGCACGCGGATGACCCCCGAGCGGAAGCCGCGCTCGATGATGTCGCGCTGGTCGAACGTGAGGTCGGAGTTGTGGAACGCGACGCCGCGCGCGCAGGTCTGGGACAGCGCCGAGGTCGCGAACCCCTCCTCCAGCGTGGCGAGCTCGTCGCAGACCGCCTGCGCGGGATCCAGTGGCAGGTGGCGCGCGAGCAGCTCGGCCATCTTGCGGGACCGCTCGCGGTCGGGGACGAATACGAGCGCCTGCCCCATGCGGCAGAGCGTCTGCACGGTGGCGACGAGGTGCTGGTCATCGCTCGCCACCTTGAAATCCGTGAGCTGCTCGACCGCGACCTTGCCCGTGTTGTGCTCGCGGTAGAGGAAGCGCCCCCCGACGACCGGGCCCTTGCGTAGCTCGACCGGGCGCGATTCGGAGACCAGGAGCTTGGCGCCGAGCCAGCGCGCGAGCACCTCAGCGTCGGCGAGCACGGCCGACAAGCCCAGGAACTGCGTGCGGTGCTCCGAGATGCGCAGGCGCGTGAGCAGAATCTCGAGCGCGGCGCCGCGCTGCTTGTCGACCAGCGTCTGCAGCTCATCGAGGACGATGAGGCCGACGCCGGCGAGCAGGCCCGGCTTGCTGACGAGCAGGCGCTCGAGCTTCTCGAACACCAGGATCGCGATGTCGTAGCGGCCGTCCTCGATGGCGGCGTCGTGCTCGCGCCGGTCGCGGTGCGAGACCACCACCCGCAGGCCGTGCTCGGCGTACCGGGAGAACTCACGCGCCTTCTCCTCCGCCAACGCCTTGAGCGGCACCAGGTAGATGACGCGCTTGTTCCCCATCGCGACCCGCACCGCCGCCATCTCGCCGACGAACGTCTTGCCTGAGGAGGTCGGCGAGAGCACGAGCAGGCTCTGGCCCTCGAACAGGCGCTCGCGGACGGCGCGCGCCTGCACGTCCGTCAGCGTGTCGCCGATGCGGGCCCGCCACGTGGCGACGATCTTGGCGGGGACGTAGGCGAGCAGCGTCTGGATGTTCATCAAGCACCTCTTCGTTGGTGCTCTCATCCTCGATCCGATCCGGGACAAACCGTGTCACGGTACAAGTCATGGGATCCTCATCGAAAGCACCAGGTCGCCGATCGGCGGGCGGCCCCAAACGTCTGCCAGCCTACGGTCCGGCGCAGCGCCTCCTCGAGCTACGCACGTTCCTCGACGCCTCCGACGGCGCGACGCTCAAGGACATCGCCGGGCGCTTCGAGGTGAGCACGAGGACCGCGCTCCGCTACCTGCAGGCCCTCGAGCGCGCCGGTGATCCCGTCTACGAAGAGACGCACGATCGCAGGAAGTTCTGGCGTCTGGAGGCGGGCGCGCCCCGCGCGTCGATCGCCCTCACCGCGGCCCAGATGATCGCGCTCTACCTGTCGCGGCGCGTGTTCGACTTCCTCAAGGACACCGGCTTCAAGGAGGACCTCGACGACGTGTTCGAGCGGCTGAAGAAGTCGCTCCGCCGCAAGGACTTCGCCGCGGTCGAGAACCTCGAGCACAAGCTCTACGACATGGACGAGGGCTCGCACGACTACCAGGCGCGCGGCGAGGACGTGAGCGAGATCGTCGAGGCGCTCCTGCGCCAGGAGCGCCTGCGCGTCACCCACGGCTCCGTATCCGACTGGCGGACGGCCTTCGAGATCGATCCGTACTCGCTCCTGGTCTGGCGCAAGGGGCTCTACGTGGCCTGTTACAGCCACCACCGCGAAGCGATCCGCACCTACTCGCTCGATGGCTTCCGCGACGTGGAACGCCTCAAGGGCCAGAAGTTCGAGTACCCGCGGAAGTTCGACGTCCGCCAGTTCGACGACGGCTACTTCGGCCTCGATCGCGGCGAAGGCACGCCCGTGCGCCTCCGGTTCTCGAAGCGCGTGGGCCGCTTCGTCTACCGGCGCAAGTGGCACCCGACCCAGAAGGGCAGGAAGCTGCGCGACGCCTACGAGCTGCGCATGAAGGTCCACGGCATGGATGCGCTCCGCAGCTGGATCTTGAGCTTCGGTGACACGGTCGAGGTGATCGAGCCCGAGAGCCTCCGGCAGCAGATCAAGGCCGAGCTCGACCGGGCGCGCGCCCGGTACGACCGGACCCCGTAGATCGTCCGACCTGGTCGCCCGGCAACCGCCCTTCGAGCCTTGCGCTCGGAGGGACCATGCCTCATGTGCCGTCGCGACCGGCCATCCAGCTCGGGCTGGACGACCACCTCCCGCTCTACGACATCCCCGCGCCATACCGGAAAGTCGCGACGTTGCCGGCGTTCGAGGAGATGATGGCGCGCATGCGGCGGGCCGAGCTCGTCGCTTTGGACACCGAGACGCGGCCCAGGCGCAAGGACCTGCCGCTCGACGGCAAGAGCCGCAAGTACCACGCGCTCGCCTCCTCGATGAACGAGGCCATCGGCCTCTGCTTCAGCTTCCGGCTGCCCGACGGACCCGCCGAGGGCGAGCACTACTACCTTCCGCTCCGGCACGCGACCAGCACCAAGCAGCTCCGGCTCGAGCAGATCCGGGCGCCCCTCTGCGAGCTCTTGCGCGATTCGCGGATCGCGAAGGTGTTCCATCACGCCAAGTTCGATCTCAACGTGCTCCGCGGCGACGGGCTCGAGGTCGCGCCGCTGCCGGAGGACACGCTCATGCTCGCGAGCCTGCTCGACCTCTATGGGCTGCCGCGGGTCGACGCGCCCGATCCGGCGGCGGTGAGGGAGGAGCGCTACACGAGGGAGCGCCCGTCGCTTGGCCTCAAGGAGCTGGCCTGCCGCCATGTCGATCGCGACGCGGGCCGCTTCGAGCGTGCGATCGCCGACTTCCGCGAGCGGTACGCCAAGCGCACGGGACTCAAGAAGAGCGACGTGACCTACGACGTCGTGCCGGTCGACCTGATGGTGCCCTACGCGGCGAGCGACACGCGATGGACCCTCGAGCTCTTCACCCTGCTCTCCGGGTTCCTCGACCAGACGAGCGCACGTCTGTACGAGACCGAGCGCGCGCTCATCCCGATCCTCGCGGACATGGAGTTCCGCGGCGCGCGGATCGATCGGCCGTTTCTGGAAGCGGCCGCGACCGAGTACCAGGTAAAGGTTGCCGCCTCACGCGCGGCCGTGTACCGCGCCGCCGGCCGGGACGACTTCGACCTCGACTCGAACCAGCAGCTCGTCGAGGTGTTCCAGCGCGCGCACGTTCCGCTCGCGTCACGCACGGCGAGCGGACGGCCGAGCCTCTCCAAGGCGGAGCTCGAGAAGCTGGCCAAGACGCACCCGCTCGCGAGCGCGGTGGCCACCTACCGCAAGGCTTCCAAGATCAAGGGCACCTACGTCGATTCGCTGCTCGCCAAGCTCGACGATGGGGATCACATCCACTGCAGCTTCAAGGCGCACGGGACCCGGACCGGGCGCCTCTCCGCCGACGGTCCAAACCTCCAGAACATCCCGCCCGCCATGCGCGCGGCGTTCGTGCCGCCCGAGGGGTGGCTGCTCGTGATGGCGGACTACTCGCAGATCGAGCTGCGCGTGGTCGCGCACTACAGCGCCGACCCCGTCATGCTCGACGCGTTCCGTCGCGGCGACGACATCCACACGCGCACCGCCGTCGAGGTCTTCGGTGCGACCAGCGACCCCACCGAGATGGCGCGCCGGCGCAAGATCGCCAAGAACCTCAACTTTGCGATCTGCTACGGGGCCGGCGCCGGGAAGATCGCCGCCATGTCCGGCGAGAGCGTCGAGGCCAGCAAGGCGCACCTCGATCGCTTCTATCGGGTGTACGCGGGCCTCGCGCGCTGGAAGCGCGAGGTGGTTCTGCGCGCCCGCGCGACCGGCATGGTGGAGAACCTGTACGGCCGGCGGCGCTTCCTGCCCATCCTGACCGATCCCAGCCAGCGCGAGACCCGCGCTTACTGGAAGGCCGAACGGGTCGCGGTCAACACGCTCATCCAGGGCAGCTCGGCCGACATGTTCAAGGAGACCATCGTCAACGTCGCCGAGTTCCTGCGTTCACGCGCCGCCAGGACCCGCATGGTGCTGAACGTCCATGACGAGCTCGTGTTCTACGTGCCTTCCGACGAGCTCGAGCTGGTCCGCGACGTGCAGCACGTGATGGAGCACCCCTCGATCGCAGCGGACCTGCGCGTGCCGCTGGTGGTCGACGTGTCGCACTCCACGACCAACTGGAAGGACAAGCAGAAGGGCCTGCCGCCCGCGTAGCCCGGATCAATCCACGGCCAGGCCGACAGCGCGACTCCCCGCCGATTGGCCGACCTGCTCGCTCACGAACAACCCGCGAACCTGGACCGGCGCGAGACCAACAGCGGAGGCCAATTGGCCGGCGCGGTCGCTCGGGAACCAGGTCCGAGCCCAGCGAGGAGACGACATGGCCGAAGAGACCAAGAGCCCGAGCATGCTGGACCTGATCCGGGAGCACGCCCCGACCGACCTCCTGTCCGACGACGCAAAGGCCGAGCTGCTGGCGTCCGTTGAGGCGGACCGCGACCTCGCCTGCGACTGGTCTCGCCTGCCTACCGAGATTGCCGAACATCCGCGACGCGCGCTCAAGTGGGCGCTCCTGGCCGCCGGCGCCGAGCGCTACGTGGCCAACCTCGAGCTCGACGTGCGCTTGCTGCGCGCCCAGCTCGACGCCCGGACGCGACAGACCTTGACGGCAGGGGCCGTGAAGTTCACCGAGGCCATGATCATCGCCTCGATCGAGAGCGACCCGCTCTACCGCGAGGCGCTGCAGGCGCTCCACTCCGCCCGCGCGAAGGCGCGCCTGTGCGGCGAGCTGCCCGAGCTGCTCCGCGTGCGCCGCGACCTGCTCCTCGCCGCCTGCGCGCGCGAGGACAACGGCCCGCCGCGCGAGCGTCCCCCGAGCACGCTCGGCCAGG
>JAHFDS010000324.1 GCA_023248855.1 Myxococcales bacterium
AAAGGCCACCGACAGCACGACCCCGGGGCTCGGGGATCCCAACCCGCACGTCAACGAACGGGGCCGCGGTCGCATCATGCTCGACATCAGCATCGATCCCACGGCCAACGGCGGAAAGGGCAGGCCGCTCTGCAACATCCCCCTCTACACCTACAAGCCGGGCACGACCACCAAAACGTGCAAGGATCCGAGCGACGACTCCATCACGAACCTGCCGAAGTGCGCCCATTACACGGTCTGGGTGCGACCCGGCAACCATGACCTCGCGCAGGGCTACCGCTCGGCGATGAACGATCGCGTGGTCGTCATGGACGTGACCGGCGTGGCCCAGGACGGCGTCACCACCGTGCGCCTCGTGGTGGGCGGCGACTGGGCCCCGGGGGCCGTGACCGTTCCCGCCGGGCGCAATGCCGTCGCCAACAGCGGCGAGTACGCCCAGGAGGGCCTGAACATGGGCAACACCAATGCCTCGTTCTCGAGCTCGATCAAGGACAAGGCGGGCTCGCCGGGCACCGTGTCGTCGCAGTCCCTGGACATGAACATCTGAAATGGGAGCCTCCATGCCCAACTCGATGCGCGCGTTCTTCTCCCGCTTCGCCAGGTCGCGATGGCTGCAGGTCCTCGCCGTCGTCACGGTCGGCGCTGCCACCGCCGTCGTGTGGACGCGCGTGTCGCACTCCGACTACCTCGGCGACTCCTGCGGCGGCAGCTGTGTGTGCCCCGCCTCGGAAAAGGCGTATCCGACGGACGCCGAACGCTCGGGCTTCGTCGATACGTTCAACATCCTCGATCCCAACATCATCACGGCGGACAATCCCCTGTTCGACGGGGTCGACACGTACGCCCTCGGCCTCAAGTCGGTCGGCGGCGGCTTCCAGGTGACGAGCCCGCAGGTCGCGCCGATCTGGTTCCACGGTGTCGCGGTCGGAGACTTCGACGAGGACGGTTGGACGGACTACGTGGCGGGCGCGGGCCTGTCGAATTGCCTCGTGTTCTACCGGAACCGCACCTTCGATAACTTCCACGTCTGCCAGCGCAAGGATCACGCGACCTCGTACCCGGGTGTGAGCTGCCCGACGGGCACGGCCGCGAGCGGCGTCGGCGCCGGCATATACAAATCGTGCACCGGATCGGCCAGCACCAAGTGCGAGGCGCTCATCAACAGCAGCAGCGGGCTCTGCAACTCCTCGAACGCGCTCAATCAGGCGTACTGGTGGGTCGACCCCGCGATCTATCCGACTGGGTGCAAGCAGATCATCGACTGGACGGACATCCGTCAATCTCCCGTGCCGAAGTTCGAGGCCCAACTGGGCTGCCAGGCATCCGGCTGGGGCGGGACCCCGAGCGCCACCACGGCCCTCGGTGCCGAGCAGTGCGGCGCGGCATTCCAGACCGCACTGAGCGGAACGCTTGGCTCCGGCCATCAGTGCAGCAGCACCGACACCTCGGGCGGCACCGCGTTCCCGTACGTGGCGTTCAATCAGGACCATCTGGCTCAGCAGACCAGCGAGGGTAGCACCGGCATGGGCGCCAGCGTGGCCGCCTCGGCGATCGCGATGGCGGGCGCAGACTTCAACAACGACGGCCACACCGACGTGCTGTTCATGGAGAACCGCGGCGAGTACAAGGCGGCGACGCCGACCGCGCCCACGACCGGCCGCATCGAGGTCGCCGTGTTCATGCTCAATAGCCCCACCGCGCCCGGAAACTTCGCACGCTACTGGGCCTTCACGGACGACGACAGCACGGCGGCGATGGACGCCAATCACCTGTGCACGGCGGACAACAAGAACTGCATCGACATGAACTTCGACATGTCGAGCAACTTCGTCTACGACTGGGACGGCGACGGCGACCCCGACCTCATCTGGCCCGTGCGCTATCACTCCGGCGACACGGGCGGATCGATCGCCATCATCGCGTACAACGACTGCATCGACGGACGCGTGAACGCCTTCCAGAGCGCCGCGCCCGCCAAGGGCGCCGGGTGCGACAAGGACAGTGCCGGCAACGTGGTCAAGCCCCACTTCAAGCGGCCCGTGCTCCTGCCGGGCCTTGGCGGTCTATCGAAGACCGACTACCCCTGGAAGAACGTCTGCGGTACGACGCCCTGTGACATGGTCACGGTGGCGGTCGGCAAGTTCAACAGCGACAAGAAGCCGGACCTCGCTTTCGGTTGCACCGAGCTGCAGAGCGCGTGCGGCAAGATGCGGGCGGTCATGTCGGACGCCAATGGCCTGGCCACCACCGGCTACGCGACCAAGCCCATGAAGGACACGGTGCTCTCGCTGTGGGCGAGCGACGTCAACCTCGACGGCTTCGACGACCTCGTGGTGACGAACGACATCAACATCGCCGGCGTGGCCAACCAGAAATCCGAGAGCTACTTCTTCCCCAACCGGACGGCCGACACGCTGCTGTCCACGGCCCAGAAGACCTCCTACGCGGTCGACCACTGCTACCCACCGGACAGCACCACCTATGCGGACGAGCGATTCGCGACGCTCTTGCGCACGGCATTGACCAACGTCGACTGCCAGGGCCTCAACACCGGCGGCGTCGCCTACAATGGCACGTCGCTGACCGGCGAGGCCCAGAACAACGCAGTTTATTGCAACGACGTGCGCAGCCTGGACCAGAACAACGCGCTCCGGCACGTCACGTACTTCCAGGACAAGAAGGGCAGCTGCCAGTACACCGGCTCGCCCCCCAACACCTACACGACCGGCCAGGTCGTCGGCAACACGGCCGCCAGCGGCGGGGCGATCATCAACTACGACGCCGACCCAGACTCCACCGGCGACTACTACATCTTCGACGCGGACGTCAACCAGACTTCGAAGTTTTTTCCGAACCGCGTCGTCAAGTCCTTCTCGAACTGCGGCAACATCATCTCGGGGCCGCTGCAGCGCACGCTCGGAACCGACAATCCCACCGCGACCATCAGCGGCGTGACCTTCAAGGTGTACCGACAGCTGCCGAAGGGCACCCGCGTGACGTACTACGTGTCCAATCAGGGCGCGACCGATCCCGGCGACAGCAGCTGGCAGCTCGTGCCCACGAACTGCACGTGGAACGGCACCACGGCGTGGGACGACAGCAACAGCGCCGGCACCAACTGGTCGTCGACGGCCTCGGACATTCCCGCCCAGGTCAACTGCAAAGACAACGGCAGCGGCGACGCCACGGGCTGCCGGGACAGCACCTACACGAACGACAACTTCGTCACCTGCAAGGTGTCGTCGTTTCCGAGCACGGGTAAGGACCTGCGCTTCCGCGCCTATCTGTGCTCGGACGACGCCACCCACAAGCTGACGCCACAGATCAACAAGATCACGATCAACTTCGACTACCAGCACGGCTACGCCAAGATCCAGTCGGGCGTGTCCACGAGCGCCGAGGTCGGCACCGCCTGCACGGGCGTGAAGTACTTCGGCGCGCAGCAGAGCAGCGGCAACGAGGGCAAGTTCTTCGCCCTGTCCCAGGATGTCACGGCCGCTACCACCGTGCTCTTCACGTCGAACAAGGAGGCCGGCGAGCTCCTGCAATCGCGCGACGACACGACGCGCAAGATCTATACAATCGCCAATCCGGACACGAGCACCTACGGGACCACCACCGTCGTCGGGGCCGGCGGCAAGACCCTCGCGTCTTTGCAGACCGACAACAAGGCGGCGCCCGTCATCGAGCTGTCCACGACCGGCAGCTCGAACGGGGCCACCAACCTGAGCCAGGTCTCGGCCGCGATCGGCGTCAGCGACGCCACGCCGTACATCACCTGGTTCCGGGGCGCGGGAGATGCGGGGACCCGGCGCTTTGGCGCCAACAAGGACCGACGGCTCGGCGGCATCCAGGACTCGACGCCGGCCATCGTCGCGCCTCCGACCAAGCCGAGCTGGTACAATTACCAGGATTTCGTCAGCTCCAGCACCCCGGATCCCAACTTTCCCACGACCGCAGACAAGGTGGGCACGGACTCGAGCCAGCCCTGCGACACCGCGACCAATGCGCGGACCTCCGTCACGGTCGACGGCCGCACGTATTCCCGGCTCAAGAATGACGGCATCGACTGCTTCATCAAGTACTACAACACGCTGGCCCCGCGGCCGTATTCGGTACTCGTGGGCTCGCGCGATGGCATGCTGCACGCGTTCGCGTCTGCCGGCACCGCGGTGGCGCCGGAAGGGGGCGACGAGCAATGGGCGTTCGTGCCCAGGAGCACGCTGCTTGGCATCCGCCAGGACAAGACGTGCTTCGACGCCACCACCACGACCAGCGGGTGCACCTTCGGCACGGGTGTGACCAGCGAGCAGTCCTTCGTCGATGGCTCGCCCACCGTGGGCGACGTCCGGATCCCGTGGCCGCCGCCTTCGCTGGTGGGAACGGCGAGCGGTCGGGCGGGGCCCCTGCAGTGGCGGACCGTCGCCATCTTCGGGCAAGGCCGTGGCGGCACCAGCGTGAGCGCCGTGGACATCACCGACGCGGTCAAGACCGGCACGCCCTCCACCGATCCCTCCAAATGGACCGACGGCGGCGGACCGATTCCGCTGTGGCAATTCGACGACACCACCGAGCTCGCCCACACGCGAACCAAACCCGCCATCGTGCGACTCGGGCGTGACAAGTACTACGCGGTGTTCGCCTCCGGCTCGGACAATACGACCTCCACCATCAAGGGCGACACCATCTACGCGGTCCCGATCGGAGATGGTCCCGCCGGGGTGGTCCGGCACTGGAGCTTCGAGCAGCCCGGCGTGTTCATCACGACCGCGATCGTGGCGGTCGATACCCGTGACTACCAGGGCGCGCCGACCAATGCAGACGTCGACGGCGTCGTCGATTACCTCTTCTTCGGCGATTCGCGCGGTCGGGTGTGGCGGCTCAAGGCGAGCGATCTGACGCCTGCAGGCGTCAGTGGCCTTCGCAGCGCGGACAGCCCTACCGCCAACGACACGTCGGAGCCGATCTTCTCCACCCTGGCGTCGACGGGAGCGGGCGACTGCACGACCAACTCGATGACGGCGAGCGCGGGCCGGTGCGCGACACCCATCGCCGCGGGCCTGGCGGCTGTGGAGGACTCGAGCGGAAAGCTGGTCATCTACTTTGCGACCGGTGGCGGCGATATTCCCCAGGCAGGAGGCACGGGCGGCACGGGCGCCGACGCCCCCCAGCAATGGGTGTACGCCATCTATGCAGGCGCCGATGCCAACGGCGGCAGCTGCACGACCAGCTCGTGCGCGACTCTGGGCAAGCTCTACCAGGGGGCCGACAAGGGTAAGTATCCGTTCCTGTACCGGGGCGAGCGCGCCTTCTCGGCGCCGGTCGTGCTCTCGGATCAGCTGGTGGTCGCCACGAGCCGGAACTGGGGCGGGGCAACCGACGCCTGCGAGACCGGCAATGGCGCGATCTACGTATTGACGCTGCCCACTGCCAGCGCGGCGTTCGCCACCAAGTTCCGGGTGGACACGGTGGACACGCAGATCTCGTCGGGCGCCGGTGGCTCGGTCGCCAGCGTCAAGCTCGGCCGAATCGAGGGCGCCATCACCGTCGGCTCCGGCCAGGTGCTCGCGACCACCGTGCTCGGACAGCAGGTCACGATCGGCGATCTGGTCGATTGTGCGTCGATGGGCGGCAGCGGTTCGGGCGGCGCCGGCTCGTCTGGCTCGGGCGGCTCGTCCGGCTCGGGCGGCTCGTCCGGCTCGAGCGGCACCGGCGGCAGCGGCAGCAGCGGCAGCGGTGGCGCCGGCAGCGGTGGCGCCAATTTCCGGTACAGCAAGCCCCCGCGCACGCGGTACCAGGTCGAGCTTTGAGAGCGCGCGGCCTTGCGCGTATCGTGCGGGGGATGCCCAGTCGGCGCGCGCCCGCGTTCACGCTCATCGAGCTCATGGTCACGGTCGCGATCATCTCGGTGCTCGCGCTGATCGCGCTCAAGAGCTTCAGCGTGCTCAGAAAGCGCGCCTACGCCGCGGAGGTGTCGGGCATGCTGGGCGAGTTCGCGCTCAAGGAGGAGGCGTACCGGACCGTCAACGGCAGCTACCTCAGCACGGGGACCAGCGAGAACGACATCCGGCCGCAGCTCACCGCCGGCTCGGAGCCGGTCAAGAAGGACATCGCCATCGCCACCGACAGCAACCTCTCGACGTGGAAGCAGCTCAACATCCGGCCGCCGTCCTCGCAGCTGTGGTGCGGCTACGTGGTCATGGCCTTTGCCTCCGGCGCGACCGTCTCGAGCGTCGGCACCGGCGAGGGCGCGAACCAGGTGACGGCGTCGTATCCCTCCCTCGGCGGCACCGGCACGCTGCCCGAGCCGTGGTTCTACGGGCGCGCCTGCTGCGATCTCGGTGGGACGGCGACCACGTCGGCGACCTGCGAGACCTCGAGCGGCTCCGTCAAGGACTGCACCGGCAAGACGCAATCGACCTTCACCATCACCGCCACGAACAACGTCGTCGGCTCCGGCTGCGAGGACGAGTAGCCGCTCAGGCCCCGGACCCAGCGCTGACGACGCTGACGCTGACGCTGACGCTGACGGGAGCTAGTCCCGAGCGCTGAGCCACGAGCGATGGCGTAGAACCACCTTGCCTCTCCAGGCCCACTGGCCCCGGTTCCCTCGGCGATGTTGAGCGGGATCGACAGCGCTGCCCGCCGCAACTGATCGCCAAGTGACGCGTAACCGCGAGTTGCGGGCGACCTTCGTCAGCGTCAGCGTCAGCGTTGCGCCAGGTAGCCGCCCGGCTCATCCCGGTGGGTCGCACCCAGCGCGGGCCCATTCCGAAGCGGCGACGTCGAGCCCCTGGCGCCGGCAGGCATAGAGCGCCCGGCAGGCGGCCATCGGCTGGCGCAGCTGGATGAGCAGCTGGATGAGCGCGTGATGGGTCGCGCCGAGCATCGACGGGTATCGCGTCGCCGTCATGAACTGCCGAATGGCCCGATCCGCGTGGTCGTCGTCCTTGTAGCGGGAGAGGAGGAGCACCGCGAGGTTGATCTGGGCCTGAATGGCGGCCTCGTCGACCTCGACGGAGCGCTCCCACATCGGTCGCTCGTCGGCGTAATAGCCGCTCTGCCGTAGTGACAGCAGGCAAAGGCCGAGCCCCACGGCCTGGATGGCGACGAGCCCGACCTTGCGTCCGCGCGTCGAGAGGGCGCCATGCGCGCGGTCGAGCGCGATCGCGAGGCCGGTCGCGAGCGCCGCGAGCGGGACGTAGAGGAAGCGATCCGCGCGCAGGACCGAGTTCGGAAAGAGGTTCAGATAGGGCAGGATGGGGGCGAGGGTGGCGGCGTAGAGGCAGAGCGCGGCGCGCTTTCGGCGCCAGATGAGCAGGACCCCGAGGGCCAGGACGGCGAGAAGGAACGCCACGGCGCAAAGGCGCGCAAGACCCACCGTGTGCGGGCGCGCGTCGAGCCCGTACACCGGCGCCAGCCACAGCGGGCACACGAAGGACACGAGGTCCTTCCAGAGCACGTAGCCGAGGGTGCTGGGCGTCGGCGCCATGCCCTGCAGGTTGCGGATGACGGTGTGCTCGGCCGGGATACGGGCGATCACGAGGCAGGCGACCGGCACGGCCGCGACCACCGGCAGGAAGGTGCCGAGGGCGCGGACGCGGAGCGGCAGCGAAAACCGTGGCAGCGTGTAGGACATCGCGCCGGCGACGAGCGGGATCACCACGAAGGTGGGTTTGACCAGGACGGCGAGCAGCTGGCAAAGGAGCGACGCGCAGGTCAGGGGCAGGCTGTCCTTGCGGCCGGCTCGGGCGAGCAGCCCCAGCGCGGCGAACGCGAACAGGAGGCCGAGCGAGTCCTTGCGCGCGCTCACCCAGGAGGCCACCTCGGCGGTCAGGGGATGGATCGCGAACAGCTCCGCGGCCAGGAACGCCGCGGCGTCGCCCACGCCGAGGCGACGCAGAAAGGCCCAGAGGGCCAGCACGCAGCCGAGATGGAGCAGGACATTGGTGCCATGAAAGACCCTCGGGTCCGGGCCAAAGGCCGCGTATTCCAGCTTGAACAGGCTGTCGCGCACGGGGGCGTACTGGCCGAGGTGGCGGCTCTGCGTGTGACGCGGATCCCAAAGGGCCAGCCAGCTCGCCAGGGAGCGCTGCTTGATGAGGGGGTTGTCGAGGACGTATCCGGGATCGTCGAACTTGATGAAATCGAAGCGGACCGTGCGCCCGTACGTGGCCAGGGTCAGAAGGACGAGCGCGCCCGCCGCCAGCCAGCACGTCCGCCGCGTGGCAAGGACCGCAGCGCGCACGCGCTCATGGTACCAGCTCGCCGCGGTCGGCGTAGGATGGAGGCCATGCGTGCGTCCTTGCGGCTGCTGCTCGTCGCCTCGCTCGCAGCCTGCGGCCGCCCCGGCGACGACGTGGTCACGGACGAGCTCGCGCAGACGGTGTGCGCGCGCGGCGGCACGCTCGAGGGCATCGACGTCTCGACCTACCAGGGCATGATCGACTGGCCGAGGGTGGCGGCGTCCGGCCGCAAATACGCCATCGCGCGCATCGGCGATGGCCTCGGCCGCGACGGCACCTTCGCGCGCAACTGGCAGGGCATCAAGGACGCCGGGATGATCCGCGGCGCCTACCAGTACTTCCGGCCGAGTAGCGATCCGATCGCGCAGGCCGACCTCGTGGTCGCGGCGGTGGGAAGGCTCGGCCCGGGCGATCTGCCCGTGACCTGCGACGTCGAGGCCCAGAGCCCGCCCGCTGCGGCGACGTACGTGGCCAACCTGCACCAGTGGATCGACCGCGTGCAGGCGGGCACCGGCAAGGCGCCGATCATCTACACGGGCTTTTACTACTGGCGCGACAGCGTCGGCGGCAGCCGCGATTTCGCCGCGCTTGCGCTCTGGCACGCGCAGTACACGAGCGCGGCCTGCCCGAACATCGCCGACGCGTGGACCGACTGGGCGTTCTGGCAGTACTCGAGCACGGGGACCGTCCCGGGCATCACCGGCAACGTCGATCTCGATCGCTACAATGGCACCGCGGACGATCTGGCCCGCCTCGCCGGCAGCGGCGGCGGCGATTACGGCGCCGCGTACGTGATGCAGTCGTTTCCGACCGCGAGCACGGGCGCGATCAGCCTTCACGCCGGCGAGTCGGTGCAGGCGTGGATCGAGCTGCGCAACACCGGACGGATGCCGTGGGATGCCCGGACGCGCCTCGGCACGACGGTGCCGCGCGATCGCGACGACCGCTTCGCGGGACCGGAGTGGTCGGCGCCAAGCCGCCTCGCGAGCGTTCCGGCCGGCATGACGGTCGCGCCGGGGGCGACGCATCGCTTCACGTGGACGTTCCACGCCCCGCTGGACCTGCCTGTAGGCCGCTACGACGAGCACTTCGGCGTGGTGCAAGACGGCGTGGCGTGGTTCTCCGACGCGAGCCAGGCCGGGCCGCCCGACGATCAGCTCGAGGCCATCCTCGAGGTGCTCCCTGCGCGCGCCGCGTCCGATGGGGGCGCGCCCGACGCCGCGGTCCGCGATGCCGCGCCATCCGCCGGCGATGCGGGGCGGCCGGCCGACG
>JAHFDS010000325.1 GCA_023248855.1 Myxococcales bacterium
TCGTGACCGTGCAGCTTCCGTTCTCGACGCGGTGAACCGGCTGTTTCGTCTTGCTCGATGAAAGCCTGACCACGCAGACCGATTTGCTGTGGTCGTGGATGATCAGATCGGACGCCGGCAGGGTCTGACCTGGTGCGTGAAATTCGACTCTTGTGAGTCCCGCCACGTAGTGGCTTCTTACGGGGGCCAGGACGAATGCAGGCGGGCGGTCAGTCGGCCCGACCTCAAGCTCAACCTTCGAGGCACGCCCGCGATGAGTGACCTCCACCTCGACGCGCGTGGTCCGCGTTTGGGTTAGCCTGGTGATCCAGTCAAACAGTCGAGGAGAGTAGACGAGGAGCATGACCAGCCCCACCGGCCAGATCGCCTTCATCGACGAGCCACTGCAGCTCTCGCGCTCACTCGAGCAATGCGCTCTTGGAGCAAGACAGAAAGCCACCGTTGCACCCTTCTCGCCTTGGCCTTGCAGAATTGCATGGGCCCCGATGGCGCTGGACTCGACGGGTGCAAGCGGAACCAAGATCGGATTCGTGTGAGTTCTTCACGCGGCCCTTTGGCGGGTAGGACCATGCCGATGGCCGACGCCAGCATGATGACGACGAGGGGGGAGGAGCAACCCACCGAGGCGATCCCCACGGCGAGCGCGACAACCAAGGCAGAGATGCGCACCCTCACGGCGACACCGGTTCGGCGACGGTCGCCCTAGGGTCGCCGCTGCCGGCGTTCCTTCTGGTGGCGCTCGCGCCGAGCAGGACTTCGAGGCTGGCGGCCTCGTCAGAGAGAGCGCGCTTGCGGGCGAGCGTCGCAGCTTCTTCTAGGGCCAGTTGGGCCAGTTCCTTGGCGATCCGTCGCTCTCGAGTCTCGAGGCGGGCGGCAATTGTGTTCCTGGGCATCGGCTCGCTCCTCTCCTCCGAGAAAGTGAAGAAGGAGGCCCTCGCGAGCCCCTCTTCGGGTCCTTACTTCTTCCCCCGGCCTGCGCTGTTCTTGCGGCGCGTGGCAGCCGCGCGAAGCGCGCGCTGGCGGTAGATGAGGTCAAGAGGGGCGTACGCTGTCGTGTGACCGTTCGTCATGGGGCACTCTCCTTCTAGGGGTGACTTCAGCATCTAGAAAATTGCTACCACATCAGCAAGGCAGAGCATATAGAAATTTTCTAGTTTTAACCACCACTGATCAAATGTATAGCATAGGCGCTGTTCTCGTTTCCGACATCTGTCAGAGTACTATGTGCAACTAGAAAAACTCTACCGTATGAGCAAGTCGACACCAACGCAGGGACACAAATTCACGCCACGTCTCAGGCTCGTGATCCCGCCACGCCAAGCGGTCCTGTTGGCGCTGGATGCAGGCGAAGCCAGCCAGTCAGAAGTCGCTCAGCTTCTGAAGGCGGCGATGGGCGTAGCCCTCGAGCCAGGACATCTCAACCATGCATTCGAAACACTGCAAGGCGAAAAGGCGATCGAGGCGCTCGAGCCGCTCGACAAGGGCCGGGGCCGACGGGTCTACAAGAACATCGAGAAGGGAAAGAGTGAGGTCGCAGCCATCCGCAGTGCGGTCGCGGCACTTGTTGGTGAGAAATCGAAACGCGAATCCGCTACATCTTCGACGCCGTTACCTGCTCTCCATGCCCGCGAAGGAGAAGCGAAGAAGGGGGAGCCTCCCCCTACCCTCTCCTTCGAACCAACACTGCTAGCTCGCTTCCGAGGGTGGATTGAGGCCACCCCCCAAAGCGAGACCCTCCTCGCTGCTTTCCTTGACGCGCAGGAACGCGCAGCGGGGTCAGACTTGGATCCGTTCGCTGACGACGATGACGGGGATCCGTTCGACGCTCCCGCGGAACCCGCGGAGACTCCGATGCTGCAAAAGCCTGAGCCCGCACCAGCGCCCCGAGAGCGAGACATCACCCCTCGTGATCCGCATCCGCTCCTGGCCTTCCTCCGAGGGGCCGGCCAAGACGTGCCCAACTGGGACGACGAAGCCGAGGTCGCTGCTTGGGAGGAAAAGCGGGCCCGGCGACAAAGCAACGAGCCTGGCGTTATTGACCAGCCCGGGCGACGTAGGTTCGAGCATCTGCTGACCGCCGCAACCGACAAGGCGGCACCTGCTCCCGCCCCGGAAGAGCCCTCAGAGCGACAGGTACAGGTATCTGGGTTCGTGGTGATCCCTGCGCAAGTCCCCTGGCAGGAACTGGCTCAAGACGTTCTCGGATTGCTGGACGAGAACGGGGGGCAGTTTGCCGATCGCGTTGCAGCCGGGTTGAAGAGTTTCCTGCGCCTGTGCGAGAGGATCTTCAACGGCCTTCCCGTGATGACGAATGTCTCGACAGCGCCGCCACGAAATCCTGGCTTCGACCTCAAGGCTGACCAGTTGCTATGGGATGAGCTAACAAAGGACCAGGCGCTCTGCTGGCTGCAAGGCGACCTCTCGGAAAGAGACCGTCGAGGTCTTTCCCAGTTCCTCTCACTCGTCTGGTGCGAGCCAGTGGCCGGTGCGCTGGGAATGCTCTCAGCGCAGGTTGTTCAGGAGCAACATCGGTCCGCTCAAGATGCCGCTCGACCAACACACCCGGGCCGTAGCCTTCGCCCTCGACGACGCTAGCGGAACAGGAGAGGAAATGCCCCCGGTTCAACGATGCGCGTCCCCCCTCCGCTGTCGCTTCTTCATCGACAGCCCCGTCACGATGCTCGCCGGCGCCGCGTCCACCCCACCGAAGCGGAAGCAGGTCGGCAGCGTCGCGCGTGACGATGTAGTCGGCGTTTCCCTGGAGCGCGGTCGCGATCACCATGTCGTCGTCCGGATCCGTCTTCACAACGTGAACGTCATCCGGCAGCTCCTCCTCGAAGTCAGCGGTCACCTCGCCGCGGTCGGCCGTCTCCCACCGTAGGCGCACCCAGCCCGCTGTGTCACCTCGGCTGGATTGCGCGGAGGTCTCATCTGCTCAGCAGGCCTCAAGAATCGGCCACTTCGGCTCCGACCGATTTGCGGGCTGCCCGCCTCGGCCGGGTACCCTGATCAAGCGCGCCTCAGGCACCTCGCTCCCCGTCCCTCTCCCAGTTCGGGCCTGGTGCTGCGGTAGGATTTCGGCGTGACGCGAATCGATCTTGGAGCTCCTTCGCGCCCCGCTGACACGGCTCGGCTGACCTTCCGGTCGTGGCGAATCGAGGACGAGGATCTTGCCCTCTCCTTGTGGGGCGATCCCAGCGTGACCGCGCTCACCAGCGCTCGCGGCACCCTGACCCATGACGAGGTGCGCGAGCGATTGGCCCTCGAGCTCCAGCTCGAGCGCGACCACGGCATCCAGTACTGGCCGACCTTCCTGCGCGCGACCGGCGAGCTCGCTGGCTGCTGCGGCCTGCGGCCCTATGACCTCGCGCGCAGCTTCCTCGAGCTCGGCTTCCATCTGCGGAGCGCTCACTGGGGCCAGGGCCTTGCCACGGAGGCGGCGCGGTCTGCCATTGAGCACGCCTTCACCCATCGCGCGGCCTCGGCCCTCTTCGCTGGGCACCACCCCAAGAACAGGTCCTCCCGCCGCGCGCTCGAGAAGCTCGGCTTCCGCTACACGCACGACGAGCACTATCCGCCCACGGGCCTCGAGCATCCCTCGTACCTGCTCACCAGGGTGCAATCGGTCTGGAACACGACCGGTCGCCCCGCCGATTCGGATTGACGGCTCGGCCGGGCCCGCGCCAAATCGACAAGGCCACTTCTCGAGGGGGAATCCATGCCACGCAAGAAATCCACGGGCGACGCAGCCCTACGGAGCCTGGTCGACAACTTCGTCTCCCAGATCTCGGCGCTGACGGAATCGCGGCTCATGGAGCGCGTCGCCGACGCGCTCGGCGGAGCGCTCGGGCCGGCCAGGGCGAACGCCCCGCGGCAGGCTCGCCAGGCATCTGCGGCCAAATCGCCCACGCGCAAGACGAAGGTGAGCCGCCCGTGCCCGGTGCCCGGCTGCGGCAAGCCCGGCCGCGGCCCTCGGTTTCGATGGCTGTGCGACGAGCACAGGGGCATGCCGCGCGCGCAGTGGCTCGCCCTCAAGGAAGGCAAAGCCGCGCCCAAGGCAGGTGCGGCCAAGAAGGCCAAGAAGGCCAAGAAGGTCGCCAAACCCAAGGCTGCCGCCAAGCCGAAGGCCGCTTCTGCCAAGGCTGCACCCAGGAAGGCAGCGCCGAAGAAGGTGACGCCGAGGAAGGCTGCTCCGGCCAAGCGCAACGGGCAGAAGGCGAAGCCTTCGCCGGCGCCGGCGCGCAAGACCGTGGCCCCGGCGAGCCCAACACCTGCACAGCGCAAGACGGTGGCGCCGCCAGCAGCGTGAGTCGTGGCCAAGGCCCGCGACGATGCACCGCCCGAGCGGACACAGACCGCCCGCGAGGCCATGCTCGAGCTCCTGCGCGAGCGAACTCTGACCCTGCGCGAGCTCTCGCAGTGTGCTTCCCTCAGCGAACGGGAAATCGCCACGCACTTGCCGCACCTCGAGCGCAGCTTGCGCGCTCAGGGTGAGAGCCTCGTGATCGAGCCGGCGCGCTGCCTGGCCTGCAACTTCGATTTCAGCAGGCGGACGCGGTTCTCGGCGCCGAGCCGGTGCCCGGCGTGCAAGAGCGAGCGAATCGAGCCGCCGCGCTTCCGCATCGAGCTCGAACCCTGAAGCCCAGGGCGGTCGAGCATCCCTTCGGAAACCCCGAATAGTTCGACCAGCATCCGCAGGCTCGGTCTGCTGGCACATCCAGGGTCCCATCGGGTCCCCATCGGCGGCGTGGTCGAGATCCGTGAGTCTGCCATCTTGGCGAAGGCGCGATCCTGGTCACCAGGGTCTTCTCCTCTGGCTCGTCGGGCGGCCTCAGCCGTCGCTCCTGCTCTCGCGATGCAGGATCGCCGGCATCCAGCGGACGGCACGCCGGGCCAGGCGGACCTCGGTGGTCTCGCCGTCGTAGTCGTTCACCGTGGGCGTCGCAGTGAAGGCGGCTCGGTCGTCGAGGCTGTTCACGTTGATCACGGCGCGGAAGCCGGCGGAGGTTTCGCAGAAGGCGCCGAGATAGACCCCACAGCGACGACAAACGAGGAAGTCGGCGGTCTTCGAGCCGAAGCGGTAGAGCTCGACCAGCGACCAGTCGCCGGCCGTGATCTCGGCGAGTCCGTCAGGGTCGGCGACGGCGCGCGCGCTGTGCGCCCGGCAGAAGGTGCAGGCGCAGGCCCGCAGCGGGCTCTCCTGCGGTGATTGCGCCAGAGTCACGTGCAACTTGATGTTTCCGCAGTGGCAGCCGCCTGAGTGCTCCATCCGTTGATGGTGCCGGGGGCTCCCACATCGTGCAAGCCGAGCCTTCCCAGATTGGGTCAAGCACTCGCGCCCCGAGGCCACCCGTTCGAAACGTGCCCAAGGATCGCGCTACCATGACGAGGTGTCGCGCACTGCGTCGGTGGTGGCCATGATTGCCCTGGTGGCCGGCGGCATTCACTGCTCGAAGCCCGCAAGCGCACCGACGCCGCAGCCGGCCCCCGCGAAGCCGGCCTCTCCAGAGCCGCCACCACGCCTGGTCCGCGATGCTGCGCGAATCGCGAAGCTCAAGCAGCTGCGCAAGACCCTCACGCCGCTCCACGAGCGTGCCGGCGAGCCCCAATCCGGCGATTGGTTGGCCGAGCACGAGGAGGACGGCGAGACCTTCGAGGAGTACCTGGCCAGCGAGCCGACCGTCGTGCGTCCCGAACGCGATCGCCTCTACATCCAGCCGATTGGGCCGTTCTCGAAGAGCGAGCGCCGAATCCTGACGCTCACGGCCGATTTCATGGCCCGCTACTTCGATTTGCCCGTGGATGTGCTGCCTGACCTGCCGCTCTCGGTGATTCCGGAGCGCGCACAGCGCGAACACCCCGAGTGGGGCACGCACCAGCTCCTGGCCCCCTACATCCTCGACAAGGTCCTCAAGCCGCGCCTGCCCAAGGACGCGGCGGCGCTGCTTGGGCTCACCGCGGTGGATCTCTATCCCGAGCCGTCGTGGAACTTCGTGTTCGGCGAGGCCTCACTCCGCGATCGCGTGGGCGTCTGGTCTCTGCACCGCCACGGCGATCCGGACGAGAGCGCAGCCAGCTTCCGCCTGGCGCTGCGCCGGACGCTCGCGACGGCAACCCATGAGACCGGCCACATGTTCGGAATGGCGCACTGCACGCTCTGGGATTGCAACATGGCCGGCTCGAACAGCCTCGAGGAATCGGATCGCGGCACCCTCGCGCTCTGCCCCGAGTGCCTGCCGAAGCTGCTCTGGGCCACCGGCGGTGATGCCCAGCGCCACTTGCGGCGGCTCGCGGAGTTCAGCCACGCCCAGGGCCTGCGCGAGGAGGCCACGTTCTATCGACGCCAGCTCGAGGCGCTCAAGTCGGAATGAGCCCAGATGGCCGACGATCCCAGGACGGCGCAATCAGAAGAACTCGTAGAGATCTACGAACCAGCGCCTGACGGCGTGGTCGAGCGGTGCTGCGCCGTAGCCTTTGAAGAACGCGGCGATTTCGTCGAGGCCGAGGACGAGCTCCGGTTCAGTCTGCAGGGGCAATGCAAGATCGCAACGCGGGTCACCCAGGTCGCCGGACGGCCAGTCGATCAGGCTCATCGTTCGGTCCGGAGCGACAACGATGTTGTCGAGCGCGAGGTCGCCGTGGATGAGGGCTTCGTGGTGCGGAGGCGGGCGCCGACGATGGAGGTCGTCGAGGAGGGTACGGCTGCCGTCACACCAGCTGAGGTTCTGCTCGGCTTCGGCGAGCTTGCGATCGATCCAGGCCGTGGCGGCCTCGAGCGAGGGCGGCACCGGGGTCGCGTGCAGGCGCGCGAGGAGGGCGCCGAGTCGGCTGAGAAGATCTCCGCGCGTCGCTGGCGTTGCCTCGAGCATGGCCTGCCACAGCGAGATTCCAGGGACGCGTGTCATCACGAGCCAGGCCTCGTTGCCGTCGTCCACGAAGTCGCGGACACGCGGGATAGGCAGGCCCGAGCCGGCGAGGGCGCGGAGCACCTCGTGCTCGCGGCGCAGCCAGGGCAGGTAAATGGCATCGTGACAGTGCTTGAGGACGAGCGGCTCGAGGGTGCCCTCGATGAAGGCGACGTCGGAGGTCATTCCCTGCGGCGGGCGTGTGAGGCTGGCGCTCGGCGGGATCCAGCGCAGCAACACCTGAGGCAGATCCCGCATCGGGATCTCATGCCATGACCGCGAGCACGCTGCCAACTCGCTCTGGCATTCGTCCTGGGGCATGGGGTTCTGGACGGATTCCGAGGCAGGGCTCGGGTCGACTGTCGGTTGAGGAGATCCTTCAGCGTGCCCAACACAGTCGACCTCGCTATGGGCGAGGTGCGCAAGTGAATCGCCGAGGCCTGCGAGCCTGACCACGCAGTACCCCGGTCTGCTGGCACGCTGGAGGGGGCCCCGTGACTCCCGGCCGGCGTGGTCGCGATCGATGGCTCCACGGAGCGCAGGAAAGGGTGGGCCTGCTCACCAGGGTTCGTCTTTCCCTGTTACGCTCGCTCTTCACGAAGAAGGAGGGCCCATGGGCGCGGCCGTTGTCACCATCTGCGATGAGACTCCGGGAGGGTTCCGGTCGACGCCGTTCCGGCTCGAGCTCGTCAGTGAGCGGATCACAGTGCGAGAGCTGATCCGGCGGCGCGTGCAGGTCGAGGTGGAGGCTTACAACCGTGCAACCCCCGAGTACTTCCAGGGCCTGGTCCAGCCCACTGACGCCGAGCGCGTGCTCAACGGGTACAGGCTACGGAGTCGGCGACAGCTCGACTGGAAGGAGCAGTTCGACAAGGCAATCGAGGGCTTCGCGTCGAACGGCTTCTTCATGGTGCTCGACGATCGCCAGCTCGAGTTACTCGATGAGGAGCTCGTGATCGGGCCCAGCACCGAGGTGCGTTTCATCAAGCTCGTGCAGCTGGTCGGCGGGTAGGCATGGGGATCCTCGACTGGCTACGTGGCGACGAGCCCAAGGTCGTCCCCGACCCGCAGGCGCAATCGCTCCTCCAAGCGCTGTTCGACGAGGTCGCTGGACTTCAGAATTACTGGGCCATCAAGCCAGCCGACACGGAAGCAGGACGGCGCATCCTCGCGGCCGAGCCCAGGCTCCAAGCCGCCGTCGTGGTGCTGGCCTACGTGCAAGGTAGACAGATGGCGTCGCAAGGAGCCGTGGCGGGCGGCCTGCTGGTCCTCAAGGCGCTCATGCCGCAGCTGATGCGCAAGAAGCCACCGCTCTCGCGGGAGCAGCTCCTCGCGATCCTCGATGCGCTGGCGAAGCTCGGCGTGTTTGCCTTCCAGTTCTCGCTGCCGAGCGCACTCGGCCTGGTCGAGGAGGAGGTCGCGAAGCACGAGATCGATCAGCCGCTCGAGCATGCCCTGCTTCGCCTGACCGCGGCCCTTGGCAGCGAATACGCGGATGGCCGCAAGGCCGGCGAGCGCATCGCACGGATCCTTGGCGGCGCTCGCGAGCCAGGGCTCGAGCCAGGTGGCCCATGGAGCCGCGTCGTCCTCACCGAGCTCGACAGCGATGCCTGGCGCGCGCTGTTCGCGCACGTCGCCAGCATCGGCGACGGCTCCACGCCAACGCGCAGGTGGCTCGAGCGCGGGGCGGTGCTGGCCGCCGACGTGTCACTCCTTCCGAAGGCGCTCGCCTGGCTCGCGCTGGGCCCCGTGCCAGGGCAGCCCGCCGGCACGGTGGTGACCGAGAGCGACGCCGATTGCCTGAAAGGGTTCCTGTGGCTCCTGTGTGGGCTCGAATCCAAGGAGCTGGCGCGCGCGATCGCCGACCTCGGCGAGGCGTGTCTCAAGAAGATCCCGAACGTCGGCCCCGTGAGCGCCCGGGTCGGCAACACCTGCGTCAACGTGCTCGCGCGCATGCCCGGTAGCGAGCCGATCGCCCAGCTCGGCCGATTGCGCGTCCGCGTCAAGTACGCCACCGCACGCCGGCTCATCGAGAAGGCCTTCGAAGAGGCGGCTCGCCGCGCCGGACTCGAGGCCGCGGACCTCGAGGAGATGGCCGTGCCCACTTACGGGCTTGAAGCCGGTGGTCGATTGCGACGGGCCGCGGGCGAGCACACGGCGGAGCTGCGCGTGCGCGGCATGGAGGCCGAGCTCGTGTTCGCAAAGGGCGAGCGCACCCTCAAAGGCGTGCCCATCGAGCTCAAGCGCGATCACCCAGACGTTCTGCGGGAGCTCAAGCGTACTCAGAAGGACATCGCCCAGATGCTCCCTGCGCAACGGCTGCGCATCGAGAGCCTGCTCCTCTCTGGCCGAGCGCTGCCCTTCCCGGCGTGGCGGTCGCGCTACCTCGACCATCCGCTGATCTCGGACCTCGTGCGCTGCTTGATCTGGCACTTCGAGGCTGAAGGCCAGACCGCGCTCACCGCATGGTCAGGCACCGAGCTGGTCGATTCGGACGATCGGCCCATCGGCTGGATCAAGGACGACACGCAGGTGCGCCTCTGGCACCCGCTCGGCTTCGCACCTGAGGTCATCTTGGGCTGGCGCCGCTGGCTTGCTC
>JAHFDS010000326.1 GCA_023248855.1 Myxococcales bacterium
GCACCGCCGAGCGCGCCGAGCGCCAACAGGCCAAGCAGCAGGCTGGAAGAGATCCTGCGTGCGGGCCTGGTGGGCTCGGTGACGGGCTCGTGTCCGCCGCCCGCCTGCGTCAGCAGGCTCGCGAGCTCGACCTGCACCACGGTCGCGCTCTCCGGCCGGCGCGCGGGCTCCGCTTCGAGCAGCCGCTCGACCAGCCGCTCGAGCGCGGCCGGCACCGAGGGCACGTGCAGGTGCATGGGCAAGAGGCCCGCCGCGCGGGACGCCGCGATCTCGTCGATGGTCTTGCCCGAAAACGGCGGGTGCCCACAGAGGGTCTCGTAGAGCATGACGCCGAGCGCGTAGAGGTCCCCGCGCGCCTCGACGGGCAGCCCGCGGATCTGCTCGGGGGCCATGTAGCGTGGGGTGCCGAGGACGAGCCCCACGCGAGTCGGGCCCTTGCCGCTCGACAGCTTGGCCACCCCGAAGTCGAGCAGCTTGATGATGCGGCCGCCCTCGCGGCCGCGCACCAGCATCACGTTGTCGGGCTTGAGGTCGCGGTGGACGATGCCGGCCTTGTGCGCCGCGGCCAGCGCCCCGCACACCGGCACCAGGATCGCGAGCGCCTCGACGAGGGGCACCTGTTTGTCGTGGCGCAGGCGCTGCCGCAGCGATTCGCCCTCGAGCAGCTCCATGACGAAGAACGGCCGCCCGTCGGGCAGCTGCCCGAACGCGAAGATGTCGACGATGTTCGGGTGGCCGATCTCGTTGACCGCGCGGGCCTCCGAGACGAAGCGCTCGACCGCCTCCGGGTCGGCCGCGTAGTCGCCGCGCAGGACCTTGACCGCGACCCGCTTGCCGATGACCGGATGGCGCGCGCTGTAGACCATGCCCATGCCGCCCCGGCCGAGTGGGCCCTCGATCTCGTACTCGCCGATGCGGCTGCCGGCCTTGAGCGCGACTCCCTCGGGACCGGCGCGGAGCCGATCCACGAGGTCATCGAGCGCGTCGGGCAGAGGCGGGGGCCCGGGGGCGGGGGCAACGGCGGGGGCGGGGGCGGGTGCACCCTGAGCTCGCCGCGGGCGCTGCACGGCGGTCTGTCCGTCGGCAGTCACCTTGGGCGGGCAGTCACCTTCGTGCTCGGACCCGCAGCGCGGGCAGCGCGGCATCGCCGCATGGTAGCGCGGTCCGGAGCGGCCCTAGTCGTCGTCGCGGTCGTCGTCGTCGCGCTCGCCGGTGTCCATGCCGTCGTGGCCGCAGGTGGCGAACGCGCGCACGTGGTGACCCGAGACCTGGTAGCGCCCGGCGACGTCGACGTCGATGAGCTCGACGTGGTGACCGCTCACGCTGACGTTGCCGGTGATCGTGGAGCGATCGGCGGGGTTGCAGGAGTGGCCGGCGCCGACGACGCGGACGTGATGGCCGCTGATGGTGAGGCCGTCGTAGCGACCGGCGTCGAGGAAGACCTCCTGGTGGTGGCCCGAGATCACGACCGGTCCTGGCGGCGCCACGTGCATGCCGTCGTGGTGCGTGCGGTCGCGCCGCACGATCCGGATCGAGAGGCGGCCGTTGCCCGCCTCGAGCGAGACCTCGATCATCTCGCGCGAGCCGACGTCCTTGATGGTGACCGACCCCTCGATGCCGCCGGCGTCGATCGAGATCGTCACGTCCCCGGTGGGCAGCTCCTGCACGGTGAAGGACAGGTCGCTGCCGAGGCGCACGTCACGCGGCTCGTCGTTGATGCGGATGCGCAGGTGGTCGGCGCCGCTCGCGGCGAGCGTGTTCTTGCCCGCGGTCGCCGAGCTCGGCTGCATGAGCGCGGCGGCAGATGGGCTCACGCGTCCGACCAGCACGGCGGGCTCACCGCTGCAGCCGGCGGCCGAGGCGAGCGCGAGGGTTGCGAAGATCATGTTGCGGGTACGATGGGTCATGGCAGCTCTCCTGGTTGGGCGCGCATCGGCGCGCACGACGAGCTTCCAGAGCAGGCGCCGTGCCTGGCACCAGCGCGCGTGGTTTCGGGTGGTTGCGGGGGCAGCTGCCTCTCGTGGGAGCCGCCAGGCTCCGCGCGGGAGCCGATCGGCTCCCCGGACGCGTGCGCACGCGCCAATATGTGGCGCCGTGATCGTCATTCTCAAGCCAGACACGCTGCCCGATGGGCCCGAGGTCGCAGGGGTGCTGCGCGAGGTCGAGCGCTTCCCCGGCCTGTCCGCTCGGCTGTGCGAGGCCCCGCAGGGCACGTCACGCCGGCTGGTCGAGATCTACCTGGTCGGTCCCACGCAGGGTATCCCGGAGGCGACGTTTGCCGAGCTGCCCTGCGTCGAGCGTGTCGTGCGCGTCTCGCAGAAGTACCGCCTGCTCGGGCGGCACGCGGCCGCGCTCGCGTCCGTCGGCTTCGAGGAGAGCGGCGTTCGCTTCGACCAGGACACGCTGCACGTCTTCGCGGGGCTTTGCGCCGTGGACACGCCCGCGCACGTCGAGCAGACGATGGCGGCGCTCGGCCGTCTCGGTCTGCGCACCACGCGCATGGGCGCGTACAAGCCGCGCACGAGCCCGTACGACTTCCAGGGGCTCGGCTTCCAGTGTCTGCCGTGGGTGCTCGACTCGGCGGGAAAGCACGGAGTGCGCGTGATCGCGATGGAGGTGACGCACGAGGCGCACCTCGAGGAGATCCGCGCGGCCCGCGCCAGGACCGGCGCCCCCGTGGGCATCATGGTGCAGATCGGCACGCGCAACGCGCAGAACTTCGAGCTCCTCAAGGCCGTGGGGCAGCAGCGGGACTTTCCGGTGCTGGTCAAGCGCGGCATGGGCATCACCCTCGAGGAGTCGCTCAACGCCTGCGAGTACGTCGCCTCCGAGGGCAACCGCAACATCGTGTTCTGCCTGCGCGGGGTCAAGACGCACCTCGGCGACCCGCACCGGAACTTCGTCGATTTCTCGCACGTGCCGGTGGTGCACCGGCTGACGCGCATGCCCGTGTGCGTCGATCCGTCGCACTCGGTGGGCCGGCGCGACCGCGGGCCCGATGGCCTGCTCGAGATCTTCCACGCCACGGCCCAGGGGGTGATCGCGGGGGCCAACATGATCCTCGTGGACGTGCACCCTGCGCCTGCGGCGGCCCTGTGTGACGGCCCGCAGGCGCTCACGCTGGACGAGCTGCCGCGCCTGATCGACGACGTCGCTGCGGTGCGTGAGGCCTACGAGAAGCGGCGCGCGCTCGCGGGTCACCCGGTGCCGCCGGAGGCGCTGGGGATCCAGCGGGTGTGACGGATCGGCTAGAAGCTGGCGCGGGCGCCGAGCATCCAGCCGGTCGGCGTGGCGAAAAGGAGCGGGACGAGGCGGGCCTTTGGCGCTTGGTCGAGCTCGCCCGCGCGGTAGCGGGCCAGCGCGTCCTCGGCCGTGGGGCGCGTGTCGATGAGGAGCTCGCCGATCGCGCTGCCGCCTGCCATCTGCAGCGCCGCGGGGCCCCAGCGATCGTAGCCGAGCCCCAGGATGAGGCCCATGCCGACGTTGAAGCCCACGTTGGCGACGTGCACGAACCACGCGGTGCTCAGCCGGTCGTCATCCGCGAGGCGCGCGAGCGTGGCCTCCGCGCTCGCCACCGCGGCGCAACCATCGGCGGGCAATCCCTCGAGCTCGCGGGTGGCCGCAAGGGCGCCGTGGCGGCCGAGCTGCGTGGCGACAAGGCCCACCGCCGAGGCGGCCGCACCGACGACGTGATCGGGCCGGGCGCTCCGGTCGTCGAGGGGGATCAGCGCAAGGCTTCCCCCAAGCAGCGCCCCGTGCGCGATCCCCCAGCCGAGGAGCCAGTGGCGCGCCGAACGCGCCTCCGCCGTGACCGCACGCTCGATCTGATGCCATCGCTGCGTGGCGCTCTGCTCGGCCAGGGCCTCCGCTGCGCCCGCGGGCACGGGGCAACGCTCGGCAGCCGCCGGCCGCGTGCAGACCAAGAGGGCGAGCGCCACGGCACATCGTCTCACCCGCCCACCATATCAGCGACTGGCCGCCACCCGAGGCGGTCCCGGGTCGGTCTTGATCGCCCACAGATACGTGTACTGCTTGCGCTCGTACTCGCGCTCGTAGCCGAAGCACCAGAAGAGCGCGCGCCACTTGAGGTGGTCGGGGTGGTTCTTCCAGACGGACACCAGCGGCGCGACGTGGAACGACCACGAGCCGAGCTTGGAGCCCTTGCCGCTCGACCAGCTGACGGGGCCGGCGAGGTACGTGGTCTCCTGGGGCCTTTCCCAGCGCATGAAGCCGGGCGCCACCTGCAGGCGTTTGTTCTCCTCGGGCCACTGGAAATCCCAGTAGAGGCCGCTGACCACCGTGGCTTCGATGGTGGGGCGCCTGAAGTGCCAGTAGAACGGGAACGCCACCGTGTCGGAGGTCGTCTTGTCGGATTGGTGGTAGACGAGCGGTGCCACCACCAGGCGGCGGTCGGCCTCGCGCGCGGCGTACGTCAGCGCAGGAATGACGAGCGTGTGATCGCTTCCTGAATCGCCCCATTGCCATGCCAGAGGCGTCATCATCCGCAGGTACTCGTCACGGGTGCGTGACTCGTAGTAGAGCGGCATCACGCCACGGACGAAATCCCCGTTCTCCTTGGAATGCGAAAACCCCGTGAGGACGACCGTGGTCTTGCTCTCGGGGCTCCTCCACGAGGCGTAAAACGGCGCGGCGATGTCGTACGAGCTCCGGCCGGTGCGGCCGCCGAAGTAGAACGGGGCCAGGCCCGCGGACCAGCCGTCCGGGCGGCTGTGGCGGTAGAACGGCCCGGCAATGGTGGTGTCGTGGTCGCGATCGAACCAGTGCGCGGTCAAGGCGAGCGGGACCGCGTCGTAGCCGGCGCCACTTTCGCTGCGTCCACCGAAGTAGAACGGCGCGAGGCCGAAGTCGTGGCCACTCGCGTCCCGGTGGTCGTAATAGGGGCCGGCGATCAGGCTCTGCGAGGCCGCGTCTCCCCAGCGTAGAAAGAGCGGCGTGGCCACGTCGTAATAGGAGGCGCCGGTGCGGCCGCCGAAGTAGAACGGGGCCAGGCCCGCGGACCAGCCGTCCGGGCGACTGTGGCGGTAGAACGGCCCGGCAATGGTGGTGTCGTGGTCGCGATCGAACCAGTGCGCGGTCAAGGCGAGCGGGACCACGTCGTAGCCGGCGCCACTTTCGCTGCGTCCACCGAAGTAGAACGGCGCGAGGCCGAAGTCGTGGCCACTCGCGTCCCGGTGGTCGTAATAGGGGCCCGCGATCAGGCTCTGCGAGGAGGCGTCTCCCCAGCGTAGAAAGAGCGGAGTCGCCACGTCGTAGTAGGAGGCGCCATCGCGGCCGCCGAAGTACAGCGGCGCGAGCGCGGCGGACCAGCCCCCGGGCCGGGTGTGGCGATAGAAGGGGCCTGCGAGCAGCGTGTCGTCCCCGGGGCGGAACCAGTGTGCGGTGAGCGCGAGCGGAACCGCGTCGTACCCGCTCCCGGCCGGCGTGCGCTGGCCGAGGTAGAACGGCGCGACGCCGAACGTGTGGCCGCCGGCATCCGTGTGATCGTAGTACGTTCCCGCAATGGTGGTGCGCGAGGTGGCGTCGCCGAACCGCATGAAGAGCGGCGTGGCGATGTCGTAGTACGACTGGCCGGTGCGGCCGCCGAAGTAGAACGGGGCCAGGCCCGCGGACCAGCCGTCCGGGCGGCTGTGGCGGTAGAACGGCCCGGCAATCGTGGTGTCGTGGTCCCGATCGAACCAGCGCGCGGTCAAGGCGAGCGGGACCGCGTCGTAGCCGGCGCCACTCTCGCTGCGGCCCCCGAAATAGAACGGCGCGAAGCCTGCCGCCCAGCCGGCGGCGTCGCTCCGGCGGTAGAACGGCCCGGCAATGGTGGTGTCGCGGCTGCCGTCGAACCAGTGCGCCGAAAGCGCCAGCGGGGCCACGTCGTAACCCGAGCCGTCGTAGTGCCGGCCGCCGAAGTAGAGTGGCGCGAGGCCAAAGCTCTGCCCATTGGGGCCCCGGTGCGTGTAGTAGGGTCCCGCCACCGTGGTGCTCGAGGAGGCGTCGCCGAGGCGAAGAAAGAGCGCCGCGGGCACGGCATCGTAGTAGGAGACGCCCTTCCTGCCGCCGAAGTACAGGGGCGCGAGGCCCGCGGACCAGCCGTCGGGGCGCGTGTGCCGGTAGAAGGGGCCCGCCACCAGGGTGTCGTGCTCGCGGTCGAACCAGTGGCCGGTCAATGCGACCGGGGCGAGGTCGTACCCCGTGCCGTCGCCATTGCGCTCGCCGAAGTAGAGAGGGGCCAGTCCAAAGGCGTGCCCGGCCGCGTCCGCGCGATCGTAGTAGGGGCCGGTGATGGTGGTGCTCGAGGCGCCATCGCCGAAGCGGAGCAGGAGCGCGGCAGGGACCACGTCGTAGTAGGAGGTCCCCCTCCGGCCGCCGAAGTAGAAGGGGGCCAGGCCCGCGGACCAGCCGTCGGGGCGGGTGTGGCGGTAAAAGGGCCCCGCGAGCGTCGTGTCGTGCTCGCGATCGAACCAGTGGGCCGTCAAGGCCAGCGGGATCGCATCGTATCCTGTCCCGGCCGCGGTGCGCTCCCCGAAGTAGAACGGCGCTAGACCAAAGACGTGCCCCGCCAGGTCCTCGACGTCATAGAAGGTGCCGGCGACGACGCCGGACGAGCTCGAGTCGCCCCAGCGCATGAAGAGTGGCGGCAGCACGAGGTCGCGATAGCTGTCGCGATCGCGAGAGCCGAAATAGAACGGGGCGAGGCCCCCTGACCAGCGGCCCAGGTGCGAATGGCGGTAGAAGGGACCGGCGACGAGGGTGTCGTGGTCGCGATCGAAGGTGTGGGCGACCAGCGCCAGCGGCACGAGATCGTAGCCCGAGCCGGCCGCGGTGCGCTGGCCGAGATAGAACGGCGCCGCGCCGAACGTGTGGCCCCGCTCGTCCGCGACGTCATAGTAGGGGCCGGCCAGCGTGGTGCTCGAGCGTGCGTCTCCGTAACGCAGGAATAGCGCTGCCGGGACGGCATCGTAGTAGGCATCGCCGGTGCGGCCGCCGAAGTAGAGCGGCGCCAGTCCCGCGGTCCAGCCGTCGGGGCGGGTGTGGCGATAGAAGGGGCCTGCGAACATCGTGTCGTGCGCGCGGTCGTACCAGTGCGCGGCCAATGCGAGCGGGGCGACGTCGTAGCCGGTGCCGTCCTTCGAGCGATCGCCGAAATAGAGCGGCGCGACGCCGAACGAATGGCCGAGCGCGTCCTTGCGCGAGTAGTACGGGCCGGCCACGGTGGTCTGGCTGGCCGCGTCACCGACCCGCAGGAACAGCGCGGCGGGCACCACATCGTAATGGGAGGCCCCGGTGCGCCCGCCGAAGTAGACAGGGGCGAGCCCGGCCGACCAGCCGTCGGGCCGGGTGTGCCGGTAGAAGGGGCCGGCCAGGGTGGTGTCGTGCTGGCGATCGAACCAATGCGCCGTCAATGCGAGCGGAAGCACGTCATAGCCCGTGCCATCCTTGCTGCGGTCGCCGAAGTACAGCGGCGCGACCCCGAATGAATGGCCGCTGGCGTCCGAGCGCGCGTAGTAGGGCCCCGCGACCGTCGTCTGCGTCGCCGCATCGCCAAAGCGCAGGAACAGCGCCGCAGGCACGGTGTCGTAGTAGGAATCGCCGCGCCGGCCGCCGAAGTAGAGCGGCGCGAGGCCGGCCGACCAGCCATCGGATCGGGTATGCCGGTAGAACGGTCCGGCCACGAGGCCCTGCTCGACTGGAGAATACCAGCGACCTGCGAGCGCGAGCGGGACGACGTCGTAGCCCGAGCCCCCCTGGTTGCGGGCGCCGAAGTAGAGGGGCGCCACGCCGAATGCGTGACCGTCCTGGTCCCGGGAGTCGTAATAGGGGCCCGCCACGGTGAGCTCCGAGCGCGCGTCCCCCCAGCGCATGAACAAGGGCGGCAGGACGAGGTCGTAGTGCGCGTCGCCCGAGCGACCGCCGAAGTAGAGCGGGGCCAGGCCCGCCACCCAGGCCTGGGGGCTCGTGTGGCGGTAGAAGGGACCGGCGATGAGCGTGTCGTGCTCGCGATCGAACGTGTGCGCCGTCAGGGCGAGCGGCACGAGGTCGAAGCCGGAGCCGTTCGACTTGCGCTCTCCCAGGTAGAAGGGCGCGACGCCGAAGTCGTGCTGGCGCTGGTCGCGCACGTTGTAATAGGGCCCGGCGATGGTGGTCTGTGACTCCGCGTCGCCCCAGCGCAGAAAGAGCGGCGGCAATGCGAGATCGTAGTACGCGCCGCTCGTGTGCTTGCCGAAATAGAACGGCGCCAGCCCCGCGAACCAGCCGTCCGAGCGCGTGTGCCGGTAGAACGGCCCGGCGATGAGCGTGTCGTGCTCGCGGTCGAACCAGCGTCCGGTCAGAAGGAGCGGCGCGAAATCGTAGCCCGTCCCCGCTGCGGTCCGCGCCCCCAGGTAGAAGGGCGCGACGCCGAAGGCGTGGGCATGCCGGTCGCGGGTGTCGTAATAGGGGCCCGCGATGGTGGTGCTCGATTCACCGTTGCCGTAGCGGGCGAACAGCGCGGGCGGGACGAGGTCGTAATAGGACTTGCCGTCGCGCCCGCCGAAATAGAGCGGAGCGAGGCCCGCCGACCAGCCGCCGGGCTGCGCGTGCCGGTAGAACGGCCCGGCGATGAGCGTGTCGTGCTCGCGGTCGAACCAGTGCCCGGTGAGCGCCAGCGGGGCCGCGTCGTAGCCGGAGCCGTCGGCGTGACGACCGCCGAAGTAGAGCGGCGCCAGGCCGAAGTGGTGACGCTGGCGGGTCTCGGTGTCGTAGTAGGGGCCCGCGATGGTCGTCTTCGACTCGGCGTCCGACCAGCGCGCGAACAGCGCGGGAGGGACGAGATCGTAGCGCGAGGTCGGGGTCGCGCCGCCGAAATAGAGCGGCGCGAAACCCCAGTGGCGCTCGTCGCCGCGGCGCACGTGGAAGGTATTGAGCGCGATCAGCGTGGAGCTCTCGTGCTCGCGCAGCGACCAGAAGAACGGGAAGACGACGTCGCTTCGGGTCTCGCCATCGCGACGGAAGTAGTAGTTGAGGGCCAGACCCGCGGTGCCGGCGGCGTCCCGGCGGAAGCCACCGAGCGGCGTCACGAAGAGGTCCGTCTCGGGGCTGCAGTACCGCATGAAGAAGGGGAACAGCAGCCGCAGCCGGGAGTCGTCGTCGAGGTCGACGTAATGCCAGTAGACCATGCCGGCCTGCATGAACGTGCGGTCGGCGCTGGCCCAGAAGAGCGGCCCGAGCGGGATCGAGGACGGCTTGAACGCCGTCTGCGCGGCGAGGCTCGCGGCGCGCTCGAGCTCGTCCGTGTGCACGCACTTGAACGCGGCGCGGCGCCTCGCGGCCGCGGCCGGACCGGAGGCGGCGGGTCCCGCAGCGTCGGGAGCCGCCTGGCTGGGCGCGTCGTTCGCGTCCGCGGGCGGCTGGGCGGGCTCCTCTGGTGGCGCCGCGCGTGCCACCGCAGCAGGGCCCGCGACCCCAGCCAGGATGGTCAGGCA
>JAHFDS010000327.1 GCA_023248855.1 Myxococcales bacterium
CGCGCCGCTCGCGGCGGTTCGCGCCTCGTCGAGGTGCGTCTGGGCGAAGGCGCGCTCGGCCCGCCGCAGCGCCGTCGCCACGTCGACGCGAGCGCGCTCGATCGCCGGATCGAGGGAGAGGCGCGAGCTCCTGGCGCGATCGGCCCAGCCGAAGGCGCGCAGCACGGCGGTCTCCAGGGCGGGCGGTGCCTCGATCGCGAGGCGCCTGGCTGCGTGCGCGGCGGTCGGGGCGCTCCAGGCGAGCGCGAGGAGCGGCGCCCAGAGGCGCAGGCTCGGCCTCACTCGCGCCGTGCCTCGAGGAGCAGCGCGGGCAGGCGCTTCGAGAAGGCCCCCTTGGCGAGCACCTCGTGACAGCCCGCCGCGCGGGCCGCCTCCATCACGTCGGTGCGCTCGTGCTCGACGAACCCGATCCGGCGCGCGGTGGGGCCAGCCGCGGCGAGCCGCCCGAGCGCCTCGAGCGCACCGGGCAAGCGCAGATCGACGATGGCGGCCCGGGCCTGCCGCGCGCCGTCGATCAGCGCGTCCACCGTATGCGCACGCGCGGTGGTCAGGCCGAGCTGCGCCGCCGTCTCGCGGATCTTCGACGAGAACACGAGATCCGTGACCAGGTAGACCACGTCGGCCACGGGCTAGGCTCCGAACCGCGCGAGCGCCCGGTCACGCAGCCGGCTGCGCAGGGCCGCGAGGCCCGAGAGCAGGGCTTCGGCCTCGGCCAGTGGAGCGAGCAGCGTCGGCTCGTGCACCATCGCAGCCTGCGCGCGGACCAGCTGCTCGACGGCGCCGTCGAGCGCGAGCAGCGCCTCCGCGATCCAGTCGGGCTGGCGCGACGCGCCGACCACGGGTAGCTTGGACATCGCGGCCGATGTTAGCGCCGGGGCGGCCCTTGCGCGAGCCGCCCGGTCAGCTCACCTTGTGGAGCTGGAGGAGGTTCGTCGAGTTGCCCTTGCCGAGCGGGACGCCCACGGTGACGGCGACCAGCTCACCCGGGCGCGCGAAGCCGCTCGCCTTGAGGTCCGCCTCGATCATCGACAGGAAATTCTCGAAGTTCGTCGCCGGGGGCATCAGGCGGGGCGTCACGCCCCAGTACAGCGCGAGCGAGCGGTAGACCTCGACGCGCGTCGTGAACGCCACGATGCGCGCATTGGGGCGCCACTCCGAGAGCAGCCGCGCCGCGCCGCCGGATTCGGTGTACACGGCGATGGTGCGGATGCCGAGCTGGTTCGTGGCGACCACGGCGGCCTGCGCGATGGCGTTGGTCGACACCGCGAGGTCGAGCGGCGCGGGCGCCACCGCGTGCGACTGGAAGCGCGGGTTCTGCTCGATCTCCTCGATGATCGTGGCCATCGTGCGCACCGCGAGCACCGGGTGCTTGCCGCGCGCGGTCTCGCCCGAGAGCATCAGCGCATCGGTGCCGTCGAACACGGCGTTCGCGACGTCGGAAGCCTCGGCGCGCGTCGGGCGGGCGTTCGTGATCATCGACTCGAGCATCTCGGTCGCGGTGATGACGATCTTGCCGACGGCGTTGGTCGCCTGGATGGCCTCCTTTTGCACCACCGGAACCTTCTCGGGGCCGAGCTCGACGCCGAGATCGCCGCGCGCGACCATGAGCCCGTCGGCCGCGTTCAGGATCTCCTCGAGGCGCTGGACCGCCTCGGGCTTCTCCAGCTTGGCGATGATGGGGATGCGCCGGCCGTCGGGCCGCACCGCGAGGCGCTTGGCCTCGAGCACGTCGGCCGCCGAGCGCACGAACGATAGCGCCAGGTAGTCCACGCCCGCCTCGATCGCGAAGCGCAGGTCGATGCGGTCCTTGTCGGTCAGGGCGGGGATCGAGGTGGCCACGCCGGGCAGGTTCATGCCCTTCTTCGAGCGCAGGATGCCGCCCACCAGGATCCGCGTGCGCACCTCGGTGCCCGTGGACTCGACGACCTCGAGGCGGAGCAGGCCGTCGTCGAGCAGGATGGTGTCCTTGGCCTTGACGTCGCGCGGCAAGAGCGTGTAGGTGGTCGAGACACGCGCCGCCGTGCCGAGCGTCGGCGAGGTGGTGATGACGAGCTCCTGCCCCTCGAGCAGCTCGGCCTCGCCCCGCTCCATCTCGCCGATCCGGATCTTCGGCCCCTGCAGGTCCTGCAGGACGGCGATCGCCCGGTCGCGACGGCGCGCCTCGGCGCGCACGTGGTCGAGCGTCTTCTGGTGGTCCTCGCGGGCGCCGTGCGAGAAGTTCAGCCGCGCGACATCCATGCCCGCATCGACCAGCTGCCCGATGACCTCGGCCGAGTCGGACGCGGGCCCGAGGGTGCAGACGATCTTGGCCCGTCGCATTTCGCGCGTGACTCTAACACTGACTACGCTTCGGGGCTCAAGCCGCGCCACCTGAGAGACGCCTGACGATGTCGTCCCAGCGCACCACGCGCTCGTCCGCCTCGCCCATCATGTCGACGATCCACCGGCGCACGTAGGCTCGATCGAGATCTGGGCCCCGGACCGCCACCAGCCGCTCGAGGTCCACGACGTCCTTGCCGCGAAAGAACAGCAGCTTGAAGACCGCGATGGCCTCCGCCGACAGGAACCAGCCGCTCCAGCCGTCGACGGTGATGCGCACGCGCGTACGGCGAGCCTCCGCGGAGAACGGGATGCTCGGCACGAAGACGTCGATGCGCATTCCGTCCCAGCGGGCGACGAACATGCCGTCGCGTTCGGCCGCTTCGACCGCCGCTCGAGCGTCGAGGTCCATGCCCATCTGTCCGAGCGTGGTCGCGACCGCTGGGATCTCCGCCTCGGAGACGAAGACGTTGAGATCGACGTCGGCAGTACCGCGCGGCACGCCCGCGACGGCGAGGGCGAGCGCGCCGCCGATCGCGTACTCGTGTCCCGTGGCCTCCAGCCGGGCGGCGATCTGCTGCGCGGCTTCCGCGGCGCTGCGCTCAGGGAGCGCCACGACTCCAGCGGCTTTGCTCGCGGAGGCGCGCGAGCGCATGCTTCGTGCTCTCGGGGACCGGATCGCGGTACGTGAGCACACGCTCTGCATGGGACCCCGCGCGGATGGCCCACAGCGCGTCCCGGGCGCAGAGGTGCGCGAGCCGCCACAGCCGCGCCGGCGACGCCCCCACGAGATCGCGCATCTCCGCCCGGACGGAGGTGGCGTCGTCCACGACCCAGCCTGGCAACCGCGCAAGCATGCCTGGGATCGTAGCAGCGACCGCCGAGTGAGTCACTTTGCCCCGTGACGCGGTGCGTGAGAAGGCGTGTGCGTCAGCCAACGGTGTTTTCCCTTGCTGACGCTTCGCGGCGGGGTCAAGAATGCGCGGGATGCAGGCTTGGAACCCTCGCGCAGGTTGGCGCGCCCTCGCGACGGTCGCGCTCGCAGGCCTCGCGGCCGCGTGCACGGTGACGCGGCCCGAGGGCGCTGATCTGGCGGGCCGCGACGTCCGCTTCACGATCTTCCACACCTCCGACATCCACTCGCGCATCTTCCCCTATCAGGCGGTGGTGTCGCGGTTCGACAAGGATCTCGGCCTCGATCCGGATCAGTGCGGCTGCAACATCAAGCGCCTCGGCGGCAAGGAGGGCTCCGGCAAGCCCATCTGCTGCAACAACGCCGGCGAGGCGCAGGACAAGCTTTCGAAGTGTGACGATCCCATCCCGCAGGGCTGGTACACGGCGCACCAGTGCAACATCGGCGGGATCGCGCGCATGAAGACGATCCTCGACCGCGAGCGTGGTCGCGCGGCGAGCCGCCAGCTCTACCTCGACTCCGGGGACATCTTCCAGGGCGGCCCGGTCTTCAACGTGTTCCAGGGCGAGGCGGAGGTGCGCGCGATGGCGCAGATGGGCCTCGACGCCATGGTCTTCGGCAACCACGAGATCGACCGCGGCGCGACCAACCTCTACCTGCAGATGAAGCGCTACGCGGACTTCGGCTTTCTGGCCGCGAACTACCAGTTCGATCCGCCAGCGGACCCCATGCGCCCGAAGCTCGGTGAGCTGGTCAAGCCCTTCACGATCTACAACCTCGATGGCCTGAAGATCGCCGTCATCGGCATGGGCAACCAGTCCTCGCTCAACAGCCTCGTCGAGGGCGGCAACTCCCTCGGCATCCGGCCGCTCGACACGAGGTATGTCATCAAGAGCTACCTCTCGGCGCTAAGGCCCCTGGTGGACCTCGTCATCCTGGTCTCCCACATGGGCCTCGACGAGGACGAGGGCCTCGCGGCCAACGAGGTCAAGGACGCGGAGGCCGAGCAGCTCGAGAACGTCGCCGACGGGGTCGATGTCATCCTCGGCGGGCACCTGCACATCGTCCTGCACCCCCCGAAGGTCATCAGCGGTCCCGCGCTGCGGCCGAGCGGACGGCCGACCGTGATCCTGCACCCGGGCGCGTTCGCCAAGTACGTCGCGCGCCTCGACCTCGTGGTGCACAAGAAGGGTCCCGAGGATCCGGCCGAGCTTCCTTCGTCGCAGATCAAGGCGTTCGACTCGCAGGTGTTCGCGGTCGACGAGTCGGTGCCCGCGGACCCGGACATGGAGCGGATGCTCGCTCCCTACGAGCTCGAGCTCAACCGGCGCATCGACCTCACGCGCAAGTTCGCCTTCATCCCGGGCGACGACTCGACGCGCGTGACGCGCACCGACTCCACCTCGGGCGGCGACTCGCAGCTCGGCAACCTCGTGGCCGCGTCGATGCGGTTCAGAGAGCGCGTCGAGGCGGACTTCGCGGTCACGAACAGCCTCGGCATCCGGGCCGACTTCAACTCCGGCAAGCTCGATCTCGAGCAGATGTTCAACGTGTTCCCGTTCGAGAACTCGATCACCGTGATGTACCTGTCGGGCGACGAGATCAAGGAGATGCTCGACTTCGTGGCGCGGAAGTCGAGCGATCGCGGCTGCCGGGCCCAGGCGCAGGTGTCGGGCATCTGGTTCGACATGGTGTGCAACGGCCAGCCCGCGCACGCCGACAACATCTGGATCGGCGACCATTGCGCACCTTGCCGCCCCGCCGATCACCGCGGCTACGAGCCCGGCGCGTGCAACTGCCGGCAGCTCGACCCTTTCCAGTCCTATCGCGTGGCCGTCAACGACTACATCGCGGCCGGCGGCTCGGGCTTCACGGTGCTCAAGCGCAACACGACCAAGCAGAACACCGGCATCCCGCTGCGGGACGCGCTGGTCGACTACATCCAGCGCAAGATCGCGCTGTGCCCGCCGAGCTGCAAGGACGTCGAGAACCAGCCGATGGATGCCTTCTCGTGCCTCGTGGCGCCTGGGGCCCTGTGCGGGACGGACAAGCTGCCCACCGTCGAGGCCCACGATGGGCGGATTTTTCCGATTCAATGATGGCCGATTCAGTGATGCCGCAATGACGATGAGAAGAGCCTGCACCGGAGTGTTCGCGCTCGCCCTGGCGTTCGGCTGCGACACCACCAAGCGCTGGCCCTATGAAGGGCCGGACAGTGTGCGCGTGACCGTGAGGTCGCCGGCGCAGCTCGGCTCGGCCGAGCGGCGCATCAGCGACCTCGATGTCGTGGTCGACCTCGACGTGGTGGATGCGCATGGGGATCCGGTCGCCGACGTGGTCAAGCTCAACGTCTACGCGCAGTGGCTCGGCACGCTCTCGCCGGCGCGCGACGCGAACCCGCCGCTGCAGGAGATCGAGGTGCGGGGCGGGCACGCGGCGGGCGTGCACGTCAACCTGCCGGTGGCGTTCGGCCAGACCGTGCTGTGGTTCGAGGACACCGGCGCGGACCGCATCTCGAGCTCGTTCGCGACCGGTGCGAGCCTGCCGCTCTGGTACCCCGACCCGACGGCCGCCGACGTCAATCGACCCATCAACGAGATGGCGGCCGATTCGAACGAGCACTCGCCGCTCGAGGGCAAGCAGCTCAACGTGGTCTCGCAGCCGGGTAACCAGCTCGTGGTCACCGCCACCTACACGCAGAGCTACAACGTGTCCGAGGTCCGGCCCGACGGCACGACGCCCGACTACGGTCACCTCTACGTGTTCTCGTTCTCGAAGCCCCCGGTCTACGTCGGTCAAGTGCTCGAGTACGTCACGGGCGGCGTGACCGAGTTCAATGGGATGACCGAGCTGTCGTTCCCGCGCGCGAGCGCGCTCGAGCCGCAGCCCCAGACGCGGTTCTTTCCGAAACCCGTGATCGTGAGCTCGGAGACGCTCAAGGACCGCATTGCGATGGAGAAGCTCGAGGGTGCGCTCATCCAGGTGCAGGACGCGGTCGCTTGCCCGCTCAACGACTACGACCAGAAAAACTACGACAAGTTCGGGCAATGGATAATCGACGTGGGGGCGGGCTGCACGGCGCGCTTTCTGCGCATGTCCGTCGTCACCAAGGGCGCCGTGGGGAACATCGACCAGAGCTCGCCGACCATGCCCGGCCAGACGGTGCCACCGGCCGCGGGCACGCGGTACGGTTGCATCACCGGCACGCTGCGCAACGTGGCGCTCAACCAGGGGTCGGTGCTCGTGTGGATCCTCTATCCGCGCCCGGATGACGCCGAGCACCGCCGGCCATCCGACGTCAAGCCAATGGGCGCCTGCCAGTAGGCACCCAGAAACGCATTTGCGTACACGAGCTCGTTTCGTCTCGAGGGGGATCTTTTCCATGCGCGCTCTCGCCATCACGCTCGTCCTCACGTCCATGCCTGTCCTCGCTCCTCGCGCCGCCAGCGCAGGGGATTTCATGGACACGCGCCTGAACTTCACGCTCACGAACGAAAATGTCCTCGCCAAGCCCGGCGAGACCAACCCGAACATCCCGGGCTGGCGCTTCGGGCGGCCGAATTCGTTCGGCGTCCAGTTCTTCGACAACTACGACACGCGCTTCTCGGGTTTCGAAAACCTGTCGAACCTCGTGGCCTACAAGAAGGGCAAGGCCGGCACGAACTGGGAGATGGAGGGCGCCTTGGTGCTGCTCTTCAACCAGTTCAGCGACGTCACGCTGGGCGTGTTCGACAATGGCAGCTACATCAAGTCCACCTACTTCTTCGATCAGTCGCGTGCGTCCAAGCAGAACGTCGCCCTGACCGTGTTCCCGATGAACTCGGACCGAATGCGCGCCGGCTACTCGTACAAGCTGTCCTGGGGCGGCTCGCCGGTGTTCTACAAGTTCAACCCCGATCTGCCCGTCAGCAGCGCGACCTTCGTGCAGAACCAGAACCCGGTGCCCGGGGCCAAGCTCCAGTACGCGACGGACGGCTTCTACGCGTACGCGGGCGCCAAATCGACCATCTTCCGGAATCCCAAGTCGAACGAGGAGGAGGCACTCTGGGGCGGGTTCTTCGGCGCGGGCGTGGACGTCAATGACATGCTGCGCATCGAGGCCAACGGCGCGGTCATCGACCGGGGCAAGAACCCGAAGCAGGAGGTGCTCGGCGAGCCGGTGACGCTCCTCGGCGCCACCGGCCAGGTGGTCCTGCACGACGGCATCCCGGTCGGGACATCGGTGGACTTCAAGCTCTACAAGAACGACCCGGCGTCGCCGACGCCGATGTTCTCGCCCGAGCAGTACCCGGGCGGGGTGACCTGGCTCGTGTCCTCCGAGCTCACGGCGCTCGCGCAGACGCTGCAGAGCGGAGACAAGCCAGCGGCGACCACGCGGCAGCCGGCGATGGCCGGCGACCTCAACGCGCGCGCCAAGGTGGGTTTTGCGCGCCTGCGCCTCGACGTCAGTTACCGGACGCTCGAGTTCATCCTGGTCAACGTGCCGAGCTTCGTGCCGTACGTGGACTTCCCGCAGACGGGCGACGCCCGGGTCAAGACCACGCCGGACCTGTTCTTTGCCGCCGGGGCGGATTACCGTATCGACGCCATCGCCACGACGCTCGGGCTGACGCTCGGCGTCGACCTGCCGGCGACCTACAAGGCGTCGTCGTTGTCGTCGCTCGCGGGCAACAACCCCACGCCGGCGCTGCAGGGGCCGGCGACGGTCGTGGTGCGCGGTGAGGGGGACTTCGAGATCCTGCCCGACGGCAAGGACCGCGCGCCGATCTTTGCGGCCAAGCTCGAGTCGATGTTCGACCTCAACGAGTTCCTGTCGGCCAAGGCGCAGGCCTACTACGTGCGCGACGAGAACCGCGCGACCCTCGTTCGCGTGTGCGCCGAGGGCCAGGACTGCCAGTACCAGGCGTTCGAGCGCAAGCTCAGGAACCCCGACCAGCTCGGCTTCAACTTTACGCTGTCTGCTCGGTTCTGATCAGAACTGGAACGCGACGCCAGCCAGCCACGAGGTGGCCCCGACCCGCAGGCGATTGGACAGACCGAGCCCATTGCTGGCGAGCTGCGTCATCTCCACGAACACGTAGCTGTGATTGATGCCGATGTCGTTGTCGAGGGAGAGCGCCGCCGAGAGATCGAGCGCGTCGACGCACGCTGCAAGGCCGGCCGTCGCCTGCCAGCCGGGGGTGTGCCCGCGCGCCTCTTCCAGCTGACCCGAGGCCGTCCTCGTGCCCGCCGGGCGGCCTGCGAGGTCGATTCCCCAGAGCGTCTCGGTGAGCCCGACCTTGGCATAGGGCACGAGGGGGAAGCGGTCGACGTAGGCATCGAAGCGGACCGTCGCGAGGAGCGCGAAGGACCACAGGGTGATCGAGGTCTCGTCCGCCGAGAGCGCCACCTCGCGGGATGCACCGCCAGATGGCTGCGGAGCAAACGGCGCGCGCGCGGACCGCGTGTAGTAGCCGACCTCGGCACCGACGCCGAGCGTGGCGAAGCCCCGCCAGAGCTCCCGCTCGGCCGCGAGGACGTAGCGAGGCGACTTGCCCGTGCCGAAGGTGCTCTCGTAGGGACGGGCCCCGGCGTTCCCGAACTCGGAATCGATCGCGGGCAGATACGGCCCCATCTTGAGCTCGAGGGCCCCGACCCGCGGGGAGTGTCGCCGCTCGGCGATCCCATCGGTCGGGTCGGCGCGACCGACCTCGGCGAGAAGGCAGCTCGCGCTCGCGAGCGCGGCCGCCATGCGGTGGGGCCGGCGCCAAAGGCCGAACGCGAGGGCGAACAGCGCGAGGCAGAGGGCCGGGGCCCCGGCGCCACCCGGGGAGGTCGCGCAGCCGCCCGTCTGAGCCTTCCCGCCGGCATTGCGGTAGCTGTCCCATAGGTCGTCGACCGGGACCGGAGTCCCCACGACGAGCGCCGAGGGCTTGCTCGGGTTGCCGCTTCCGTCGATGGCAATGACGGCGAATTCGTAATGGCGGCCGTCCTCGAGCGCGTCCACGCGGTGCGTGGTCTCCGTCCTGGGGAGCCGCTCGCTGCACAGAAAATTGGGGTCCCTGCGCTCGAAAGGGCTGTCGTCGGATGGCTCGGTGCCCGTGCGGGCCCCGAGCTCGAGGCTGCTCGCCGCCGCGCCGCCCGCGCCGCCCGCGCCGCCCGTGCCGCCGGTCCCGCC
>JAHFDS010000328.1 GCA_023248855.1 Myxococcales bacterium
GGCCGACCTCGGCCGCTTCCGGCGCGGCCCGAACGCATCCGTATATGCAGATGCATTCGAGGCGCTGGCGAGTCGGCTGCCTTCGCCCGTGGATCCGCTGCCACCGGCGACGCCCGCCGACCGCGCCCGCGCCCTGGTCGAGCGCGCCCGACGCCGCGCGTACGAGGGGGCGCCGCCGACCGTCCCGCACCCGGTGGCCGAAGGCGCGGCGACCGACTGCCTCGCCTGCCACGAGCGCGGCGCGGTGATCGCCGGGCATATCGCCCCCGCGATCCCCCACGAGCGCTTCGGTAGCTGCCTGCAATGCCACGCGCCAGCCGTGCGCGGGGCACCGTTCTCGGCACCGCCGCCGGTGCCTGGCTCCCGCTTCGAGGGGCTCGAGTCGGCGGGGCGCGGCAAGCGTGCCTGGGCAGGGGCTCCCCCGACGATCCCGCACGCGCTCGAGATGCGCGCGAGCTGCGCCAGCTGCCACGGCCCGGCCGGCCACTCGCCCTTGCGCACGCCCCACGCGGCCCGGCAGAGCTGCCTGCAATGCCACGCCCAGGACGCTGCGCTCCAGGGACGAAACCGGATCGCCCGGGAGGTGCGGGGATGAGTCAGGAGCTCTCGAGGCGAGGCCTCTTGTCCCGGCTCGTGGGTCGTCGGCCGCCTGCCAGCTTCGACCTCGAGACGTTCTACCGAGCGCGCAGGGAGCGCGGTGAGGTCACGACCACGGTCATGGAGCCGATGCCCGTTCGGGTCGCGCCAGCCGCGCGGGCGAGCCGTCGTGGTGTCCCGGGGAAGCGGCCATGACGGTCGATCGAGACGCTCCCGCGCCGCTCGACGACGAGGTCGTCGGCTGGGACGTGGTGGACCGGCTGCTCGAGGACGTGGCCCTCGTCGCCGAGCTGCTCGAGGTGCAGGTCAAGGCAGGCGCCGCGTGCTACGCGCAGGGTGGCCCCATGGATCTGCCCGCCGCCCGTCGGGCCCTCGGCGAGGGCGCCGCGGTGCAGCTGCGTTACCGCCACGAGGGCGCCGCCTGGTGCGACACCCTGCTGCCGGGCGCCGAGGGCGTCCGCGTCGTCCGCGTCCAGGCGGGCTGATCTACTCGTCGTGTTACGATCGACGCATGGTGCGGCTCGACGAGGCGGCGCTCGAGCAGAAGCTGGAGGCGCTCGAGCGCGTGCGAAGCTGGGGACCGCGGGTGGTCTCGAAGCTCGAAGGGTTGCTGCGGGTCGAGGACGACGTCCGGCTCTTTCGTGCTAACGCGCTGGCGTTCGCCGCGGAGCGAGGCATCGATGAGGCCGAGACCGTCGACCTGTTCTTGTACGCCACGAAGCTGGGCATCTTCACGATGGAGTGGCAGCTCATCTGCCCTCAGTGCACTGACGCCGTGGAGACCGTCCACTCACTGGGATCGGTCGGCAACACCTACCATTGCAGCCTGTGCCGCAAGGATCTCGAGACCTCGCTCGACGACCTCATCCAGGTCACGTTCACGGTGTCTCCCGCGCTGCGGCGGCTGCGATTCCACGACCCCGACACGCTCGACATCGAGGAGTTCTGCTTCGGGTATCACTTCTCGGCCGGGACCCACGGCGTCGACGGAAGCAAGTGGATCGAGCAGATGCGGCCTTTCCTGGTCATGCTCGGCTACGTCGCGCCGGGCGAGGTGAGGCGCTTCGTGACCGAGCTCCATCCCGGGGTCCTCAGGGGTGCGGATCGCGTCCACCGCGCGGAGCTCAGCCTTCCGATCCGGAGCGGCGCGCCCGAGCGGAGTCAGTTCCGCTTGCGCCTCGAAGCGGGACAATTCCTGACCGACGTGCAGGAGCTGAGCCCGGGGCCCACGATCATCGAGATCGAGAACGCCATGGCGAAGCGCGCCGCCGTCATGGCGATCAACGCAGGTGGGGAGCGCGGCTTCCCGCGATCGGCGCTGCCACGTTTCCTGAGCGGCAAGCAACTGTTCGTGACCCAGACGTTCAGTGAGCTCTTCCGATCGGAGACCGTAGGTCGACGGGGCGGGCTCGCGCTCAAGGACCTCACCTTCCTCTTCACGGACCTCAAGGGCTCGACCGAGCTCTACGATCGCATCGGCGACCTCAAGGCATTCCACCTCGTCGACCAGCACTTCGAGCACCTGGCGGCTGTGATCCGGCGCAGGCGGGGCGCGGTGGTCAAGACGATCGGGGACGCGGTCATGGCAACCTTCGCCGCTCCGCAGGAAGCCGTCTCCGCGGCGGCCGACATGCTGCACACGATCGAGGGGTTCAACCGGGAGCGCGGTGCTCGCGACGTGATCCTCAAGATCGGCGTCCACAGCGGTCCATCGATCGCGGTGACGCAGAACGAGCGCCTGGATTACTTCGGGCAGACCGTCAACATCGCCGCGCGGGTCCAGGCCCTCGCCGAGGGCGACGAGATCTGCCTGACTGATCCTGTGATGACCGCGCCCGGTGTGGGCGAGCTGTTCGCCGGCCTCGAGGTCAGCTCGCGGGAAACCCAGCTCCGCGGTGTCCGGCGCCCGCTCCGTGTGTATCGGGTCCGGACTCCCTGATCGTCAGGTCCACGGACAACCCCGCCTCGCGCGAGGCTCGTCAGGGTCTCGCGCGGCGGCTGCTGTCGAGCATTCGCTCCCAGAACCCACCGCGCGCGTGGGTGGCGCTCGGCAGGCTGGCCAGGCGCCCGGCGATGTCGCGCAGGTCGGCGGCCGCCGGCGAGTGCGTGGACGTCGAGAGCAGCGGCTGCCGGTTGCGCACCGCGTCCGCCATCGCGCGATCCAGCTGCACCGACCCGAGCAGCTCGAGCTGCGTCGGCAGGAACTTCGACACGACGGCGCGCAGCCGCTCGAACACCGTTCCGGCTTCGCCCTTGCCCGTGACCTGGTTGACGATGACTCGCAAGACGGAGTGGCTGCAGCGCCCCGCGAGCACCTTGGCCAAGGCGTAGGCATCGACGAGCGCCGACGGATCAGGGGTCATGACGATCACCACGTCATCGGCGGCCGCCGACAGGATCTGCACGCTGTCCGCGATGCCGGCCCCGGTGTCGATGACGAGCACGTCGAAGCTCTGCTCGAGCGCGGCCAGCCCATCGAACAGCTGGCCGTAGGCCCCCGCCGACAGGCGCTCCATCTCGACGATCCCCGAGGCGCCCGGGAGCACCTGCACGCCGCTCGGCCCGGCGACCAGGATCTCCGCGAGCTTCTTCTCCCCTTCGACCACGTGCGACAGGTTGAAGGGCACCGTGATCCCGAGCTGGATGTCGATGTTGGCCAGGCCCAGATCGCCGTCGAACAGCAGCACGCGCCGGCCTGCCTGGCTGAGCGCGATGCTGAGGCTGACCGCGACGGCCGTCTTACCGGTTCCGCCCTTGCCGCTCGTGATGGCCACCGACCTCATCCCAAGAGCTCCATTCGCTCGTCCATGGTGACGCCGGTCGGCTGCGTGCGCTCGAGGTCCGCCTCCGAGCAGCAGGCTCGGTTGCGACCGTCGCGCTTGGCGCGGTATAGCTCCGCGTCGGCGCGGGCCAGGAGCTGGGCCGGCGCGGGCTCGTCCCCCGGCACGAAGACCGCCACGCCGAAGCTGATCGTCACCGACGGGTCGAGGGGGTCACGGTCCTCGTCGAGCGTGGTCCGGATCCGCTCGGCGACCTTCAACGCACCGGCTGCGCTCGTGCCCGGAAGAGCCGCGACGAACTCCTCGCCGCCGTAGCGTGCGACGACGTCGGTGACGCGCAGGGAGGTCGCGAACGTGGCGGCGATGGACCGCAGCACGCGATCGCCCACGGCATGCCCGAGCTCGTCGTTGACGCGCTTGAAGTGGTCGACGTCGCCGATGATCACGGCGCAGGGCTCGAGCGCGCGCTGGGCACGGCGCAGCAAGGTCAGGAGGTGCCCGTCGAAATGGCGGCGATTGAAGACGCCGGTCAGGCCATCCCGCATGGACAGCTCGCACAGGGAGTTGATCAGGCCTTGCAGCGACGCCAGCGCGGGCGGGTCGGTGATCGCGGGCTCCGGCGTCGAGATCTGGGCGATGCGCTGCGCGTCGTCCAGCTGCAGTCGCCCGATCGCGACCACCTCGTCGGGGAAGAGGTGGCTGATGAGGGCCAGCGCTTCCGGGGCGTGGCCCGTCGCCTTGACCTGGCCGAGCAGCCTCTCCAGCTGCCGCAGAGCCGCTGACAACTCGGAGGACACGTTCCGACAAGCGTAGGCGCGGTCCGGCTCGCTTGTAAAGCGCCGCCGGCGCAGGCCGCATGAGGGAAGAGCTCCCCTTTAGGCGAGCCACCATCGGATCGTGCAAGACTGAGGGCGCATGCAGCGGGGACCCCGCGTCACCCTCGCCCTGGTCGCTGCAGCCCTGCGGCGTGAGATACAACGCCCTCCAGTCGCTCGACGCGTCCACGATCCATCGGCGCGGCAAGGTGCTGCGAGCCCCGACGTGAGCAGAGGTCGTGCCGTCGAGCGAGCTGGAGCTCTGGCGCTCTTCGCGGCCTCGGTCGCGCTTTCGGGTTGCGCTCGCACGCCACCGCCGGCGCTTACTGTGACGCCGCCACGGAGCGCCCGCGCCGCCCCCGGCCGTTGCGCGGTCGTTCACGGCCCTCGTCGGCAGTGCGAGGACGGCACCGCGAGCTGGTACGCCGATGCGCTCTCGGGGCACCGGACCGCCAGCGGAGAGCCCTACGATCCGTCCGCGCTGACGGCGGCGCACCGGCGGCTCCCGTTCGGTGCGATGGCGCGCGTGGTGCGGGTCGACGACGGGCGCTTCGTCACGGTGCGCATCAACGATCGCGGGCCCTATGGCCGTACGCACGGGATCGACCTCTCACACACGGCCGCCGCGACGCTCGGGATCCTCGAGCGGGGCGTCGTGCCGGTTCGCATCGACCGACTCGACGCGGACGAGGATGGACCTCGACCATGATCTGCGGTGCCAGCGTGAACCGCGCGGGGGTGGTGGATGGCTGACTTTCCCGAAGGCGTGGCGGTCGTGCTGGGCGGCAGCGGTGGCGTGGGACGCGCCATCGTGGAGCGCCTGGCCCATTACGGCGCGCACGTCGCGCTCACGTATCGCGCCAATGCGGCGGCGGCCGAGGCGGCGGCGGCCGAGGCGTGCGCACATGGGGTGCAGTGCTCCGTGCACCAGCTCGCGCTCGGGGAGCTCGGCGCAGTACGCGCGCTGTTCGACGCGGTTTCCGGGCGCCACGGGCGCGTGCACACCGTCGTCCACGCGGCGGGCTCGGGGATCGAGCAGCCCTTCATCGGGCAGATCGAGCCGGCGCAATGGCGGGAGGTCATCGAGGCGGACGTCAATGGCGTGTTCGACGTCGTGCACGGCTCGCTCCCGCTCCTGCGCGACGGCGGCGGTGGCTCGTATGTCTTCCTCAGCTCGGCTGGCCTCGCGCGCTACCCGCCCGGTGACATCCTGTCGGTTGCGCCTAAAGCCGCCGTCGAGGCCCTGCTGCGCGGCCTCGCGCGCGAGGAGGGGCGCCACGGCATCCGTGCCAACAGCGTCGCCCTCGGGGTCATCGAAGCGGGCATGTTTCCGCGGCTGGTCGAGGCCGGACACCTGACGCCGGCCTGGCTCGAGGCGGCGCGGAAAAACGCCGCCTTGCGGCGCTTCGGCACCGCCAGGGAGGTGGCCGAGGCCGTCGCGTTCCTGGCGTCGAGCCGAGCCAGCTACGTGACGGGCCAGCGGCTCCTGCTCGATGGCGGCTACTCCATCTGAGCACTGTCGGAGGGGCAGGTTAATCTCCGGGCATGGCCAAAGGACAAGTGAAGACCGACAAGACCAACAAGCCCAAGCTCTCTACCAAGGAGAAGCAGGCCAAGAAGAAGGAGAAGAAGGCCAAGGGCTAGTGGATCTCCGCGGCCGACGCCCTCGCCACCGGGGGCGTCGGCCGCCGGTCTCAAGCTGCCTGGCACCGCGCTTGCTCCACCCTTGCGCATGTCCAGCCAGGCGATCGAGCTGCTGCGCCGTGAGCACGCGGTGCTCGACAGGGAGCTGCAGCAGCGCTTGCTCGAGGTCGGCGAGCTCGCCGGCGCGACGCCGGAGCGTGCCACCGTGCTGCAGCAGGGCCTGCTGCGGTGGGTCGAGCGCGTGATCGAGCACGACGACTGGGAGGAGCGGGTGCTGTTTCCGGCAGTGGACAAGCACTCCGGCAGCGGCGGGCACGCCTTCACGGCGACGCTGCGCCACGAGCACCAGCTGACGGCCCGGTGGCTTGCCGACCTGCGCCGGCTCATCCGCGAGGGCGCGTCGTCCTCGGTGATCGCGCGTCGGGCGGACCAGCTGCTGGGCTTGCTCATGGCGCACCTCGAGACGGAGACCGCCGTCTTGGAGCACGTGCTCGAGACCGTGACGAGCGATCACGTGTTCCAGCGCGACATGCTGGCGCGCCTGAGTCGCCCGCCGCCGCCCGAGGAGCCGGACGACGACTGACTGAGAGGCACAGCCTGCCGCTTGATTCCCGCATCGGGTGCGAGCGGCCCGTGGCTCGGCGAAACGGGTGCGCGAAAGACGGGTGCCCGGGCGGCACCATCGAGCCGGCTCAGCGGGCCTTGATGCGATGGAGCGTGAGCGTGGAGGTCTCGGCCTGGCCCGCCGTCTCGTAGGTCTCGATCTGCGTGTACGTGCCGGCCCCGTCGAGGCGCAGCTCGAGCCGGATCAGGTGCGACGCCGCCGGGGTGGCCAGGTTGGTCGCGTCGACGAAGACGAAGATCAGCCGGCCAGGCGTGGAAGCAGGGTCGAGCCGCAGGCGCGGTTGATTTCCCTGGCCGCAATAGTGGGTTGCCACCACGCGAGGGCCATCGGCGTGAAAGATCGTCAGGGTCTCCTTGCCCGACGGCGTGACGAAGGTCTGCACCAGCGCGGAGTCGCCGGCGACGAATCGGTACGAGACGCGGATGGGGCCGCCGGTTTGCGGGCGCGTCTCCCAGTGGCCCACGAGGCTTCCGAGCCTGGCGAGCGCCGGCGGCGGCTCGGCGAACGCGCCGCTCGGTGGGACGACGAAGAGCGCAATGAGCAGGAGGGCAAGGCCGCGGCTTCGCATGTCAGCCCGCCCACGGCTCCGTCTTGGATTCCACGGCGGCGCGCCAGAGGTCCGGCCAGGGACCGGTCGCGCGGAGCTGGGCCAGGACCGAGTTGAGGCCCCATTGCAGGCGATTGAGATAGAGCCAGGCGGGGGGACAGGCGGTGCGGCGCGCATTGGGATTGTCGAACAGCAAAAGACCGTAGCTCTGGCGCACGTATTCGTCGGTGTACGTCATGAAAGGCCGCTCGGAAAATGGCCGGTACAGATAACGCATGACCTGCCACTGATGGTCCCAGTCGAAGCGCTTCGCGTCGGCCACCATGCCGAGGTCCGGAAAGCGGCGGCGGAACGTCGCCTGATCGTCGTCCAGGACCGCGAGCGCCACCGCCTTCCAGGCGTCGATCATCGGCGGATCGAAGCGACGAACGCACCCGAAGTCGAGGAACGCCACGCGTCCTCCGGGCTCGAACAGGTAATTGCCAGGGTGCGGGTCGGCATTGTAGGCGCAGCGCCGGAAGATGGAGTCGAAGCAGACGCGGAAGATGGTGGTCCCGGCGCGGTTTCGCTCCTCGGCGGGAGCGTTCTCGGCGAACGCGGCGAAGCTCTGTCCGTCCACGAGCTCGCTCGTCAGGACCCTGCGCGCGCTCCGGGCCTCGATCACCGCGGGCACGCGGGCGTCGGGGTCGCCAGCCAGCATCGCGGCGAAGGCGTGCTGGTTCTTGGCTTCGAGGCGATAGTCGCACTCCTCCAGCGTGCGGGTGCGCAGCTCGGCCGCGAGCGCCTTGCCGTCGATGGCGCCGCCGAGGGTGGACACGCGCGCGATGAGGCCCACGGTGTCGAGGTCGCTCGCCATCACCTGCTCGATGCCCGGGTACTGCACCTTGATCGCCACTGCGCGGCCCTGGAAGCGGGCGCGGTGCACCTGGCCGATCGACGCGGCCGCGATCGGCGTCGGCGAGAATTCGTCGAAGAGGGAGGTCGGCTCGTCGCCGAGCTCGGCGCGCAGGACCGCCGAGATCTTCTCGTAGGCCATCGGCGTGCTGGCGGCCTGCAGCTCCGCGAGCACCTTCTGCGCGGCGGGTGGCATCGCCCCCGGCATGTAGCTCGCCACCTGGCCGAGCTTCATGACGAGGCCCTTGAGGGAGCCGAGCTGCGTCACGAGGTCGCGGGCGCGCTTCGCGCTGCCCTCGTCGTCGGCCGTGGCCTTGCCCGCGCCGAGCAGCGTGCGCCGGACGGCGCGCGCGCCGATCTTGGTCGCCAGGCGGGCGGTCACGAGCGTGCGGGCGCGAAATCCGCGTCCGAGGTCCTCGAGCTCGTCGGTCATCGTTGCCTCCTTGTCGGCTTGCCGGGCCGTTTTCGCTGATCGGGCGCTGCGGGGCGGGGCGCGAGGCCGTCCATCACGTGCAAAAGGGCCCGCTCCACCAGCCAACGCTGTGCGTCGGCGCGGGGCACGATGCCACCGAGCCAGGCCACGAGCGCGAAGTAATAGACGCCGAAGAGGAGGGTCGCGACCTCCTCGGGCGGGACGTCGGCGCGCAGCTCGCCGCGTGATCGTGCGGCCCGCGCGAGCGCGCCGAGGCCTTCGAGGAACGGCACGGTCATGCTCATCAGTCGCGCCCGGCGCTGGGGCTCAAGGAAGAGCAGCTCCTTGACGATCACGCGTGCGAGCGCCGGGTCCTGGTCGTACTGCCGGTAGATCCCGGCGAACACGTGCGCCACCTGTGCGGCGAAGCTGGCCTCGGGGGCGGACGCGAAGGCGCGTCCGGCGGCCTCGGGGATGTCCTTGGCGAACAGGTGCAGCACGAGGTCGAGCTTCTCGGGAAAATAGAGGAAGAGCGTCCCGGCGCCGATGCCGGCGTCCTTCGCGATCTGCCGCGTCGTGGTGGCGTCGAAGCCCTGGGTGGCGAAGAGCCGCCGAGCCACCGCCTCGATGCGCGCGAGCTTGTCTTGCTTGTTGCGCTCTCGCAGCCCAGGAGAGATATGAGCAAGCTCATTTATGAGCATGCTCATAATCTAGGGTGGCGAAGGGCCCGCGTCAAGGGCCGTCGCCCAGCAGCTCTCTCCACGGGTGGCTCGGGCGTGCGACTGTTGATTCCGGGATGGTGAGCCAGGCCGCGCAGCGCACGATCGCCGGGATCCTGACGCTCGGTCTCGGTTGTGGCGCCACACCTCGCAATGGCCACGACCCGCCCAGCGTGCCGCGCGATCTGCCCGCCGCCGTGCGCCCGCTCGCCTACACGCTCGATCTCACGATCGATCCGCGCCAGAGCGAGCTGCTGGGCGTCGTCGCGATCGAGCTCGAGATCGCGGGGCCCGTGCGCGCGGTGCTTCTGCACGCGCGGGGGCTCACGAGGGC
>JAHFDS010000329.1 GCA_023248855.1 Myxococcales bacterium
AGGACGCCATCCGCGTGCTGGGCGCGGTGAGCGGCCGTCGCGAGCGTCTGCTCGGCGGCGACAGCAAGGACACCCGCCTGCGCGCGCTGCTGTTCCGCGGCGAGGTGACGCTCGCGCTCGCGCTGCAGCGCTCGGGGCGTGAGGCCCAAGCGACCGACGTCGCGATCGTCGCCGCCCGGGACTTCCCCGAGATCGAGCCGTCTCGCCGCGAGCAGGGCCCGGAGGCCGTCGCGCTCGTCGCCCGCGTGCGCGATCGCCTCAGGAAGGGCCTGACGGGCGCGCTGCGCGTCGAGACCACGCCGCCCGGGGCGCCGGTGCTGGTGTCGGGGCGATTCGCCGGGGTCTCGCCGATCGAGCTGCGCGATCTCCCGTCGGGCGCCTACCTGGTCGAGGCGCGCGGGCCGCGCGGACGCGGCCGGCTGCACCGGGTCAACATCGCGACGACCGTCGCCGAGGTGCGCATCGACGCGGGCCTCGAGGACGCCCTCGAGCTCGGCGCGAGCCCTGCCCTGCTGGTGGCGGCCGGCACCAGCGCCGAGAGCGAGACGCAGCTCGCCGCGCACCTCGGCAAGCGCCTCGGCGCCGAGGCGGTCTACCTGGCCGGCGTGCGCGCCGACCCCAAGGGCGCGATCCTGTTTGCGACCCGCGTGGCGACCTCCGCCGGGCGCGCCGAGCGCTGGGCCGGGGTGCGCCTCGGGCCATCGGGCCCCACGCGCGAGCAGCTCGCCGCGATCGCCCGCGCCGTCACGCTCGGCACGCGCGATCCGATGCTCCTTGGCGCACCTGGTGCGCTGGTGACGGCCGACGTGCCGGCAGGCCCGCCGGTGCGCTGGTACAAGGACACGCTCGGCTGGGTGCTGATCGGTGCCGGCGCCGCGGCGTGCGGCGGCAGCTCCTTCTTCTTCTCCTCCGGCGGCGAGTCTAGCGACGCGGCCGAGCGCGAGACCCGCGTCGAGGATCGCCAGCGTCTGCGCAGCGACGCCGACACGAGCCGCCTGCTGGGCTACCTGACCGTGGGGGTCGGCTCCGCGGCCATCATCGCGGGCATCGTCAAGCTGGTGATGGTCCGCGACGAGCGCCAGGCGGCGCGCCAGCGCTGGATCGCCCTGCCCGCGCTGGACGGCTCGGTCGGCGCGGTGGTGGTGGGGAGGTTCTGAGCGGCGATTCGGTGTCCACGTTGAAGGACGCGACCACGGAACAGGAGACCGGACACGGGAAACTGGCAACCGGCAACGGGCATCTTCCGGAAACCGACTGTGCCCTCGGTGGGCCTCGCGGACGGGTCCGGAACTTCCTGGTTGCCGGTTGCCGGTTGCCGGTTGCCGGTTGCCAGTCTCCTGCCTCCTGTTCCGAGGATTCGTGGACACCGAACCCCAGGTTCTGAGCCGGGGCTGTTGACCCAGGGGTCGCAATCGGTAGGATGCGCGCAACTGTCGGCTGGAACCGGCGAAACCTTGGACAGCCCATGAGAACCTGGATCGTCGTCTTCCTCCTGACCGCAGTCGGCTGCGGCTCGCCCATCAACAACCATTGCAAGCCGATGACGATTGCCTCTTCACGAGAGCAAACGTCACCGGTGCTTGCCTGAACACCTGGTGCGCTCTTCCCGCTGACGACTGCCCGTCCGGCTGGCGCTACCATGAGACTGCAGAGCAAGGCCTCGGCAAGACGTGCGTGCCTTCCCCGCCCCGCGACGCGGGGGTCCGCCGTGACGCTGGTCACGACGCCCCGCCGACGCCCGATGGACACGCGCAGGATGCGCCCGGCCCGACCGACGGCGCCCGCAGTCCCGACGCTCGCCGGCCCGACGGCCCCAGGCAGCCCGATGGTCCCCGAGCGCCCGACGGGCCGAGGCCACCCGATGGGCCGAGGCCGCCCGACGCACGCCAGCCCGACGGGCCACGCCCTCCCGATGGCGCGTCTCTGCTTTCCCTCGGCTCCGCGTGCGGCACCGCCGGCCAATGCCAGAGCGGCTTCTGCCGGGACGGCGTCTGCTGCAACAGCGCGTGCGACGGCCTGTGTGTGCGGTGCGATCAGACCTCGAACCGCGGCACCTGTGCGGGCCTGACCAGCATGGACCCCGACAACGAGTGCGCCGGCAGCGGAACCTGCGGCGGCGTCTGCAATGGCGCCGGCAGCTGCGGGTTCCCGGCGACCTCGATGAGCTGCGGATTGGCCACCTGCAGCGACGCGTCCACGCTCTCGGTGCCGCGCTGTGACGGGGCGGGCGCGTGCGGCCAGTCGCCCCAGTCGTGCGCCCCGTACGCCTGCAATGCAGGCGCGTGCAAGACGAGCTGTACGCAGAATGGCGATTGCGCCCCGGGGGCGACCTGCCAGAACAATCGTTGCGGCCAGGCGCTGGCGAACGGCCAGCCCTGCGGCTCCAGCACCGCCTGCGCCAGCGGCTTCTGCGTCGGCAACGTCTGCTGTGACGGCGCCTGCACGGGCACCTGCCAGAGCTGCTCCACGGGCGCCTGCGGCGCGGTGGCGAACGGCACCTCGTGCGGCACCAACGTGTGCTCCAGCAGCCAGGCGACCGCGCGCAGGTGCATGGGTGGAACCTGCACCGACGTGATGACGTCGTGCGGCGACTTCACCTGTGACGGCTCGATGATGTCCTGCCTGACGACTTGCGGGACCGACGCGCAATGCGCCGCCGGCCGCTACTGCGCCCCCGGCGGCGCCTGCATGCCGAAGAAGATGCCGGGCGCCGTGTGCACCGGCGCCACCGAGTGCACGAGCGGCTACTGCATCGACGGCCGCTGCTGCAACGGCGCCTGCAACGGCACCTGCGAGGCCTGCAACCTGACCGGCACCGAGGGCACCTGCAGCCCCAAACCCCTGGGGGGAGCGAGGTCGTCTTGAGCGCCGGCGTCGGACACAACCCGGACATCGCCTTCCAGAATGGACGATTCGGGGTTCTCTGGACGAACCAGGTGAATCCGCAGGACGGCGCTGCGATTTTCAGAGCGGTCGAGGCGAATGGTGTGCCATCTGGAGCACAAGCGATCATCTCATCATCGGATCCGCTGCAGCTGCTGGGAGCGTTTCCTCTCGGTATCGTCGCGTATCCCTCTGGGTTTCTGGCCATCTGGCAACAAGCGGTCAACGGTGCTGCCATGCTGCGTCTGCGGGCGCTTGACTCGCTGGGGACGCCGAGCAGCCAAAGCCTCCCGCTATCGAATACTCCGATGGGCAGCTCGCCGCTGAGCACCACGGGCGTGGCGGCGGCGTGGAGCTCTGGTGCCAATCAACTAGGAGCAGTTTGGATGGCATTTGGTGGCTCTGCGCCCATCAGGTTTTCCAGAGCCAACTCCCTCTCGGCCGCTGGCGACACCACGCTGCTAAACTCGAGCCAGCTGGCGGCTGAGGTCGCCGTCGCTGGGCGTGGATCGAGCGGAAACTACGGGGTCGTATCCGCCGAAGAAGGGGTTATGACGTACCTGAGTGTCAGTTCTACCGGCGCGATCAACTCCACCACAAGCCTCGGTAATGGCGATCACCCGAGTCTGGCGTGGTCTGGCAGCGAGTTCGGCTTCGCCTTCGTCGGCGCCGGTGGGGTGACATTTCGGCGAATCGACGCGAATGGCGGTCCGATCGGGCCATCGCTCACTCTCGGAAGTGGTGCTCGACCCAACGTGATCTTCGCGGGCGACCGCTGGCTGGTCTCCTGGAGCAGCGCATCGGGGATTCGGGCATCACCTCCACGGGCATGCTGCTAGCGACGAGCGCGCAGATCTCGGTCGCTGGACCAAAGCCGCGAGCGGCGTGGTCAGGATCGGAAGCCGGTGTGGTGTGGGAGGATGGAACGGTGCTATTTGCGCGGGTGTGGTGCGAGTAGTCGTCGGTGTGTCAGCCGCCAGTGCCGCCAGTGCCGCCGCTGCCGCCCGCACCCGTCCGGGTCACGTAGCCGTTCACGCCGACAGCCGCGCCCGCGGTCACGCCCGCTGCGTTCTGGTTCGGTGCACCGAAGTGCACGACCGTCACACGAAGGACCTTCCAGTCGAGGCGCTCAAAGATCTTGGTGACCGGCCGCAGGCTCGCCCCGGTGCCCTTCTGATAGTCGATTGTGTACTTGTAGGTCATCGTGGCCGCATCGGCGACGTCGGGGTTGAGCTTCGAGCAGGTCACGGTGGCCCACTTCTGCGGTGGAGTCATGCCATCCGTGGCGACCAGGTTGAAGCCAATGATGGGACGACACGCAGCCGGCATTCCTGCGCGGTCAGGGCACTGGAACGTGATCTCGGTGCCCGCCGGGTTCGTCACGTCGATGACGCCTGTCCCACCCGCCGTCCCGCTGAGCATTGGGCTGAGAACTGTCATTCCCGATGTCGGAACGATGATCGACATGGCGCCCGTGAGCATGAACGCAGCGTGGGCTGCTCCACCCGTGGCCGTCAGGTCGATCTTCTTCGACATCGCCATCGTGGAGAGGTCGAAGAAATGCTCCGTGGCTGCGATCGTCGCCGGCAGATTGCAGGAGTATCCGCCCGCCATCATGTTGAAGGTGCAGGTCGTCGTCGCCATGATGCTCGCGGGATTGCCGGTGTAGCCGGTCACCATGACGTCACCCAGGCTCGCCTGCGCCGGCGGGACGTCCATCGCGCTCCGATCGAAGAAATCGGCCGAACAGTCGTTGATGAGGGCACCCGGGCTGTCTGGCATGTAGCCAGCGGGCGTCGTCCCGATGCCAATGATCGGCGTACGAACGGAGGGCATCCCAGGTGCCGGTGGGCCGTCCTGCTCGATCACGTAGATCGACGCGCTATAGGTACCCATCCCGCCGCCCCCCACGCCCCCGCCACCCGCTCCTGCGCCGCCCACGCCGGCGCCACCCACGCCGCCGCCTCCGACCCCGGCCCCTCCGACTCCTGCGCCGCCGCGGCCTGCGCCGCCGACTCCGGCGCCGCCAGTGCCGGCACCGCCGGTACCGGTACCGGCGCCGCCAGTTCCCGTGCCTGCGCCCCCACCCCCGGTGCCGCTCGTGCCAGCGCCGCCGGTACCCGGTTTCGGCTTGTCATCGCCGCAGCCTACCGCCACGCCCAGTGCTAGCAGGCCGGCGAGGAACTTCTGGACCTTCGCAGCGCTCATGGAGTCCTCCTCTGTGTCGTCACGCAAGAGAGAAAAAGATATGAATCCAGCGGCCATACGGTATCAGCGCGGCCAAGATCTGCGCAACTGCACCGCGCCAGAGCTGAAAGCCAGGTCACGTCGTCGCGAAAAACTTGGCCACGGCCCGGGCTCGCCCTAGCATTGCACAGGTGTTCAGGTCAGAGCCCGCGCCGACCCGCTGCTCCGACGGTGACGTCGCCCGACAAGGCGATCCGGACGCTGGCGGTGACGAGCCCGCCCGGCGGCTCGGCCGACGCCTCACCGCGCACCTGCCCGGCGGCCGCGCCGAGGTGGAGGTCACGGACAACCGTCACACCATGATCTCGGTGCGGCGCCTGGGCGGGGCGCCGCCATCGTTCCGCGTCCGCGTCCACCGCATGTTCACCGAGGCCGACCCGGCCACCCTCCGCGCGCTCGCGCGCTACGTCAGCCAGGGCGACCGCCACGCCTCCGCGCTGCTCGGCCGCTTCATCGACGCCCACCAACACCTGGTCCACGAATCCATGCGCTCGGGCGAATGCGTCCGCCCCCCGCCGCTGCGACCGGTGGGCGCGGTGCACCACCTCGGGGCGCTGCTCGCGGATCTCAACGCGCGCTACTTCGGCGGCAGCGTGCGCGCGGCGATCACCTGGGGCCGCCACGGCGGCGCGCGCCCGGGCGCCCGCCTGCGCACGCTCAAGCTCGGTTCGTTTCACCCCGACGAGCGCCTGATCCGGGTCCACCCCGTGCTCGACCAGCCGTTCGTGCCGCGCTTCTTCGTGCAGTCGGTGGTGTTCCACGAGATGCTGCACGAGGTCCACGGCATGCCGCTCGTGCACGGACGCCGCTCGATCCACTCGCCGGCCTTTCGCGCCGACGAGCGCCGCTTCGAGCACCACGCGCTCGCCGAGGCCTGGGAGCGCGACCACCTCGAGCGCCTGCTGGCCTCGCGGTAGGGGCCCAGGGCTACGGCTTCGCCCGGCAGATCCAGCGCGTGCCGTCGAGCGCGCAGCGGCCGCCCGCGCAGCGGCTGCGCAGGCCGTACGGATCGCAGGCCTGGCCGAGGGCGGCGTGGCTGCGCAGAAGCGCCACCAGCGCGGCCCGGCCGCCGCCGCCGCTGCCGTCTCCGAGCGTGGCGCCGTCGACGACCAGCGAGTACGCGCCGGCCGCGAGGTCCATGACCTCGAGCTTCGCGCCGAGGTCCGGCAGGCGCGCCTCGTCGTCGTTGCAGGCGACCTCGCGCGCCATCCCCGAGCACCCATCGGCGCCCCCGCCGCGCAGGTAGAGCACCGGATCGAAGGACGCCCACCCGGCGGGCGCCCACGCCAGCAGGTCCGAAAGACCGCGCGTCTGGAACGTCACCACGCGCTCGGGGGCGCCGCGCGCCTTGGCGCACGCGCCGTCGAACAGCGACGCCACCCGGGGCTCGGTCGAGATCGCCAGCGCGCCGAGGCCACTGCCGAGCGGCATCGCCGAAAGGCACGCCGCCTCCTCGGCCATCGCCAGCGGCTGGCAAAGCGCCGCGCCCTCGGCGCCCACGCACACGAGCCCTGGCTCGCAGCCGCTCGCGAGCCCGAGGCGATCGCAGGCCTGCCCCGCCCCGCCGAGCGGCAACGCCGTGCGAGCGACCATCACGTCCGCGCTCGCGAGCCCCGCGCGGTCGATGACGTGCACCAGCGCCCCGGCGACGCCCGGCAGCGCACCGTGCGTGTGCGTCGCCACGAAGCTGGTCTGGCCGAAGACGCTGACCTCGAGCCCACGCCGCAGCGTCGCGCTGTCGGGCTGGCCGTCGCCATTTTCGTCGAGCACCATCGCCGGCGCTCCGGTGCCGTCGAGCAGCGTCGCCTCGAGGAGCGTGACGTCGCCGTCCGGGTCGCTGCCCTGGGCGAGCACGCGCACGCGCCCGTCCGGCAGCTCGACCAGAGACGCTGCCGACAGCACCGCCGCGCTGGCCGGGGCACAGGCGCCGGCGTGACACGCCAGGCCCGCGTCGCACGTGTCACCGAAGCCGTCGCCGTCGCACCCGCTGCCCACCGCGGCCGGCGTGGGCATGCGGATCGGTACGGTGACCTCGTCCGAGCGCAGCCCCGCGCGATCCTCGAGCCGCAGCCGCGCCTGCAGCTGGGTCGATGTGGTCAGGTCCTTGAGCCCGTGCAAGGACGCGATCGCGCGGAACGTGGCCTGGTGCGCGATCGGCCGCGCGCTCGGCACCGCCACCTCCATCACGCGCTTCTTGTCACCCAGCGCGTCGAACGTGAGCACCGCCCCCGTGCCGTCGAGCAGCTCCACGTGCACCGCGGTGAAGTCGCCGTCCTCGTCGCTGCCGCGGACCGCGATCCGCCAAAGATCGGCGTTCGAGCGAATGGCGTCGGCGGCGGCGATCGCCGGCGCGCGCGCCGTCCCGCAGGTGCCCTCGAAGCCGGGCCCGATCTGCCGGCAGGCCAGGCCCGCGTCGCACTCGTCGCGCTCGCCCTCGGGATCGCAGGCTCCTGCCGCCGCCACGAGCGGGCGCACGCGCGCCACGAGCTCGTACGGGCCGTGATCGCTGCCGCTGTAGCCGTCGACGAACACGCTGACGACGTCGCCCGCGGCCAGGATCGGCCCGACGCCGTGCGAGACGCGCACGACGCCCATCTTCACGTCGTCGCTGCACACGATCTCGCTCGCCGGGTCGTGGCAGTCGGTGCGCACGTACACCACCGAGTCGAACGGCGTCTTGCCGAGCGTGGTCTCGACGACCAGCCGCCCGCGCACGGGCGCCTTGAACCGGTGCACCCGCTGATCGCTGCCATCGCCGCCGCACTTGCCCTTGTGGCGGTGGCCGAGCCCATCGGTGTTGCCCGCGTAGCGCGTGCCGAAGCCGTCGAGCCCCGACTCGAGGTCGATCACATTCGTGTCATCGCATGGGTCCGACAGGAGCTTGCACGCCTGGCAGCGCGGATCCGCCGCCCTGCCCGGATCGCACTCCTCGTCGCCCTCGCGGATCCCGTCGCCGCAGACGGCCTTGTGGACGAACGCATCGGCCCCCCCGTCGCGCGCCCCTTCGGGGAACGCGCGGCGCACCTCCCCGCAACCGGCGAGCGCGATCAGGACCGCGACCGCGCCCGTTCGGACGATCACTTTCCCGTCAGCTCGCGCGCGGCGGCGAGGAGCGCGTCGTACGTCAGGCCGACGTAGGCGAACACCTCGTCCGCGCTCGGCGCGCTCTTGGCGTGCTGCTCGACCGCGAGCGCGCGCACGCGCACGCCGCCGTCCACCGCGGCCGCCTCGGCGACCGCGCTGCCGAGCGCCCGGTAGTTGTCCTCGAACGTGATGACGCGCCCGAAAGCCGCCCGCGCCTCGCCGAGGACCACGTCGGCCGCGATCGGGAACGTGTAGCAGTCGACCAGGCCCGCCTCGATGCCCGCCTCGCGCAGCTTCGGCAGCATCGCCTTGGCGGTGTGCACCATGTGCCCGGTCGCCGCGATCACGAGGTCCTGGCCGTGCACGAGCACCTTTGCGCCCGGCACCGGGAACTCCTCGGTCGCGCCGTAGAGCAGCGGCAAGTCGCTGCGCATCGTGCGCAGGTAGACCAGGCCGTCGTGCCTGGCCATCCACTCCGTCAGCTTGTAGGTCGCGGTGGCGCACGCGGGGTTGAGCACGGTGGTGTGGCGACGGCCGGCCTTCTTCGCGTCGCCCGGGAACGAGCGGAAGAAGGGGATGTCGGTCACCGACATCTGCGACGGCCCGTCGGCGCCGAGCGAGATGCCCGAGTGCGAGCCCACGATCTTGAGCGGGTGCCCGCTGATCGCGCACATCTCGATCTGGTCGAACGCGCGCGACAGGAACTTGCCGAAGGTGCTCACGAACGCGACCTTGCCGGCCGCCGCGAAGCCGCCTGCGGCCGAGACCATGTTCTGCTCGGCGATCTTGCACTCGAAGAAGCGCGCCGGGTGCTTGTGCTTGAAGTACTCGGAGAAGGTCGAGTTCGAGACGTCGGCGTCGAGCACCACCACGTCGGGGCTCGCCGCGCCAAGCTCGCGGATCGCCACGCCGTAAGCGCGCCGCGTCGACAGCGTGCCCGTCTTCTGAAAGCCCCCGAGCGCGCCGTCGCCCTCGAGGAGCTTGCCGAAGTCGGCGGCAGGCAGCGCCCCCACGCGCGGCGCGGCGCGCCGACCGGCGGCGGGCTTGCCCGGGCCCGG
>JAHFDS010000330.1 GCA_023248855.1 Myxococcales bacterium
GCGTCCGGCCGGGCCGCTTGCGCGCGCTGCTGGTCGGCGGTGCGGCCGCGTCCCCCGCGCTGCTCGAGCGCGCACGCCGCGCGGGCTTTCCGGTGCTGCCGACGTACGGGCTGTCGGAGGCGGCCGGCCAGGTCGCGACTGCGCGCCCCGGCGAGCCCCCGGCTGGCGCGGCCGTCGGCCCGGCGCTGCCCGGCGTGCACCTGCGCATCGCAGGCGGCGAGATCTGCGTCAAGAGCCCGTCCCTCTTGAGCGGCTACCTGGCGAGCGCCGGCCTTGGGCCGCAAGGGCTGTCGCCACCGCCACTCGATGCGGAGGGCTACTTGCCGACCGGCGACCTCGGGGCGCTCGACGCGCGTGGCCACCTGGTGGTCACCGGGCGCCGCCGCGAGATCCTCGTGAGCGGCGGCGAGAACGTGGCGCCGCTCGAGGTCGAGCGCGCGCTCGAGGCGTGTCCCGGCGTCGCCGCGGCGATCGTATTCGGATTGCCGGATGAGACGTGGGGCGAGCGCGTCTGTGCCGCGCTCGTGGTCGGCCCCGGGTTCGATCGCGCCGCGCTCGCGCGTCACGTCCGGGAGCGTCTCGCCCGCCATGCGCAGCCCCGCGCGCTTGCGATCGTGGCCGCGCTGCCGGTCACGGCGGCCGGAAAGCTCGACCGCCGCGGCGCCGCCGAGCAGCTTGCCCCCCGGCTCGAACCGCTCGATTGAACGTTCGTTCAGGCTTCGCTGCTAGCTGCCGGCGTAGCCGGCGCCTGGAACAGCCTCTGATACGCACACCCGGCGCGTGTGACCAGGCTGGAACCGTAACTGCCCGTTCCTGTTGGTGCATCCGCCAGCAGTTGACCGGCATCAATATTGCTCCGAGTCGGAGCGGTGCTCACAGGCCACGCCTTCGAGGCCCTGCTCGCGATCGCCACGTTGCTCGCGCTGCTGTACCTGCTGCAGATGGGTGGCTTCGGGCTCGCGACGTGGCGCGCGCGCTATCGTTTCGATCGCGCCTTCCGCCCGACCGTGACGGTGCTCGTCGCCGCGCGCAACGAGGCGGACAAGATCGCTGATTGCCTGCGGTCGCTGCTGGCCTTGCGCTACCCGTCGCACTTGCTCCAGGTCATCGTCATCGACGACCTGTCGAGCGACGGGACCGCCGCCATCGTGCGCCGCTTCGCGCGGCGGAACCCGCACCTGCGCCTTTTGACCGCGCGGCCGTCGCGGGATCACCTGCGCGGCAAGGCCAGCGCGCTGGCGCAGGGCATCGAGGCTTCGACGGGCGAGATCCTGCTCATCACCGACGCTGACTGCCAGGTGCCGCCCGGGTGGGTGGAGGAGACGGTCAAGTACTACGCGGACCCGACCGTCGGCGTCGTCGCGGGCTTCGTGCGCCTGTCGGGAGACGGCTGGTTCGCGCGCCTGCAGGCGCTCGACTGGTTCGGCGAGCTGTCGACCGCGGCCGCGGCCATGCGCCTCGGCTTTCTCATCACCGCGGTCGGCTGCAACCTCTCGGTGCGCCGCGCCGCGTACGACGCCATCGGCGGCTATCGCAAGCTGCCGTTCAGCCTGATCGAGGACTACATCTTGGTGCGCGGGATCGTCTCGCGCACCAGCTACCGCGCGCGCTACCCGCTCGATGCGGGGACGATCGTGACCAGCCTGCCGTGCGCGAGCGCCGCCGAGCTGCACCGGCAGCGAAAGCGCTGGTTCCTGGGCGCGCGGCAGATGCACCGGAGCAACTTCGTGCTCTACCTCGTGCCGTACGCGTTCCACGCGGCGCTCGTGGCGTGCGTCGTGGCGGGCGCGGCGACCGGGCACGTGCCGTGGTGGCCGCTGTTCGGCAAGGTCGTCGCGGACTTCTTGCTCATCGCACCGGCGCTGCGCGAGGCCAGGGCATTTCCGGCGCTGACCGCGCTCCTGCCGTTCGAGCTGGGCTTCACGTTCTACATCCTCTTCTACCCGCTCGAGACGGTGCTGGGGAGGCGCGTGGTGTGGAAGGGCCGTGTATTCTCGCCCTGCGAGGACGTCGCCGAGACCACCACGCCGGCGCCGGTGTGCCTGTCGCCCTCCGAGTGACGCATGGAGGCGAGCTGGGTCATCACGGGGAGCGTCCCCTGGCGGCGGCCGGCCAGCCTGCTCGCGACGGCTGCCGTGTTCGTGGCGCCCTACGGCGCGCGGGCCTGGTGGAGCTTCGTCCCGGCGACGATCGCGATCCTGCTGCTCGCTCGCGCGCGTGATCCGCAGGGCTGGAAGCGCCGCCTGGGCCTGCCGACGACGACGCGGGCGTGGCTCGCGACGGCCGGCGTCGCCGCCGTCTGCGCGGCGATCTTCGCGATCCTGATCGGTGTGCTCGCGCGGCGCGGTGGCGTGACGTTCGACCGCAGCCAATGGAGCGCATTGCATCACGTGCGGCCATTGTTTCAGGCCTTCAATGAGGAGCTGCTGTTCCGCGGCGCATTGCTGGCGTGGCTGCTCGAGCGCCGGCCCGTGGGATTGCGCCTGTGCGCGAGCGTCGCCGGCGTCTTCGCGCTCGCGCATCTCGGGTTCTACGCCGTGCGCGATTCGACGCTGATCGGCCCCGGGGCGCTCGCCAGCTACTTCCTCTTCGGCCTTCTCTGCAACCTCCTCGCGCTGCGCACCGGACACGTGGGCTACGCGTTCGCGCTGCACGTCGGCTGGAACCTCACGCGCTTTGCCGGGCAGGTGGTGCACGCGGGCACGCCGCTCTCCGAGGGCGAGTCCGTGGCCCTGTTCGAGGGCTCGGCCGTGCTGTTCGTGCCGCTCTTCGCGCTGGCGGCGATCGCGTGCCTGTGGCCGCGCCAGGAGGCTCCGCGTGGCTGACGGCGCGATGCGTGGGGCGCTGCACCAGCGCTGGGTGATCGATCGACGAAGCGACCTGCTCTGGCTCGTCGGCGGCGCGCTGGTCAGCTACGCGCTTCTCGCCGCGCACGTGGTCGGCGGCGTGCGCGCTGGCGCCCTCTGGTGGATCTGGGTGATCGCGCTCGACGGCCCGCACGTGTTCGCCACGCTGAGCCGCACCTACCTCGATCCCGAGGAGTGGGCGTCGCGCCGACGCCTGCTGCTCGGAAGCCTGCTCTGGATCGGCCTCGGGCCCGCTTGCTTCGCGATCGCCGCGACGGCCGGCTCGCGCGCGCCGTTCGACGGCTTCGTCGTGTTCGCGAGCCTGTGGGCGCACTACCACGTGGTGCGCCAGCACTACGGCGTGCTCGTGCTCCACCAGCGCAAGGCGGGCGAGCTCGATGCGCGCGAGCGCCGCAGCGATGCGGCCTTGCTCTACGTGGGCCTCTTCGCGCCGTTCGCGGCGTTCGCGCTCGTGCATCCGGAGGCGCGCGCGATGATGGGCCTCGGTCCGGTGCCCGGTCCGGAGCGCTGGATCTCCTGGGCGTGCTGGGCGGCGGTGGCCGCCGTCGCCGTCGCGTGGGCGGCGGGGCAGCGCGCGCGGCTGCGACAGGGCCTGCCGCTCGACGCCGGCAAGCTGCGCTTCTTCGCGGCGCTCTTGCCGTCGGTGTGGCTGCTCTTCTCGCCGTGGGTCGCCGCGCGGGTCGAGCTGCCGGTGTTCGCGGTGGTGATCACCGCGTACCACAACGTGCAGTACCAGGCGCTGGTCTGGTTCTATCACCGGAACCGCCGCGCCAGCGCGCGCGGGATCGCGCGCCGCCTCGCGTCGCGCTTCTGGATCTTCGCGCTCGCCGGCGTGGCGTTCGCCGCGTGCTACCGCCTCGCCGGCTGTGGCCTCGGCGCTGCGCTCGCTTGCGAGGGCCTGACGCTGCCGCGCAAATTCGCCGACGGCTCCCTCGGCGGCACGGAGCTCGCGCTCGGCTGCCTGTGGGGGATCGCGCTCCACCACTACTACCTCGACCAGAAGATCTGGCGCCTGCGCAAGGACCCCGCACTGCGCCGAGATCTGCGCCTTTCCTGACCTGGCCCCGATGGCGGCCCTCCCCTATCTTTGCGAGCCGTGGAAGCGGCTCGAAGGAGTTAGATCTACACATGGACGTGAAGGCGGCGCTGGTTGACACCCCCCTCGGCCCGATCGGCCTCGCGTGGCGCCATCGCGCCCTGGTCCGAGTGGCGCTGCCCGAGGAGGCGCCCGGCACCACGCTGGCCCGGCTGTGCGAGCGCACCGGGGCCGCCGGTCCGACGCCGCCGCCCGCGTGGGTGCGCGCCGTGGCAGGGCGCATCACGCGCCACCTGCAGGGTCAGCATGACGATCTCGCGGACGTCGCGCTGGCCGAGGACGCGGTGCCCGACTTCCACCGCCGCGTGTACGCCGCGCTGCGCACGGTCCCGATCGGCAGGACGGTCTCCTACATGGAGCTGGCCGCGCGCGCGGGCTCGCCCGGTGCGGCGCGCGCCGTCGGCACGGCGATGCGCGCGAACCCGTGGCCGATCGTGGTGCCGTGCCACCGCGTGCTGGCCGCACAGGGCCGCCCCGGCGGCTTCTCCGCGCACGGCGGGCTCGACACCAAGGCGAGCTTGCTCGCCGCCGAGGGCGTCTGCCTCGGCCCACCGCCGTCGCTGTTCGACAAGGACGGCGCGCTCGCGCCTGGCGTTCTGGATCGCCTGCGTGCGATGAAGGCGGCCGACCCTGCGCTCGCTCGCCTGGTCGAGCGCATCGGCGCACCGACCCTTTCACGCAGCCCGATGGTCTCGCCCTTCGATTCGCTTGCGCGCGCCATCGTCTACCAGCAGCTCAATGGCAAGGCCGCGGCGACCATCCTCGCGCGCGTCGAGGCGCTGTTCCCGCGCCAGCGCCTGACCCCGGAGGGCCTGGCCGAGATCGACGACGCGCGCCTGCGTGCTGCGGGCCTCTCCCGCGGCAAGACCGCCGCGATGCGCGACCTCGCGCGCCACACGCTGGGCGGCACGGTACCGAGCCGCACCGTGCTGCGCAGGCTGTCCGACGAGGACATCATCGAGCGGTTGACCGTGGTGCGCGGCGTGGGCCGCTGGACGGTGCAGATGCTGCTCATGTTCCGGCTCGGGCGCCCCGACGTCCTGCCCATCGACGACTTCGGCTTGCGCAAGGGCTTCTCGCTCGCCTTCGACCGGCAGCTGCCGACGCCGAGCCAGCTCGCGCGGCACGGCGAGCGCTGGCGCCCGAACCGCACGCTCGTGTCCTGGTACCTCTGGCGCGCCACCGACACCGCGTGACCCCACGCGCTGTCCCGGTGAACCGCCCGGAGTAAGCTCGCGTCCCAGGAGCGCCGAGGAGATGAACACTTGCCGCATCGTCGGCGGACGCCTGATGCAGATCGACGTCGCCGACGGCTATCACTCCGTGAAGGACATCGACGCGATGATGGCCCTCATTCGTGGCGAGCTCGCCCGGGTGCCGCCGCCGACGCAGATCGTCATCGCTGCGGACTGGCGCCCTTGTCAGCTCTTCACCCAGGAGGTCGCCGATCGCGCGCTGGTCATGCTCACTGCGGCGAACCCGCGCCTCGAGCGGAGCGCCATCCTCCATCGCGCGGACGCCCCGACCTCGGTGCTCCAGGTGATGCGGCTGATCCGCGAGACCAAGTTCGAGCACCGGCGGGTCTTCACGGAGCCCGACAAGATGCACCAGTGGCTCGGCAGGATCCTCAATGACTGGGAGCGCGCCCAGCTCAAGTCCTTCCTCGCGCAGCGGACCTGATCGTAGGGGCCGACTGGCCAGCCCGACACGGGCACCGCGGGCCGGCAAGACCTTCCCCTTCGTAACCGACGACAACCCCTCGCCTCACCCATTGAGGAAGGTGACGGCCAGGCCCAACGCCAATGATCAGCTCGCGGCCTCGGCGCGGGCACGACGCCGTTCGAACGCGAACGAGATGACCACGCTGAGGTTGTAGAGCAGCCACATCGGAATGGTCATCATCAGCATCGACGCGACGTCCGGGCCCGGCGTCAGCACGGCCCCCAGGATCGAGCAGATCACGAGGGCGTAGCGGTTGAACTTCCACAGCGTCCGCGCGCTGACGATGCCGAAGAAGGAGAGCAGCGACAGCACGAGCGGCAGCTCGAAGACGGCTCCGAACGCGAGCAACATCTTGGTGGAGAACGCGACGACCTGCTCCATCCCGAGCATGGGATTGAGATCGAAGGGCTGCGTGATCTGGAGGTCCACCGCGCGTCCGAGCACCTCCTTCATGCGTCCGAGGTCCTTGGACGCAAAGCCCAGGAAGAACTTGAACGCGGCCGGGAGCACGAGCTGATGCCCGAACGCGGCACCGCCGCAGAACAGCGTCGCCGACGCCACCACCACGGGCACCGCGACGCGGCGCTCCTTCTTGTAAAGGCCCGGGGCGACGAACTTCCAGAACTGCCAGAAGATGATCGGCGACGCGACGAAGATCGCCGCGATCATCGAGATCTTCATGAGCACCCAGAAGGGCTCGATGGGCGAGAGGAAGTTGAGGGTCGGCCGGATGCCGGCCTCCACCGACGCGGTGATGAGCGGCGAAACCAGGAGCGCAAACAGCTCCATCGCGAACCCGTAGCAGGCGAAGACCGCAACGAGGTAGGCCACTGCGCTCCACCGGAGGCGGCCGCGCAGCTCGCCGAGGTGCGCCAGGAACGGCATCTGCCGCTCGTCTTCCGGCGCACCCGCCTCTTTGGGCTCGAGCTCGCTCACGTGATCGAGGCAGGCTTCTCGGAGCCGACCGGGGACGCAGGCTCGGGCGCCGTTGCCGGTTGCTCGACCGCGGCGGCGGCAGACGCGACGGCCGGCGCCGCCGGGTCATCGAGCGGCACCACGACGGGGGTGAGACTGCCCGCCGCCACGGTTCCGGGCGTGGCGACGAGGAGGCGCTGGCGCTCCTCCTCTGCCTTGCGCCACTCATCCTGTCGCTTGAGCTCTGCGGGGGGCAGCGTCATCGCATCGCGCAGCTCGCGCAAGGGCCTGGCGATGGCGTCGTCCTTGTCGATCTCCTCGCGAATGTCCAGGGTGGCCTTGCGGAACTCGCGCATGGCCTTGCCGATGCTGGTGGCCATCTTGGGCAGCTGCGACGGGCCGAGCACGATGAGCGCGATCGCGAGGATCACGATGATCTCGCCCATCCCGAGGTTGAACATGCGGAGGGTATAACCCGAAAGGCAGGCCCGCGCACGACGGCGAGTCGCGGTCAGGCGCCGGTCCGCTGGATGACCTTCCGGAGCTCGCCGAGTTGCTGCTCCTGGCGCCGCGCGATCTCGCGCATCTGCTCCATCGAGAACAGGATCTGCTCGCCGGCGCGGGTCTGCTCGCGCTGGGCCGCCTGCAGGTGTCCCACCATCTCGGAGATCGACTCGACCGCCTTCGTGATCTGCTTGCCGCCGCGCGTCTGCTCCTGGCTCGACCGCTCGACGTGCTTGGTGATGGCCTTCATGCGCTCGGCCGACTTCATGATCTGCTCGGACCCGCGGGCCTGCTCGGCGGTCGCGGTCGCGATCTGCTGCACCGTCTCGGCGATCGAGTTGATCGCGTCCGTCACCTGCTTCGAGCCCCGCGCTTGCTCGACCGTGGCACGCGCGATCTCCTGCACCATCTGCGTCGAGCGCTGGGCGCTCTCGAGGATGCGACGCAGGGCGTCCTCGGCCTGATGGCTGACCTTCACGCCCTCGTCGACCGATCGCGCGCCGCGCTCCACCGCCTCGATGGCGTTTCTCGACTCGGCCTGCACGCTGCGCACGAGGTCGGCGATCTCCTTGGTGGAGACGCCCGCGCGCTCGGCCAGATCCTTGATCTCGTCGGCGACGACCGCGAACCCCTTGCCGTGCTCGCCCGCCTGAGCCGCGATGATTGCGGCGTTGAGCGCGAGCAGGTTGGTCTGCTCGGCGACGTCGTCGATGACGGTCAGGATCTTGCCGATCTCGCCGATCTTGACGCCCAGGTTGGCGATGACGCGCACCGCCTCCTCGGAGGAGTCCTTGATCTTGTTGATGCCCTCGATGGTCTGGTTGATGGCGTCGACGCCCGAGCCGGCCGCGCGTGACACCTCCTCGGACAGGCGCGCGGTCTCGTTGGCGTTGGTCTCGACCTGGTGGATCGAGATGTCCATCTCGTTCATCGAGGAGCTCGTCTCCTCGGCGGCGGACGAGAGCGCCTCGATGTTCTTCGCGACCTCCTTGATCGAGAACGTCATCTCCTCGATCGAGGTGGCGCTCTCCTGCACGGAGTTCGCGAGGTTCGCCATGTTCTGGGCGACCTCGTCGTTGGCGGCCGCCATCTCGAGGATGGACGAGCTCGACTCCTCGGCGCCTGAAGCGAGCACCTCGATGCTCTCGGCGATGCCCTTGAGCGACGTGGTCATCTCGTGCAGCGAGGCCGCGGTCTCGTCGAGCTGCGTCATGTGCTGGACGACGCTCAGGCCGAGCGCCTCGGCGCGAGACGAGACGCCCTCGGCCGCCTGCCGCCGCTCGTCGTCGCCTTCGTCGCGCTGCTTGAGCTGCCTGACGTGCTCGCGCGCGAGCGCGTCCAGCTCGCTGGCCAGCTCACCCACCAGCGCGTCGTCGGTCGGGTAGTCGGCGCGCTCGCCGCCACGCTGCGCCCGCAGCTGCTCGGAAAGCGAGCGCAGCGCCGCCAGGCTCCGGGTGGCGAAGTGGATGGCGGGCAGCGCGCCGATCAGCACGGCGGCGACCACGAGGTAGCCCACCTGTCTCGGATCGCTGATGCGCCCCACGGCGACGGCGCCCGCGACCGCCACCACGAGCGGCATGCCGATGAGCAGGGCGAGGCGCGAAGCGCCGCCGCCCCCTTCGCGGCTCTCCCACGCCGCAGGCCCCTTGCTGGGGCGCGGGCGTTGGCCGTCGCCCTCTTGTCGGCCGGAACGGCCCTCGCGCATGGGCTCCATTGAGCCTGACCACTCTATTCTGGAAAGGCGGAGGCTGCAAGAAAGCCACAGCCTGGGCGATCAGGGCGCCGGCAGGCAGAGCTCGCCACCCGTGCGACTGGCACACCGGAAGCCGTTCGGGCACTCGAGCCCCATGCCGCAGGCGACGCCGCAATGGTCCGGTGTGGCGTCGTCGTTGGTGTCGTAGAGGCACAGTCCCACGCCGGGGCCGACAAACACGCAGTCGCCGTGACGCACGCACGGCGGGCTGCAGAAGCCGACGCGCGCGGATGCGGACTCGAAGATGCAGTCGGCTCCGTCCGGGCATGCATTTCGGCCGTCGCATGTGGTCCCGAGGCCAAGGCCAGGGTTGCCAGCGCCCCCGCCACCCGCGCCAGCCGCGCCGCCTCCAGCGCCGGAGGTGCCGGCACGCCCTCCGGCGCCAGCC
>JAHFDS010000331.1 GCA_023248855.1 Myxococcales bacterium
GGCGTTCCAGGTCTGCGAGGTGAATCCACTGCCGGTCGACAGCTCCATGGCGAACCAGTTGTACCAGCCGTCCGTCGTGTTGTTGGCCGCGCGATGGATGGTCACGAAATCCGTCTTGCCGTCGCCGTTGAAGTCGCCTTGCAAGACGTGGTAATCGGCCGCCGTGCCGCCGCCGTTGTACATGTGCTGGGCGGTGGTGGCGTTCCAGGTCAGCGAGGTGAACCCGCTGCCGCCGCTCTGCGAGCTCAAGGAGACCGCCGGCAAGGAGGTTCCGCCCGTCACCGTGCCGCTGCCGTCCAGGGTGGCGTCCTTGCCATATTGCTGCACGCTCGCGAGCAGTGAGCGGGACGTGCTGCCGCTGGTCGTGTAGCCGACCCTGTAGGCGCGCAGGCGAGATCCGCCCACGGTCACGTCGATGGTCTTGAGACGGTAGCTGGTCTTGGCCAGCTGTCCGCCCCCGGCGGCGAACGTGATCGGGTCCGGGCGGCTCTCCCGGTAGAGGGTGACCTGCACGCCGGCATAGATGACGGTGTTCGGATAGCAATCCGCGCCCGCATCACACCAGTAGCCAAAGCAGACCGTGTTGCCCCTCGGATCGGCGACCGTCGTCTTGCCCCACCGGAATGTGCTAGAGCCGACCACGTACATGGAGCCATAGGTGGACTTGTTCCCGAGCTTGTCGGTCACCGTCCAGGCGTTGGTGGTCCCATTGAATGCGATCCGCGCGTAGCTCTCGATCTTGGTGGAGTGGGTGCCGCCCGTGGTGCAGCTTGGGCTGACGCTGCCGGACGCGCAGGGCACGAGCTCCTGCCCGTCGAGGAGGTAGATGTCCGAGCCATCGTACTTGGGAGCGCCATGTCCCGGGCTGGCACGCTCTATGAAGCCAAATCCCCCCAGGCTCCAGCCCACGCCGAGCAGGCCATTGCCCCCCGAGGAGTTGTAATTGAGCGAGAGCTGCGGCTCGAGGCCGTGAAAGGCCGGAACCTCGATCGCGACCGCGTGCTGGAAGCCACCGGAGAACGGATCGGTCGATCCCACTCCGGAGTCCGCCCCCGCGACCCCGGCCAGAGTGCTCACGCTCGCGATGGCCACGAAAACGATCGGGATAGCTCGCATCGTCCCTCCAGTGTCGGCAAGCGGTCTGATGAAGAAAAAGAAGTACCCCAGCCTACGATTACGATAGGCCGTTGTGCATTGAGGCGGAATCAACCTTGGTCGATGAATCGCGCGAGCTGTCCAATATTGGCGGGTCAGAGCTTGGCACAGGTGGGCGGGAATCTGCCGGTAGGACGCGCCATATCGGCAGATCCCGCCGGATCGGAGCCGGTATCCGGTGGCGGACGCCGGCATGGGTCCTGCTCACCCATGAGGGATGCGATGGCGATCATTGGCCGTTCTGCTCCTGCTCGCTGGTCTGCCGCACAAGGCGTGGTCGCGTGCGTGGTACGTGGGGCTCTCAGGCGACGATGGCAATTCAGGCAGCGAGAGCGCACCCTTTGCGACCATCAAGCACGCCCTGGGCGCGATGACGGGTGGCGACGAGGTAATCGTGCTCGATGGCCTCTACGTCGATCGCCCGGGCATGCTCGTCAACGACCACGACCTGCCGAGAATCCCGAGCGGAACCGACGGCGCCATGACGACCATCCGCGCTCAGACGCCATTCGGTGTCCGGCTGCTGTTCTCGCAGGGCCTCGACTACTACGATGCGCCGGTATATCTGGGTCGCGCAGAGCGAGTGCATGTCGATGGGTTCGTGATCGAGCTGCGGGACCTATCGCAGCCCAGCTATGCGGTCTGGATCGACTCCAATCGCAACCTCGTGACCCGAACGATTGTGAAGCGGTCGCAGGTCGACGACTATGGGGGCTGGTTCATGGTGGGCGGAAACGACAACGTGATCGAGGATTGTGCGGGCGTCGGAGCCGCCCGCTACGGGTTCTCTGCAGGAGGGCCCATCGCCACCACCCAGCGCGTGATCTTTCGGCGCTGCGTGGGCCGCATGGACTTCGCAAAGACCAGTCAGCCCAAGGCGACCTTCTCGTTCTACGGCAATGATTCCGGAACCATGGCGCGCGACGCGCTGTTCCAGAACTGCGTGGCTCTGGATGGCCAGCGACCGGGCGCCGAGGGTGGGGAGGAGAAGTACGGCGGCTTCTATTTTCCCAAGAACGTGGCCAACGTCCGCATCCAGGGCTCGATCGTGCTCCACGAGGCGGCCGCCCACGCGGGTATGTTCGTGCGCGAGCTGAGCGCCGGCGACGTCACGGTAGAGCACAGCGTGGTGTGGGATGCGATCGGCAGCCCGGACATCGCCGGCATCCGCGCCAATGGCAATGCCACGGGCGCTCTGCACCTGTCGCACGTGACCGTGGGGAAAAGCGCGTTTGCCTACTACAACAAGGACTCGGCGCCCGCGCGGACGCTCGCGGACAGTCTGTTCGAGGCAAATGGCGGGCTCGCCAGCGGCCTGGACTTCGGCTGGACGCTGGTCAGCGGAAATGCCTTCCAGCCGGCCGGCCAGGCCATCGGCGACGGCGCCATCACCACGCCTCCCGGGCTGCTGTACCTTCCGCAAGCCGCTGGTCCCGGGGCGTCTGTGCTCTCCCGATATGGAGGCACCGGCACCCGGTGGGGCGACCCGGGCTTCGACCAGCCCTCGAGCGAGGCGCTGTGGCCGTGGCCATTCGAGGCGCAGATCGCGGCCGTGTTCGGCGAGCAAATCGATTCACCACCGGGCTTCTCGCCATCGGGCAACGTCAGCCGACGCGGCTTCGTCATTCGAGGCGGGCTCACCCGCTACGTCTGGGAGTACCTGGGCCACCCCTGTCCGGCCTCGGCCTGCGGAACGCCGGGATCCGACGCGCCCGACGCAGGAGTGGCCATGGACGCCGCCGGGGACGCCGCCAGAGCCCCCGGAGACGCCACTTGCGCCAGGGATGCTCCGCTCCTCCGTCCTGACGGCGCGAAAGTCGAAAGGGATGCTGCTTCCGGCCGTCCCGATGGGCCGGGCTCTCGGGCGGACGGCGCGGGGCCGGGTCCTCGGGCGGACGGCGCTGCGCCGGCGCGGTTGCGGCCGTCCTCCTGCGCATCTGCCTTTGCTCCGGCCACGGCGCCCGGCGGCGCCGGGATGCTGATCGTCATGGTGGTGGGCCTGGCGCGCAGGGGCCATCGCCAGCGCGAGCGTGCCCGCGACCAGCGCGGCCAGACCGCCGAGCAAGAGGGCCCCGACGCCGGCGGCGGCGCCGAGTGACGCCTCCGGATCCAGCACCATCGTGTACGCGACCGTGCCGGCGACCGCCATCGCGAAGGTGCCTCGCTGACGACGACGCGCCCGGAACCCAACGATGTCGGCGCCGAGCGCGAGGGCCATGGCGAGCAGGCCGAGCCACCGCACGACGGCCCAGGATGCGGGCTGAGGGCGCATGCGCACGTGGACGCTCTGGCCGTCCGACCGCTCGAGCGCGAGCAGCAGAGACTGCCCCCGGCGAAGGGTCTGGATCGCGCTCGTGGGCGGCCCCGCGTAGCGACCAGCAAGGGTACGCCCTTGCTCGGGCTCGCCGAGTCGCAGCTGATACGCGCCCGCCGTGCCGGCCCCTACCGAGGTCACAGCGACTTCGTAGCGCCCGCCACGAAGCGCAGTAACCTGGGTCTCGCGCCGTGCGCCGCCGAGCACGCCGTCAAACAGCGGTGCAGGGGGATACGCGAGCCACCACAGAGGCACCGGGACGGCCACAGACCACGCGACCAGGGCAGCCAGGGTGAGAGCCTGCCCAGGCCGGCGGGAGCGCGCGAGGAGCAGGGTCGCGACCGCGCCCACACAACCGAGCGCCAACACGCCGCCCAGCTCACCGGCGGCCCGCTGGGCGGGGATGGCGCCTGAAGCGGCCTGCGCGAGCCGCACCGCGATCAAGAGGGCCGCCGCGGCCGTCGCGGCCCAGAGCAGCCGCTCACGTGATGGGATGGCCAGCCTCATGGGCCCGGGTTCCTGGCGTCGGTCGCGATGAGCCGGTAGGTCCGTTCCACGCTCGCGCCCACTAGGGGGCGCACGCGCACGTGCTCGATGCCCCGGGCTTCGAGCACCACCGGTGACCCCGGGTGGCCGCGGCGCTCCGCCAGCGTGCGGCCCTGCCGGTCGAGGAGCGCGAGCTCGAGGCTCATCTCGGCGGGCGGGCTCGCCGTCACCTGGATGACAGCGGTGGAACCGGAGGACAGCCGGAACCAGTCCACGTCACCCGGCGCAGCATGGGCCCGCATTTCGACGTCGCGCGGCAACGCCGAGGCTTTCAGCGGCGTGTCATTGGGTTCGAACTCGAAGGGCCCTGCCGGCGTCGTCTGGCGAACCTCGAGGCGATAGCGCCCACCGGCAGGACCACTGACGATGCGAGCACACACCGTATAGCCCGGCTCCCATGACCGCTCGCCGAGCGCTGGAATGACGACGGGCTGGCCCGGCTGGCCGATCGTCTCTTGCAGGCGACGGGGTGCGACATGGGCCTCGGGCTCCCCGGAGTCGAGCACCTCCAGCGCAGCCGAAACAGCCACGGGGGGTTGAAGCTCGAGGTGCATGGTTGCTCCCGCCGCGGGTACGCGCAGCGGGATTCGCCAGCAATCGACGTCATCCGGTGAGGACCACGTGCCCCACGCGAGGTGACGGGCCAGCTCGCCCGGCTCCGCCTCGGCGAGGGTCATTTCCTGCGCCAGCTCCGCCGTGCCGTCGGGCTCCCAGGCGCGCCCGAGCGCCCAGCCCTGGGCCGACACGTGGAGGCGATACCGGTGCGACCCGCCACTTCCGCTCACGACCAGGAAGACCCGTCCGGGCAAGACTCCTAGATCAGCGATCCGCGCCGGGGTCTCCGCGTGGGCGCTCGCCGTGCCCGACTCGCTCAGGGCTTCCAGGCGCAGTCCTGGCGAGCCCTCCAGCCACGCACTCACGACGTGTGGACCCGCCTGAGTGATCGTGAACGAGAAGCAGTCCGCGTCGCCCGAATCGAGCTCGCCATCGACCGCAGCGGAGAGCGGAATGTCCTGGGCCAGCTCGAACCGATCGTTCGGCTCCAGCTCGCTCACCTGTGTAGGCCCCGGCGCAGGCTCGGGCGCCGATCCCGCGCGGGCCTGGGCGGGGGGATGCCGTCCTGCCGCCACCAGGAGCAACGCCCCCAAGACGCCCAGGCAGAGCGTGGCCAGAATTCCACCGCGCTGCCATGCGCGCGGCCGAGCGGCGGCAATGGCAGGTTCCAACGCGACGGCCAGCCGCCGCTGGTCTCGCCGTTTTTGACGCCGGCGCGCCTCAGCGCCCACTGGAGACCTCCGGGTTGCCCGGGGACGCCCGTTCGGGCCGATCTCCGTTGACGCCGCCGGGATTGTGGAGCGGGGGCCGATGGCGACTGGGTTCGGCCGGCGGACGGGGCACCGGAACCGGCATCGATGGTGTGGGTGGCCTCCGGATCGCGCTGGCAGGCACGTGGTGGGGTGGCAACGGGCCCTCGAACGTACGGGAGGCGGTCTCGACGCTGGCGCTGCCGCCGCGCTCCGTTCTTGGCGGGGGGGGCGAAACATCCCCAGCGCCGCCTATCGACATCGACAGCGCGTCGGTTTCGGACTCGGAGGCGCCGTAGAGGTCGCGCAGCACGAGCGCGACCGCCATGCCCATCGCGATGACACCGACGGTGACCCCGGCCGCGCCCGAAATGCCATAGAGTTTCCCCACGATCCCATCGTGGGATAGCCGCCCGTCCGCGACAATCCACCAAGGTTGATAGTTGCGCCTGGTGCGGCCCTGCTCCTGAACAAGGCACTCTTCTACCTGGACCTGTACACCTTGCGCGACCAGGGCAAGCTCCTCACCGAGTGCGAGTACATCGCCCTACCGGCTGGGCCCACCGTCGCCTCGTATGAGCGGCGCCTGGTTCGCGACCTCAGGACGGCGGGGCTCGCGGTGCAGAACGAGCGGGGCGACACCAAACCGGTGCGCGTGGCTTGATCGCTACGAGCACGTCGACGCCGCCGCGCTCACCAGGGCGAAGGCCGTCGCGAATTGGTTCGCCAAGATGACATCGGCGAAGGCATCTGAGTTCTCGCACGAGAACCCTGCGTGGCGGATCGCGTTCGCCAAGGGCGCCGGCACGCCGATCCTCCTCAAGCCCATCCGCCTGTTCCGCGAGGCAGTCGTGTTCAGCGGGATTCGGCGCGGGCCTTGAGGGCCTTGTTGAAGGCGCGGTAGGCGCGGTGGAGGTTGCCCTCGACGCGCTGCCAGAGCGGGCCGAGGTTGGGGAGCAGGCCCTCGAAGCGCTCGCCGTGCACCACGAGCGTCTGCGCGCCGCGGGCCTCGAGCTCGAAGTAGTGCTCGCCGGAGGCGAGTCGCTGGACGAGCGCCGAGCGCGGGCCCTTCCAAGCGAGCGAGCGCGCGGGCTCGAAGCGCGTGACCGCGGCGTCGAACACGAGCGGCAGCGCGCCGCCGGCCAGGCGCCCGATGAAGCGCGCGTCGGGGCCGAGGCGGCCGCGCACGACGCGCAGGATCGGGTTCCACTCGGGCCAGCGCGCGCTGTCGGCGAGGATCTCGAAGATGCGTGCGGGCGTGGCGTCGACGGTGATCTCGGTGCGGATCTCGGGCATGGGAGCTCCGTTCGATGGAGTGAGGGCGCGCTAGAACGCGCTGCCGTCCTTGCGTGTGAAGATCGCCTTGCCGTCGGGCGCCTCGCGGTACGCGAGGTCGACGTCGGGGTACTCGGCGCCGTCCTCGGGATCGCGGTTCGAGATCTCGAGGTAGCGCGCCGGGCGGTCGCTGCGGTTCCGCAGGTGGTGGCCGTCGCGCGAGCCGGCGGGGAAGCCCGCGCACATGCCGGCCGTCAGCACCTGCTCGCCGCCGTCGGTCACGAGCACGACCTCGCCCTCGACGACGAACACGAGCTCGTCCTCGCGCGTGTGGAAGTGGCGCATCGACGACTCCTTGCCGGGCGGGAGCGTCGTCAGGTTGACGCCGATCTTCGTGAGGCCGAGCGTGTCGCCGAGCGCGCGCTTCTCGCGCGGCAGCACGCGCGAGCGGAACGGCTCGGGGTAGCCCGAGGTCGAGCGCGGGGCGACGGTGGCGGGGTCGAGCGCGGGGAGCTTGAGCGACATGCGCTCCCTGTTATCACGGCGCGGGACGGAGGTGGGACGGGGACGGCGGCGGCGGGGGCGCGGTTGATGCGCTGGAGCGCGGTACGCACGGAGGAGCGCACATCCTCGTCGGGATCGTTGAGCGCGGCCTCGAGCGCCGGGATCGCGGCCTTGGCGCGGCCGCGGAAGGCGCCGAGCTGGACCGTGGCCTGCATCCGCTCATTGGCGTCGGGGCGCTTGAGACCCTCGATCAGGATCGGCACCTGCGTCGGCTCGTCGTCGAGCGCCTTGAGGTCCTCGGGCGTGAGGTCGCCCTGGTGCATCGGCATCGCGTTGACCTTCGCGGACAGGCGGCGCGCCTCGTCGAGCGCCATCTGCGGGTTCTGGCGCATCTGCATGAGGTCCTGCCCCCCGGGCCTGATCGGACGGCGCGCCCGCGGGCGATGGTGCCGGCTCCGACGGGGCCGAGCCAGGCCATTGCAGCCCGCGGGCCGGCGCACATCCCGCTGGAATCCCGCTGGATCGCGCACCGCTGTGCCACCCTGCGCCGCGCACCTCCCACGGCCGCGGGGCCTGGATGGGCGTCGACCTCGGGCTCCGCGGCGACTTCGCGGGCGACGGCAAGCGCTTCTCGCTCGGGCCGGGCGCGCTCGTCGGCCTGCACCCGGGCTGGGAGGACGACCACACGCCCTACGCGCACCTCGCGCTGATTTTCGCGCCGGCACGCGAGGGCACGTTCGATCGACGCGCCGTCGTGTATCCCACGCTCGACGTCGGCGTCTGGCGCTACCCTGACAAGGGCACCTACGACCGCATGCACTACGGGCTGGCGTTGCGCGTCGAGTGGATCGATGCGCCGACCGCGCGCGAGTCGCTGTGGATGGGGATCGTGCTGTCGCTGGGCGGGTCCCACAGCTTCAACTGCTGCAGGTGAAGGTAGATCGTGCGCGTCATGAAGATGCTGAACGGGTCGTCGACGTAGCCCTCGAAGGGCCCGCAGCGGACGAAGCCCGCGCCCTCGTAGAGCCGCAGCGCCGGCAGGAACGGCGACGTGACGCGCAGGATGGTGCAAGCGGGGGAGATGCTGCCCCTGCTCGTTCGACATGAGATCCAGGTCCTGCTGCGCGCGGGCCACTCGCAGATCGACGTTGCCGACGGTTCTCGCGCGATGGCCTACGCTACTGGACGCAGACCATCTGCCAACGCGCCAAGGTCCCCGAGGTCACCACGCAGTCACTCCGTGGACTGCACTCGACGCTCTCGATCACCGCGGGTGTCTCCGCGGACGTCGTGGCGCGAGAGCTCGGCCACGGCTCGAAGTCGGTCACCCTCCGCCACTACGCACGCGAGGGCTCGAAGGAGCGCGCAGCAGCAGGTCGTGCTCGGCGTGATCGACGGCGGGAGGGCGGCCTGATGGGGGAAACGATATCGTTTCCCAATCGTTTCCCAGACCGTTCCGGGGCCCTCCGGACGGACCGTCACGGCACCCTAAGCGCCGGAGATCCTTGGTGCGAAAGGGGGGAGTCGAACCCCCACGAGTGTTACCCCACTGGAACCTGAAACCGACCAGTGGCATTGACGACAACCTGAGCGGCGACGCGGCCTTGCGTCGGTTTCTGTCGTCATCCCGCGCGGTTCGGTCTTCGGTGGCCAGTCCGCCACGGTCCGTCTCGAACCACCGGATGCCCGCTCGAGCGGGTCCGCCGTGGCGAAGGCGTGGCGAAGCATGTGGATAGGCGCATGTGTTGGGTTCATGATGCGGCTGCGGATGAAAGCCATCCAGCTGCTGCTCGAACGGCCTGGCACAACGATCGCGACGAAGTCCCAGGCCACCACTCCGTCAGCGCCGCCATGACAAGCACGCCGATAAGCACGGACCCGAGCGCGTGCCGTCGAAATCGGGTAGCAGGAGAAGGAGGGGATGGAGAAGGAGACCCGGTACTGGCTCGACGTGATGCAGCAGGCCGGGAAGGCCTTCGCGAGCACGCGGAGGGCGTGCGGCCCTGGTACCAGCTCGACCGCGGGGGCGACGCCTGGCCGGTGCTGCTGGACGCTGCATCCGCAGCGGAGCGCTACTGGTTCACCGTGCGTTCCTCGCAC
>JAHFDS010000332.1 GCA_023248855.1 Myxococcales bacterium
GCGCCGCGGCGGCCGGCCGGGCGCGCTCCGCTCCGCGCAAGGCGCCGAGCTGCCATCCAAGCACCCATCCGAGCGGCAGGGCGATAGCGGCCACCGCCCGCAGCGCCCCCGGGGCACCTCGCGCGCCGGTGCGCAGCGCTCGCCTGACCAGGTCACGCCCCACGAGCGGCATCAGGAGGACGCAGACGGCACGCCCGTGCCGCGACTCGAGCCGCCGCCGCAGCTCCGAGAGCGCGTGCCGCAGCCGCGCTCGCACGGTGCTGGCCGGGACGCCCACGCGCGCCCCGATCTCGCTCGAGCTCAGGTGCTCGCGGTACGCCAGCACGACCGTGGTGCGATACGGCTCACAGAGCGCGTCCACCTGCGCGCCGAGGAGCTGCTCGGTCTCGGCCCGCGCGACCAGCGCCTCGGGCGTGCACGCCCCGTCGTCGTCCACGGGCGTCTGCTCGCGCTTGCGCCGCCGCGCTTCGCCACGCCGGCGCTTGTAGGCGAGGTTGCGCAGCACCCCGGCGAGCCACGGACGCAGCGGTCGATCGCGCGCCGGCGGCGTCTTGAGCGCGACCATCCAGGTCTCCTGGACCAGATCCTCGGCCACATCATCGCGCCGCACGATCGATCGCGCGAGGCGCACAAGCCACGGCGTGTTTTCGCGCAGGTCCTCGGCGCGAAGCGGCGCCGGATCTACACACGCGGACGCTGGCACGACGGACATCGCGCACGTCTCCCCCGGATCGCTTGCCCGATCCGGTGCAGGGCCTCCACGTCCTGGCATAGCAAGCGGAGTGCCCGAAACCGTGTACGCAGTCTCGCGGGGTTGGCCGACAGAGCCAGGGGAGCGGGGGCCCTGGTGCTGGGCCTACACGGAGGGGCGGAAGGCGTCGCGGGCGCGCCGGTAGCGCGCCAGGGCGGGCGTCGCCCACGCCACGACACCGAGCGCCACCAGCGCGCCGAGGCCACCCGTCACCACCGACACCATCGGCCCCGCCCACTGGGCCACGAGGCCGGCCTCCAGCTCGCCGAGCTGCGGTCCGCCCATGAAGAAGATCATGTTCACGCTGGTCATGCGGCCGCGCAGCCGGTCGGGCGTGTGCAGCTGCCGGATCACGTTGCGCAGCACCATGCTCACGGTGTCTGCGGCGCCCGTGGCCGCGAGCGCCGCGAACGACAGCCAGAACGAATGTGACAAGCCGAATAGGATGGTGGCGAGGGCGTAGCTCAGCACCGACAGCAGCAGCACGCGCCCGCGCGCCTCGATGCGCTCGATCGCGCGCACCATGACCGCGCTCGTCGCCACCGCGCCGGCGGACGCCGCCGCATAGAGCCAGCCGTAGCCCGTCGGCCCCACGCCAAGGACGTCCTGCGCGAACATGGGCAGGAGCGCCGTCGCGGACGCGAAGAAGCACGCGAAGAAGTCGAGCAGCATGGCCCCGCGCAACAGCGGTGAGCGAAAAACGAAGGCCAGACCCTCCCGGGCAGCACCGAGGGAGACCGCCGTGCGCTCCTGCACGGGACGCTCCGGCAGGCGCCGCATCGCCGCGAGGCCGTGGAGCACAGCCAGGAACGACAGGGCGTTCAGCACATAGGCCCAGCCCACGCCGCCGATCCCGATCACGACGCCCGCCAGCGTGGGCCCGAGAACGGACGCCGTCTGCATCATGATCGAGCTCAGCGAGATCGCGTTCGGCAGGTGCTCGGGCGGCACCAGCATCGGCATGAGCGACTGCCGCGCCGGTGCGTCGAACGCAACCGCGGCCGAGCCGAGGGCCGTGAGCAGATAGATGGGCCAGAGCGCCCGTGACCCCGAGAGCGTGACGACGGCCAGCGTGGTCGCCACGATGGCCATCAGCGACTGCGTGACCAGCATCAGCCGCCGGCGATCCCGGGCATCCGCCACCACCCCGCCGACCAGCGAGAACAGCACGATCGGCACGACGCGCACCAGGCCCACCAGGCCCAGCGCCACGCCTTTTTCGCCGCCCTGGGCGAGCAGCGACACGTGCCAGAGCACGGCCGCGTTCTGCATCATCGTGCCCGTCAGCGACACCAGCTGCCCGGTCCACAGCAGCCGGAAGTTGCGGTGCCCGAGCGCGACCAGCGCCGGCACGCCTAGCTCCGATCCTGATCACCGACGCTGACGGGCATCGCGCCACTTCACATCGTGGCGTGCTCGCGCGAGACCAGGAGCGTCAGCACGCGCGGCAGCACGTCGATGACGACGCGCGGGCTCGAGGTCCACTCCTCGCCGTCGATCTGGGTCACGACGGGCAGGCCGCCCGGGTGCTCGCGCAGGTGGAGCTCGAAGTGCGCCGCCGAGAGCCCCTCCGAATGCTGCACCCCGATGGACTCGAGGCCGCGCTCGGTGGCGCCTGTGTCGTCGAACGCAACCAGCGCCTTCGAGATCCAGTCGCGCTTGCCGACGAACGGCTCGATCTCGAACTTGCCATCGTCGGGGCGTGCGTCCGGAGCGAACACCCACAGGCCGCCGTAGATGCGCGTGCCCTTGACGATGAGATCCGTCAGGCCCTGCCAGGTGTGCCGCACGCCGTCCGCGATCACGTCGGCGTCGAACTTGTCGTCCTCGAGGTAGGACTCGAGGAACGTGCGGAACAGCGCGCCCGCGTACACCAGCTGATCGCGCCAGAGGTCGCGCACGATCGGAATGCCGGCCAGCGTCTTGCGGTCCTCGTTGCGCAGCTGCAGCACGCGCGGGCTGATGCCCCAGCCGGCGCTGTCGAAGAAGTGGTCCTCGCGCAGCACCTTGCCGACGTCGTCGAGCGCGCGGATGTGCCCCGCGTCGAGCTTGCACGAGAGCCCCTCGCGGATCCCCTCCGCGATCACGGACACGTTGCGCTCGAGCGCGCCCTCCTCGGCCTCGAGACCGAAGCTCTTGCCCTGATCGTTCGCCGTACCGGTCGGCAACATCCCCATGCGCACTCGCTCGGGGCAGCCCGACGCGAGGATGCCCTTGGCCACCTCGGCGAAGGTGCCATCGCCGCCCATGTAGACGACCACGTCGTAGGCCTGCAGGCGAATCTGATCGGCCACGGCTGCGACGGTCTTGCCGTCCGGCAGCGTCGCCTGGAAGTCGTGCGGCACGCCCGCGCCATCGAGCAGCACGCGCGCGGCGTCGATTCGCTGGGCGTTCTTCCCGCTCTGCGCGGTGGGGTTTCCGACGAGCAGCACCCGGGTCGCCATGGTGATGGCGTACCACGGCCGAGGCCTCGGGTGCTCGCGCCCTCAGGCCGGCGGCACGGCGGCGGGTGCAGCGGCGCCGGCCGGGGGCAAGAGCGCCGCCTGGGGCGTGATCCCGAGCGCGATCGTCAGCACCTCGTCCATCGTCTGCACGAAGCTGACCTCGAGCCCGCGCAACACCTCGCCCGGGATGTCGACCAGATCCTTGCGGTTGCGCTCCGGCAGCATGACCCGCGTGATCCCGGCCCGGTGCGCCGCCAGCACCTTGGCCTTGATCCCCCCCACGGGGAGCACCTGCCCGCGCAGGGTGATCTCCCCGGTCATGGCGAGCCCCTCGGCCACGAGCTTGCCGGTCAACGTCGACACCAGCGTCGTCAACATGGTGACGCCCGCGCTCGGTCCGTCCTTGGGCGTCGCGCCCGCCGGAACGTGCAGGTGGAGGTCGCTCGTCTCGAGCAGCGTGTCGTTGATGCCGAGCGCGGCCGTGCGCGCCTTGATCCACGAGAGCGCCGCCTGCGCGCTTTCCTTCATCACGTCACCGAGCTGCCCCGTCAGGGTCAGCTTGCCCTTGCCGCTCATGCGCGTGGCCTCGATGAACAGGATGTCGCCCCCGACCGGGGTCCAGGCGAGACCGACGGCCACACCCGGCTCGACCGTGCGCTCGGCGACCTCGCGCTCGAAGGCCCGCGGCCCGAGCGTCTCCTCGACCAGCGGCAGGCCCACCTCGGCAGGGATCTCGAGGCCCGACGCCGCCTTGACGGCCAGCCCGCGCAGGATCGCCGCCAGCTGGCGCTCGAGGTTGCGCACGCCGGCCTCGCGCGTGTAGTACTCGATGATCTCGTCGAGCGCCGCGTCCGAGAGGGTCACCCGGCCGGGCTCGATGCCGTGCTCGATGACCTGCTTGGGCATGAGGTGGCGCCGGGCGATGTCGCGCTTCTCGTTGTGCGTGTAGCCCGCGATCTCGATGACCTCGAGTCGATCGAGCAGCGCATGCGGGACGGTCTCGAGCGTGTTGGCCGTCGCCACGAAGAGCACGCGCGACAGGTCGAACGCCACCTCGAGGTAGTGGTCGGAGAACGTGTGGTTCTGCTCGGGGTCCAGCACCTCGAGCAGCGCAGAGGCCGGATCGCCGCGAAAATCGCTGCCCAGCTTGTCGAGCTCGTCGAGGACGAACACCGGGTTCTTGGTCCCGGCCTTCTTCAGGCCCGAGACGATGCGGCCGGGCAGCGCCCCGAGGTAGGTGCGCCGGTGACCGCGGATCTCCGCCTCGTCGCGCACGCCACCGAGCGAGATGCGCACGAGCTGTCGCCCCATCGCGCCGGCCACCGACTTCGCGAGCGAGGTCTTGCCCACGCCCGGTGGGCCCACCAGGCACAGGATCGGGCTCTTCTTGTCCGGCGCGAGCTTGCGCACGGCGAGGAACTCGAGGATGCGCTGCTTGACCTTGTCGAGGCCGTGGTGCTCCGCCTCGAACAGGGCGCGCGCGTTGGTCAGGTCGAGCCGGTCCTCGCTCTCCTTCGACCACGGCAGATCGCACAGCCAGTCGAGATACGTGCGCGTCACGCTGGCCTCCGGCGAGCCCTGGCCCATCTGCGCCAGGCGGCCGAGTTGCTTTCGCGCGACCTCCTCGACGTCGGCAGGCATGCCCGCCTTGGCGATGCGCTCGTCGTACTCGGACTTGAGGTCGTCCTCGCCGTCGCTCTCGCCGAGCTCCTCCTCGATGGCCTTCATCTGCCGGCGCAAGATGTGCTCGCGCTGGGCCTTGCTCATCTCGTCCTGCACGGTCGAGTTGATCTGGTCGCGCACCTTGATGACCTCGCCGAGCCGGGTCACGGCTTCGAGCGTCTTGCGCAGCCGCACGCCGAGCGCGGCCTCCTCGAGCAGCATGAGGCGCTCCTCGAGCGACAGCTCGAGCTGCGAGGCGACGAAGTCCGCGAGCGCGCCCGGGGCGGTGACCTCGGGCAGCTTGTCGACCTCGGCGCGCAGGTTGGGCAGGCCCTTGAAGATCCGCTCCGCCGCGTCGTGCAGCGCGTGCGCGAGGCCGCTGACCTCGACGTCGTGCGCGCGGCCATCCTCGGCCAGCTCGAGGTTGGCGAACACGAACGGCGTCCTCGAGACCTCGTGCACGAGACGCGGGCGCACGAGGCCACGCACCACGATCGCCACGCCCCCACCGGCCACCTGCTGCATGCGCAGCAGCTCCACGACGCTGACGACCTTGTGCACACCGGCGGTCTCGCCGCTCGGCCCCGTCCCGACCGGCAACCGGTAGGCGAGCGCAAAGCGGCGATCGGGTCCGTTCGGACCCTCGGTCTGCCCGACGTGCTGGAGCAGCGGGAGATCGGCAGGGGCGACCTCGAACGACACGACCGCACCCGGCAGCACCACGGGCTCGGTCAGGGTCATGACGGCAAGACGATGCGTCGGGGGCATGGCCACAAGCTAAGAACGCAAGCTTGGTTTGGCCAGGGGAACGATTGGGAAAAGTCGGGACCAGGCCGCGGGGACCTCACCGCACGTGGGTGGTCCTGAACTTCCCGCCCTTGCCTGGCTTTTTCGCGCCCGTGCGCGCCCCTTCCGGCCGCGTCCCGGTGCCCCTCGGCTGGAAGGCTGGCACCAGCTGGTGCCGGGCCGGGCCGATCAGGTCCTCGCGCCCGAGGCGCCGCAGCGCATCACGCAGCACTGGCCAGTTCTCCGGATCGTGGTACCGGAGGAAGGCCTTGTGCAGCCGCCGCACCTTGAGCGAGCGCGGCACGTGCACCGCCTCGCTGTCCCGGCTGACACGCCGAAGGGGGTTCTTGCCCGTGTGCCACATCGCGGTCGCGCTCGCCATCGGGGACGGCAGGAACGCCTGCACCTGGTCCGCACGGAACCGGTTCTTCTTGAGCCACAGCGCGAGGTCCACCATGTCCTCGTCGGTCGTCCCCGGGTGCGCCGCGATGAAGTACGGGATGAGGTACTGCTCCTTGCCGGCCTGCTTCGAGTACATGTCGAATAGCTGCCTGAACCGGTGAAACGTGCCGATCCCAGGCTTGAGCATCTTCGACAGCGGCCCGTCCTCGGTGTGCTCCGGCGCGATCTTGAGGTAGCCGCCGACATGGTGGGTCGCCAGCTCGCGCACGTATTCAGGCGACTCGGCCGCGAGATCGTAGCGCAGCCCCGACGCGACCAGCACCTTCTTGACGCCCTTGACGGCGCGCGCCTTCCGATAGAGCTGGATGAGCGGCCCGTGGTCGGTGCCGAGATTCTCGCAGATGCCGGGGTAGACGCACGACGGCCGCCGGCACGCCGCCTCGATCGCCGGGTCCTTGCAGGCGAGGCGATACATGTTGGCGGTGGGTCCGCCGAGGTCGGACACGATGCCCGAAAAGCCAGGGGTGAGATCCCGGATGCGCTCGATCTCGGCCAGGATCGACGCCTCCGAGCGGTTCTGGATGATCCGCCCCTCGTGCTCCGTGATCGAGCAGAAGGTGCAGCCACCGAAGCAGCCGCGCATGATCGTCACCGAGAAGCGGATCATCTCCCACGCGGGGATCTTCGCGCCGCCGTAGCGATCATGGGGCTTTCGCGCGTAGGGCAGGTCGTAGACCGCGTCCATCTCCTCGGTGGAGAGCGGAACCGGTGGAGGGTTGAGCCACACGTCGCGCTCGCCATGTCGCTGCACCAGCGCGCGCGCGTTGCCCGGGTTCGACTCGAGGTGCAGGATCCGCGACGCGTGCGCGTAGAGCACCGGGTCGCGCACCACGTCCTCGAAGGCAGGCAGGCGGATGACCGTGGTGCGGCAGTCGAGCCTGCGTGGCCGCAAGGGCACGAGCGCCTCGACCGGTGACGGTGCGCAGGTCTGCGGCGACTCCGTCGCATAGGGATCCGGGCGCGGACCGATCGGCCCCGGCACGTCCACGCGGGTCGAGTCGATCTCCGCGAAGCCCTCGCGCGGCGTCTTGCGCAGAAACGCCGTGCCGCGCACGTCGGTGATCTCATCCGGCCGCTCGCCGGCAGCCAGCCGGTGCGCGATCTCGACGATCGCGCGCTCGGCGTTGCCGTACACGAGCAGGTCCGCCTGGGCGTCCACCAGCACGCTGCGCCGCACCTTGTCGGCCCAGTAGTCGAAGTGCGCAATGCGGCGCAGGCTCGCCTCGATGCCGCCGATGACGAGCGGCACCTCGGGGAACGCCTCTCGCGCGCGCTGTGCATAGACGAGGACCGCACGATCGGGCCGTAGGCCCGCGGCGCCCTCGGGCGAGTACGCGTCGTTCGACCGGATGCGCCGGTCCGACGTGTACCGGTTGACCATCGAGTCCATGTTGCCAGCCGTGACGCCCCACATCACGTTCGGCCGGCCGAGGGCGCGCAACGGCTCCGCGCTGCGCCAGTCGGGCTGCGGCAGGATGCCAACGCGAAACCCCTGCGCCTCGAGCAGCCGGCCCACCAGCGCCATGCCGAAGCTCGGGTGATCGATGTACGCGTCGCCGGTCACCAGCACGACGTCGCAGCTGTCCCAGCCGAGCGCGTCCATCTCCTCACGCGTGGTCGGCAGGATGGGCGCCGTCCCGAAGCGCTTGGCCCAGTAGGGCCGTCGCCGAAACAGGTTCGGCGCCACCAGGTCCGGCGACACCAGCTGGCGCCCACCGGAGAGCGTTTCGGACTTCACGGGGCGTGGGATAGCACACGTGCATCCATTGCGCGACGTCACCCGGGGCGTCCTGGCACGGACCGGTGAGGCGCAGCCCTGGCCGGGCCAGCCGGCATGGCCAGCGTGGTGGCCGGCCACGCGGCCGCAGGGCCTCATGAAATCCAGGCGGTTTCGCCGGATGCGCAGGGCTTTCCACGTGGCACGAACGATGCGTGAGGGCCGGCCGAGGGCCGGTTGGGAAGGACGGGCTCTCGAAAGGACAAGGCTCGACGATGACGCGAATGATGAAGGGTGGAGCGCTGGCGCTCCTGGCGATGTTTGCAGCACCGGCTTGCGGGGGCGAGGACCAGCAGGCCAAGACGGAGCCGACGGACGACTTCGCCGAGCTCCAGGCAGCCGGCGACAAGGCCGACACGTTCAGAGGCACGAACGGCTGGGCGATCGTGGGCTCCTTGAGCTACGGCGAGACCTCGGCCGCGGTCAGCTACAAGAACCCGCCCAAGTACCGCGCGTTCAAGTTCGGCGGCCACAAGGGCGACCAGGTGGACATCTGGGTGAAGTCCGGAAACGGTGGCGACTCCGTCGCGTGGCTGCTCGACAACTCGTTCAAGACCGTGAAGATGAACGACGATGCCACCGGCACGAACCTCAACTCGCACATCACGGCGACGCTGCCGGGCAACACGAACCCCGACATCATCACCTACTACATCGTCTTCCGTGAGTACTCGCTCCGAAGCGCCACGTTCACGGTGAGCCTGAACGGCACCCCGGCTGCGACGGACCTCTACGCCTGCAAGGTCGACGCGGACTGCGTGAAGATCCCCAAGAACTGCTGCACGGGCCTCGACTACACGGCCGTGCACGTGGGCTCCGAGTCCGCGTACCACGACTCGCTCCAGTGCCGTTCGCCGCTCATCTGCCCGGCCATCGTGTTCCCCGACGACCACAGCGTGGCCGAGTGCAACAACGCGACGCACAAGTGCGAGCTCGTCAAGCCCGCCGACATCTCCTGCAACGGTTTCATCGTGAACTCGCACCAGTGCCCGAGCGGCTACCAGTGCTACGGCAACCGCGTCGTGGCCGACATCCCGGGCCACTGCTACCAGAGCTGCGGCGGGATCCGCGGCTTGGCGTGCGGCGTGGGGGAGACCTGCGTGGATGACCCGCGCGACACCTGCGATCCGAACAACGGCGGCGCCGACTGCGGGGGCCTGTGCAAGCCGGCCGATCAGTGCTTCTTCGGCGGCAAGTTCTACAAGAACGGAGAGGCCTTCGGGTCCACCGACGGCTGCAACACCTGCAGCTGCGCGAACGGCACGGTGCGCTG
>JAHFDS010000333.1 GCA_023248855.1 Myxococcales bacterium
GAGCCGGCGATCCAGGAGAGGTACATGCGCGACCACCCCTCGAAGCGCAGGTCCTTCTGCTCGGCGCCGGCATTGACCGCGCGCTCCTCGGCCTCGCGCGCCGCGCCGAGCTCGCCCTTGACCCAGAACACGAGCCCGAGGCTGTGGCAGGCGCGCGCCACCACTGTGCCGAGCTCCATGCGCTCGGCCGCGATCAGCCCGCGCGCCAGCGCCTGATGCGCCCGGTCGAGCTCGCCCACGCCCGCGAAGGCGAAGCCGAGGCTGACGAGCGCATTGCAGGCATTGCGATGGTCCCCCGCCGCCTCGTAGGCCTCGGCGGTGGCCTGGTAGGCGAGCAGGTCCGCCTCGGGGTCGCCGTGGTGGCGCGCCCGGGCGCCGCGCATGCGGCTCAGCTCGGCGAGCGCGGCCGGCTCGAGCGAAGCGGCGTCCTGACACAGCGCCTCGACTCGCCCGCACAGCTCCTCGGCCTCCGCCAGCAGGCCGGCGTTGAAGAGCTGCCTGCCGGCGCTGCCAAGGCAGGTCACCTGCGCGATCCGGGCGTCCGTCTGCGCGTCCGCCCGCGCGCCCTCGAGCGCCCAGGCCCGCACGGCCTCGGTGTGCGTCTGCCGGCCCGCTGCGAACAGGAGCTCGGACACGGCGCGGAACCAGAGGGCGCCGCCGCGCGGGAGGTCTCGCGCGGCATCGGTGGCGGCCTGCTCGGCATCCGCGAGCTCTCCGCGCCACCGGTTGGCCTCTGCCTTGACCAGGTTGATGCGGCCGAGGGATTCGCCCTCGGCGCCGCAAACGGTCGCGAGCTCGGCACGCACGAGCGCCGTCCACAGGTCGTTGCCCTCGAGCGCTTGCTCGGCGGCGCGCAGAAAGCACATGGCGGCGCGCACGAGCTCCTCGCCTCGCAGGAAGTGCTGCCCCAGGATCATGGCGTCCTGCTCTCCCGCGTGAACGAGCCACTCGCCCGCCAGGCGATGCGCCAGGGACTGGTCGTCTCCGGTCAGGGTGGCGTAGACCGCGTCGTGGACGAGCCCGTTGCTGAACGCATACTCCTGCTCGCCGGGATACGAGGTCGACTCCCGCCGCACCACGATCTCGGCGCCGACCAGGTCCTCGACCGCGCGCTCGACCTCCGCGCGCGACCCGCCGACGAGCGCGGTGACGCCGCCCGGGCAGAAGCCCGAGCCGAACACGCTGCCCGCGCGGAGCACGCGCTTGGCCAGAGGTCCCAGGGCATCGAGCCGGGCCTGGATGAGGCCGAGGATCGTGGGCGGCAGCGCGGTGCCTTCCTGGGCGCTGCGGATCAGCTCCTCCAGGTAGAAGGCGTTGCCGTCGGCCTGTTCGACCAGACGCGCGACCGTCTCGTCGCTCGCGGCCTTGCCCAGCACCTCGCGGCACAGCCCCTCGGCGCCGCGCCGCAAGAGCTTGCCGAGCTGGAGCACCTGCAGCTCGCGTTGACGCCACGGGCGGATCACCTCGTCCGCGACCTCCGGACGCGCGAGCGCCAGCACCATGAACGGCCGGTCGCGGAGCCGCCGGAGGGCGCCGTCGACGAAGAGCGCCGTGGGCCGGTCGCCCCACTGTAGGTCCTCGAGCACGAGGAGGGCCGGCTGCGAAGCGGTCACGGCGAGCAGCCAGTCCTCGAACGCCGTGCGCTTGCCGTCGCCCATGAGCACGGGCTGCTGCTGCGCCGCCCGGAGCGCCGCGCTCGGGGGCCCGGGCGCCGGGACCCCGATCATCTCCCCGATGAACTCGCACATCCGGTCGAGCTCGGCGTCGCGGGCGTTTTGGCCCAGCCAGCGCCGGAGCTTGCGCTGGCGCAGCTCGAGCGGCTCACCCTCGAGGATGCCCGCGCCCGAGCGCAGGGCCGCCACCAGCATGCCGAGCGCGGAGCCGGCCCGCATCTGTTCGCCGCGACCGACCAGGACCAGCGTGGACGGCGCGCGCTCGCGAATGGTCCGCACCAGCTCATCCCGCAGACGCGACTTGCCCATGCCGGCAGGCGCGACGATCAGCATCGCCCTGGCCACGGATTCTCCGGTGCATTCCTCCCACAGCGCGAGCAACGAGCCAAGCTCGCGCTCGCGCCCCACGAACGACGTCCGGCGTCCGCATAGCGTCCGATGGGCCTCGACCGGGCGCTCCGGACCGAGATAGAGCGCGTCGCCCTCCCGCTCCACCTCGAACCGGCTCTCCAGCAGCGCCGCCGCCGCCTCGTCGATGCGGACCGAGCTCGGGCGGGCGCGCCTGAGCGCGCGCGCCGCGCGATCGAGCACCTCGCCGATCGGCACGCGATCGAGGACCACCGCCCGCCCCACGGCCATCACCATCGGCACCTCGGGCAAGAGCGCCCGAACGGCCAGCGCGCACCGAGCCGCCTGCGCCGCCTGGTCCGTGGCCGCGCCGTGCCCCGTCAACGTGATGAGCGCGGAGCCATCCCACAGCAGGTCGAGCCGGCAGCCGTGCGCGGACACGGCGGGCTCGAGCACCCTCGCGAGGGCGCGATCGGCATCCGAGCTCCACGTTCGCGCGCTCGGATCCGCGCGGGCAGAGAGCACCGCGCAGACCATGCGCTGCTCGATGCCCGTGATGGCCGCGCGCGACACGCGCGGCGGCGCGATGGGTACCTCCGCGCCCGCCTCGATCGCGGTCAGCGCCTCGATCACGGTCGCCGCATCGGCCGGCCGCGCGGCCTGGTCCTTCGCCAGCAGCGCCGACACGAGCGCGTCGAGCCCGGCGGGCACTCCCGGGACCAGCTCGCACAGGCGAGGCGGATCCTCGAGCAGGATGCGGGCGAGCACGGCCAGCAGGTGCTCACCGACGAAGGCGGGCCGCCCGGCGAGGCACTCGAACAGGACGCAGCCGAGGGAGAACAGGTCCGCGCGGCCATCGAGGTCGCGGCTGCCGCGCGCCTGCTCCGGCGCCATGTAGGCCGGCGTTCCGATCACGGTGCCGGTCTGCGTCAGGCCCGAGTGACGACGATGCAGCTGCGCGTGGCCGAAATCGAGCACCTTCACCCCGCTGACCCGGCCCTCGACCAGGTACAGGTTCGAGGGCTTGATGTCGCGATGCACGATGCCGGCGTGGTGCGCGACCGCCAGCGCCGCCGCCACCTGCCTTCCGAGCGCCAGGGTCTCGGCCAGGGACAGGCCGCCCCGGGTGAGCCGGACCTCGAGATCCTCGCCGTCGAGCCACTCGATGGCCAGATAGGGCGTGCCGTCCTCGATGCGTCCGTGACCGGCGTAGCGAACGATCGCGGGGTGGTCGAGCTCCGCGAGCGCCGTCGCCTCGCGCTCGAAGCGCTCGACCTCGCTCGCACCCATCCCCGCCATCACCTTGAGCGCGACCACCGTGCCCGCGCGCGTGTCGACCGCCCGGTAGACCGTCCCCGAGCCGCCCGAGCCCGCTTCGCGCTCGATGCGGTATCGGGATCCGATCAGGTGGCCGGCAGGCAGAGACACGGTCGATCATCGTAGCAGCGCTGCGCCGCTCGAGCAGCGGATCTGGCCGATCACGGATCCGTGGCGTCGAGCCCGAAGAAGTCCTGGATCCGCGCGAGGATGTGGCGCTCCTCCTGCCTCGCGTGACGCGCGCGCGCCTCGGCGTCGAGGTCGCCCTGCGTGGCCGCGAGGCCCACGCGGCGCTCGGCCATCACGTGCGACATCCGGGCGGCCAGCTCGGGCCGGTTGCGAAGGACGTGCTGCAAGCCCTCCTTGTCGAGGCGCAAGCAGAGCACGTCGGTCATCGCCACCACGTCGGCCCCGCGCGGCGCGCCGGTCAGAAGGCCCATCTCGCCGAACACCTCGGGCGCCTCGAGCGTCGCCACGAGCTTGCTGATCGACCCCTCGACTGCGCGCACCTGCACGCGCCCGCGCGCGAGGATGTACAGCCAGTGCGCGACCGCGCCGTGGTGCGTGACGATCTCGCCCGCCGTGAAGTGCGCCTCGTGCAGCCGGCCCGCGACCTCGAAGAGCTCCGCGTCGAGCAGCGCCGCGAACAGGGGGACCTGGCGCAGGAGCTCGACCCGCGCGGTGCGGTGCCGCGCTTCGCGCTCGTCGTCGGAGGCGACCCGGGTCAGGAACACCGTCTGCGCGGGGCGCGCGAGCGGGATGCCCGCGCGGTCGAGCGCGGCGTGGATGCGGGCGCGCACGCGCGAGCTCGTGGGATCGTCAGCCGCGAGGTCGGTCAGCCAGTAGCGCACGGCGTAGTCGGCGAAGCTGTCGCGCCCGTCGCGCGCGAGATCGAACGCGATGCAGTTCGGAGGCGGGACCACTGCCACGCCCTCGATCGGGCCCGCGCGCAGCGCCGCCTCGACCACGCGCACCACCTCCGCGGGCCCGTAGCGGAAGTCGACGTGGAAGTGCACCCACATGCGGTGCTGCAGCGGCTCGTTCTCGCGCTTGCCGAGGATGAGGAACTGGCTGCGCAGCAGGGTGTCGTTCGGCACGACCAGCGTGTCCCAGTCGCGCGTCTCGATCAGGGTGTGCCGCCAGCGGATGTCGCGCACGCGGCCCTGGCGGCCGCCTTCGAGCTGGATCCAGTCGCCGACCTGGATCGAATCGTCGAGCTGCAAGACGACCCCGCCGAACACGTTTTGCAGCGTGTTCTGCAGGGAGAACGTCACCAGCGTGCCCACCAGGGCCGAGGTCGCGAGCATGCTCGAGGTGTCGAGGCCGGCCTCGCCCAGGACGGCGATGGTCGTGATGAGGTACGCGGCAGCGACCAAGAGATCGCTCGTGATCTCGACCATGCGCAGCCGCAGCGCCGGTAGCGCCAGGGAGAACACGAGCAGCGCGCCCACCTCGATCCAGCCGATCGTGCGCAGGAGCAGCGCCGCGATCGACAGGCGGCGCGGCCAGGCGCCAAGGCCGAGCGCAGCCGTCACGTGCTCGAGCGCGAGGCAGCCAAGGCTCAGCACGAACAACCAGGCGAGGCGCCGGATGCGATGGCGGCGCCGGGGCGCGAACCGGTTGACGAGCCACGCCACCCCGACCACCGCGAGGCCGAGGAAGAGCAGGGACCCGAGCGCGACGTGCGAGGACAAGGCAGCGCCGGCTCCATTGTAGGACCAATCATGAGAGCCTTGGGCATGGCCGACGTACCCGAGGACCTGGCGGCGGCGGCGGCGCGCACGCTCCAGCATTACGAGGACAGCGCCCGCGCGTTCTGGGAAGGCACGAAGGATCACGACGTCACGCAGAACTACGCGGCCCTGCTCGGCGCGCTCGAGGGACCGGGGCCGTTTTCGATCCTCGACCTCGGCTGCGGGCCGGGGCGCGACCTGGCGTACTTCCGCTCGCTCGGGCACGAGGCCGTGGGTCTCGACGGCTGCGCGAGCTTCGTGGAGATGGCGCGCGCGAGCTCGGGGTGCGAGGTGTGGCACCAGAGCTTGCTGGCGCTCTCGCTGCCGGCTGCGCGCTTCGACGGCGTCTTCGCGAACGCGAGCCTGTTCCACGTGCCGTCCGCCGTGCTGCCCTGCGTGCTCCGCGAGCTCGGGGATGCCCTGCGACCGCGCGGGGTGCTGTTCGCCTCGAACCCGCGCGGCCACGGCCAGGAGGGCTTCTCGCAGGGTCGCTACGGCGTCTTCCACGACCTCGAGGGCTGGCGTGCCTTCGGCGAGGCGGCAGGGTTCGTCGAGGTCACCCACTACTACCGGCCCGTCGGCCGCCCTCGCGAAGAGCAGCCGTGGCTAGCCACGGTGTGGCGCCGCGCGTAGTCCGAGCCCACGTCGATACGCGCTCGCGGTAGGATGACTGGGGATGAGCAACGCGCTCTCACGGCGAGCGGCGCTGCAGGCGCTCGGCATCATGGGGGGATCGGGCCTGCTCGCGCGCATTGCCGGCGCGCAGGAGGCGCGCGGGAAGATCAAGCTGCGTCCTGTGCAGGTGTCGCGCTCGCGCGTGGTGCGCACCATCGTCGGATTGCGACCGTTCCGAGCGTCCGGGTACGTCGTGAGGAGCGAGCGGCTGGGCGAAAAGACGGTGGTTCACCACTACGGGCATGGCGGGTGCGGCGTAACGCTGTCGTGGGGGACGGCGGAGCTGGCGGTGGCGGAGGTGGCGAGCGCCGGCGCCAGAGCCGCCGCCGTGCTCGGCTGCGGCGCGGTCGGGCTGGCCACAGCGCGATTGCTGCAACGGCGCGGGATCGAGGCCACCATCTATGCGCGCGAGCTGCCGCCCAACACATTGTCGGACGTAGCAGGCGCGCGCTGGTATCCGTTCGATTTGTTCGACTCGAAGGTGGTTTCACCCGAAATGGTCGAGGGCGTGTGGCGCGCCAGCCGTGTTGCCTACGCGGCCTTCAAGCGCATGGCGGGACCGACCTACGGAGTGTTCTTCCGGCCCACGTACATGTTCCAGAACAGCCCGCTGCCGAAGACGTCGTTGCTCAACCTGGACAGTCCGGTGCGTGATTGCCTGCCGGGGCTGCGCGAGCTCTTGCCGGAGGAGAACCCGACGCCGGCCAAGGTTACTCGCACGTTCGAGACCATGATGATCGAGCCCGCGATCTACCTGCCGGCGGTCATGCGCGATCACGCCAAGGCCGGCGGACGCGTGGTCAAGCGGGAGTTCCGGTCGGCGGCAGAGCTCGCGGAGCTCAAGGAGCCGGTGATCGTCAACTGCACCGGCATGGGCGCGGCGACGCTGTTCGGTGACACCGAGCTTGTGCCCATCAAGGGGCAGCTCACGATCCTGAAGCCGCAGCCGGAGATCGACTACGTGGCCCTGCCGAACGGCCTCTATATGTTCCCGCGCAAGGACGGCATCGTGCTCGGCGGCACCTTCGAGCGTGGCGTGTCCACCATGGAGCCGAATCGAGCGGCCGAGGAGCGCATCCTGACCCGGCACGCCAAGTTCTTTGCCACGCTCTGAGCAGTCAGTCGGACACGTGTCGGGCATGGACTGGAAGCGCATGATGCGTGTGCAGCCACACGCTCTTGAGCGCGATCCGCCGCGTCATCCGGGCAGCGCGAGGCCGCGCGCTTCCGCGCGCACCCAATCGCGGAAGGCGGCCACGGGCGGGCGACGCAGGCCCGCGCGGGTGCCGACCAGGAAATAGGCGAGGCCGGTGCGGATCGGGACGGCGTCGGGGAACGGCAGGCGCAGGCGGTGGGCGGCGAGCTCGTCGACCACGAGCGACCACCGCGCGAGCGCGACGCCCTGCCCGCGCAGCGCGGCCTCGACGAGCATGCTCGAGTCGGTGAGCTCGGTGCGCGCGACCGTGTCGGGGAGCGCGTGCCCGCGCGCGGCGAACCAGCGCGCCCAGCCGTCCTGGAAGTCGTCGTGGAGCAGCACCTGGCGGCGCAGCTCGCGGAGCGGCAGTCGCCCGGGCACGAGCGACGGCGCGGCGACGACGACGAGCGCGTCCTCCGCGAGCTTCTCGGCCACGAGCCCGGGGTAGCCGCCCTGGCCGTAGCGGATGCCGAGGTCGACGGGCTCGTTCGCGAAGTCCACGAGGTGCTCGGTCGCCGAGATGCGCACGTCGAGCTCCGGGTGCGCGCGGAGGAACGCCCCGAGGCGCGGCACGAGCCAGCGCGACCCGAACGACGGGATGATGCTGACGGACACCGCAGGGCGCGCCGACGCGCTCGTCTGGCGCAGGCGCTGGTTCACCTCGCGCAACCGGCCGAACACGGCGGCGAGCTCGACCGCCCAGGCCTGCCCCTCGGGCGTGAGCGCGACGCGCTGGGGGCCGCGGCGGAAGAGCGCACAGCCGAGCTCGTGCTCGAGCGTGCGCACCTGGTGGCTCACGGCCGTCTGCGTGACGCCGAGCTCGCGCGCGGCCTGCGTGAAGGAGAGGTGCCGCGCGGCCGCGTCGAACGCGTAGAGCGCGTTCAACGACGGCAAAGGCGTGCGCGGCGCGGACGAGCTGCTCATGAGATTTCCTCATGTATCATGGGAACTCCTCGCTCACGCTCGAACCACGGCAGGCAGTATAGATCGGATATGAGACTCCACCGATTCCGCTACAGCCCGTACGCACGCAAGGTCCAGATGCTGCTCGATCTGCTGGGCGCGAGGTATGAGATCAATGAGGTCCCCTACGGCGACCGCAGCGCGCTCGCGACCCTGACGGGGGGGTACATCTACGTGCCCGTGCTCGAGGACGCCGACGGCACGGTCGTCGTCGAGTCGCGCGACATCTGCGAGCGGCTGCTCGGGCGCGACGCGGCAAGGCGCTTCTGCCCCGACGCGCTGGCCGGCCCCATCTGGGCGTACGCCGACTTCTGTGACGGCCCGCTCGAGGATCTCCTCTTCCGCGTGGCCTCGCCCGACGTGCGCGACAAGTGGCGCGACCCCGGCGAGCGCGCGCTCTACACGCTCGTCAAGGAGCGCAAGTTCGGCGCCGGCTGCGTGGACGCCTGGCTGCGGGACCGGACCGCGCTGCTCGGGCGCGCGCGCAAGCTCGTCGCACCGACGCTCGTCACGCTCGCGGAGCGGCCGTTCCTGTTCGGCGAGCAACCCACGCTCGCGGACGCCGCGCTCTACGGCCTGCTCGCGATGCTGCACGAGGCGAACCCGTCGCTCGTGACCGACCTTGCCCCCGCGCTCGAGCCCTACCGCCTCCGCGTCGAGGCCGCCGCGCGCGCCCCGCGGTAGTCCGCACCCGAAACCAGCCGGCACTACGCCGCCAGGTACTGCTCGCTCACGCTCTGGTAGAGCTCCTCCTCCTGGGCGAAATGCAGGCGCAGGACCGCGTGCAGGCCGTAGAGCAGGCGGCGGATGTCGGGCAGCTCCGCGGGATCCGGGCCCGTCTGGGGGAGGTCCGCGACCAGTAGCTCGAGCGTGCGTCCGAGCTGGAAGATCTCCTGGTGCGTGCGCGAGAGCGCCGCGAGTGGATCATCACCCTGCAGGCGATCGGCGATCGCGGGGTAGATCTCGGCCTCGTCGAGTCGCTCGTGCTCGAGCAGCTCGCCGCTCAGGAAATCGTGGAGCGCGACCAGCGCCGCGCGAAGCTGACCCCGGTCGAGCGTGTCCATCTCGTCGGCCAGGTTGCGCAGCCGCTCGAGCGCCGGCCCGAGCGTGGCGTGCTCGGTGCGCAGGCGCGACGCGAGCGCCGGGCCGAGCAGCTCGCGCGCCCGGTCGCGCGGACCGCGCCGCGGGGGCAAGAGCGCT
>JAHFDS010000021.1 GCA_023248855.1 Myxococcales bacterium
AAGTCAGGCGCCTCGCCCGCCCCGGCGGGGCTGCCCGCGGCGAGCGTAGCCGAGACCCGCGCACGATCGGCGTCGGTGAGCTCCGGGGCCTCGTCGCTCGCGAGAAAGCCGCGCACGAGCTCGGCCCGGCGGCGCTGCCACTCGTCGTCGGCGTCGGCGGGCAAGCGTGCGCGACCGAGGACCTCGCGCACGCGAGCGGTCGATCCGAGCGGCCGGCCCGCGGCGACGAAGATCCAGCCGAGTCGCTCGACCACGTCGTCGAGGGTGGGCAGCCCGGGTGCGCGCCGCAGCCGCTCGGCGACGAAGCGCTCGAGCGACGGCACCACGCCCGCCGCGTCACCTCGCACGCGTACGTGCACGAGCGCGTCCTTGCGCTCGGGTGTCATGAGGGCCCCCACTCCGGCCTCCGTCTCGAGGAAGAAGTGAAAGCTCGCCGCCTCGGTCACCGTCCAGGGCAAGCGGCGGCCGCCGCCCATCATCTCGCTGATCTGCCGGAGCGGACCGACGACCGAGCTCACGCTCGTGACGTGGGGCAGCGAGCGCGCGTAGTCCTCGAGCCGCGCCAGCTCGCGTAGCGCCGCGGGGTCGTCGAGGTCGGTCGCCACCGCCACGTGCACGAACCGGCCGCCGCCGAAGCGATCCTCGAGGAAACGATCGGCCAGCCACGGCTCGGAACCGGGGCGGAAGAACGCGCGCGGCTCCATGCGCACCTCGACGCGCGCGGTCGGCAGCACGAGCAGCGCACCGACGAGGAGCGAGCTCGCCGCGACCACGATGCGGTGGCGCTGCGAAAGGCCCCACAGCCGCACCAGCACGCGGCCGATGCGGCCGAGCTCCGGCTGGGCGATGGCGCGCCTCGGCCACAGCACGAGCGCGGCTGGCACGAGCGTGAGCGACGAGATCCAGCACAGGATCACGCCCGATCCGCAGGCGAGGCCGAAGGCGCGCATCGGCGGCACGTCGGTGGCGGCGAAGGCGAAGAAGCCCACCGCGGTGGTCCCCGCGGCGACCAGCAGCGGCGGCCCCACGATGCCGATCGCCGCCTCGATCGCGGCCTCGGACGGCAGCGAATGCCGGAGGAGATAGTAGCGGCCGAGCACGTGCACGGCGTACGAGCTGCCGGACGCGAACAGGATCACCGGCAGCGTCGCGGACGCGACGTTGAACTTCGAGCCCACAAAGCCCATCGCGCCGACGACGACCAGGACCGAGAAGCCCACCGACGCGAGCGTGAGCACGACGCCAGCAACGTCGCGGAACGACAGCACGACGACCAGCAGCAAGACGAGGAGCGCGACCGGTGAGAGCCTCGTGACGTCGGCGCGCGCCTCGTCGTAGATCGTGCGCGCAGCGAACGGCGCGCCTCCGTAGTAGATGGAGAGCGGCGCCAGCGTCTCGGCCGCCACCCGGCGCACGGCGTCGGTGACCGCGCGATCGCTCGCCCCGAGCACGAGGAACACCATGATCGCCGCCGCGCGGGCGTCTCTGGACACCAGGCTCCCGGCGACGTGGGCCCGGGAGAGCACGCGATCACGGAGCGCGCGGTGCTCCTCGGCGGACGCCGGCAGGCGGTCGACCAGCGACGTGATCTCAGCGCCCGCGGGTCCGCTCACGACGTCCGCGATCGACGTCACCGAGACCACGTGATCGACCCCGCCGATGCGACGGATCTCGTCGGTGGCCGCCCGAATACGCGCCAGCTGAGCGGCCTCGAGCACGTCGTGACCGGGCGGCGCCTCCACGCCCACCATCGCCACGCGCAGGCCGCCGAAGCGGCGGCTGACCTCGGCGAAGAGCTGCACGTCCGGATCCCCGGTGGGCAGGAAGGCGAACGGATCCTCCTCCTCCCGCAGCCGCGAGAGGCCCAGCGTGGCCACGAGGGCCACGCCGAGGAAGCAGGCCAGCACGGCCCGCGAGCGGCGGATCGCGAACGCGGTAAGCGCGCTCAGAGAGTCCTACGCAGTGGGGGCAACACCTAGTGCTTGCCGCCGCCCCCGGTCCAGTCCGCCTTGCCGAGCGAGCGCACGGAGAACACGCTGTCCGGCACACCGAGCTCGGTGTGGAACTCCTCCACCAGGAGCTCGGTGGCGTGGTTGCGCTTGAAGTCGACGTACATGACGGACTTCGGCCACCAGGTGCGCTTGCTCATGCCGGTCTCGACGAAGTTGGTGGAGCTGCGCCGCTTCCAGCGCTGGCCCTTGTCGTCGTAGTAGTCGAGCGTCTGGAACAACCGGTACCTGAGGTTGGCGACCGCGACCACCTTGGACAGGTCGGAGCCCTTGGCGCGCGGGCGCAGCTCGATCGTGGCCTCGTCGCCGCGCTGCGACAGGAGCCTCGCGGTGTAGACCGGACCCATGCGCGTGCGCGTGAGATCGTCCGTCGTGATGTCCGAGCCGAGGAAGCCCTGCTGCTCGAAGTGCATCCCGAGCCGGCGGATCCGCCCGCTGTCGGGGGTGTAGACGTACATGAGCTCCGGGCTCTCGACGAGGACCTCGAGGCCACGCTGATCGGCCGGCGCGAGGAAGCGAATGAGGCGCTTCGACTCGCCCTTGAGCAGCGTACGGACCCGCCGCTCCCGCACCTGGCCGCTCGCCTCCACGAGCCGCATGCGAACCACCATCATGCGCTCGCCGAGCGCGCTCTGAGCGGCGTCGATCTGCGCGACGATCTCCTCGCCGCGCCGGATGGCCTCCGCCTCGTTCGCGGGCTCACCCTCGGCGCCGGCCGGGCGCGCGGCCAGCACGAGGACGAGCGAACCCATCAAGGCGAACGCGCACCTGCCGGCGTCAGCCCGGGTCATGGCGGTGCATCCCGCCTGAGATCGACCACGAGCTCGCCGGCCGCGTCGTCGTCGACCCAGTGCTGCCAGGGCTCGAACCCGCTCAGCTCGAGGCGCACCATGTGAACCACGTCGTACGCCAGCTCTACCTCGAGCGGCGTCACCCCGCTCGGCGTGTTGTCCACCGCAACGAACGCGCCCGGTGGGCGGCTGCCGACGCGCAGGACGCGCCGCGGCCGCCCGAGCGACACCTCCTGCCGCTCCTCGACGCCCCCACGCAGCGCCAGCTCACGCCGCACCGGCGGCCGCTTGGGGGCGCGGAGCTCGAGCCCATGCGGTCCGGCGGGCAACACGCCATGCAGGGTCAGCGGCGTGTGCCCGAGGCTCTTGCCGTCGATGAGCACCTCGGCCCCCGCGGGATCGCTCGCCACCACCAGGTGCGTGGCGGCCGGGCGCAGGACGCCGAAGAGCGCACCCGCGAGCGCCACCCCAGCCACGGGGATCGCGAGCAAGAGCCGCCACTTGGGCCGCCGGGGCGGCACCGAGGCGCTCGCGGGCATCTTCGTCACAGGCAGCTCGGGCAACCGGCTGAGCCGCACGGTCGGCTTGTCCGGGACCGAGGCAGGACCGACGGCGCCCGACGCCGGCGCGGCGCCGCTGCTGCCTTGCCGGCTCGTGCGCGTCTTGGGACGCCGCGACGGCACCTTGGGCGGCTGCAGCGCGACCCCCTCGGCGCTCGCGATGCTCCGGAGCGTGGTCGCCATCTCGGCCGCCGACGCGGGGCGCGCGGTCGGATCCTTCGCCAGGGCGGCGAGCACGAGCTCGTCGACCGCGAGGGGTATGCGCGCATCGGGGCGCCGTGTGCTCGGCGGAAGCGGCGGCTCGTTGGCGTGGCGGTAGAGCAGGTTCGCGATCTCCTTCTCCGGGAACACCATCTCGCCGGTCAGCATCTCGTAGGCGATGCAACCGATCGCGTAGAGGTCCGTGCGCACCTGCACGCCGGCGCCGGAGATCTGCTCGGGGGCCATGTAGCCAGGCGTCCCGAGGAATTGGCCCGCCTGCGTCAGGCGGCGGGTCGAGGGCGCGAGCTCGGGCGACTTCGCGAGCCCGAAGTCGAGGACCTTCACCATGCTGCCGCCGCCCGACTCCGGCACCAGGAACACGTTCTCGGGCTTGAGATCGCGGTGAATGATCTCCGCCGCGTGCGCGGCCGCGAGCGCGTCGAGCAGCTGCGTGAGCAGATCCAGGGTCGTCGCCAGTGGCAACGGGCCACCGGTCGCCTCGATGCGCTGCCCGAGGCTCTCGCCCTCGAGCAGCTCCATCGCGAAGAACGCCTCGCCGCGCTCGGTGGTGCCGAAGTCGAGCACATCGACGATGTTGGGATGGCCGATGCGGCTCGCGGCGCGGGCCTCGGCGCGGAACCGCTCGAGGGCGTCCGGATACCCCGAGTACGCGCGGTGCAGCACCTTGAGGGCGAACGCGCGGTCGATCTCGACGTGCACGACCTCGTAGACGACGCCCATGCCGCCCTCGCCCAGGACGCCGAGGACGCGGTACCGCTGCGCCAGCACCGCGTCAGGCGGGTAGCGCCCGGCCTCCACGCTCGCTTCCCCGTCCTTGGGCGCCTCACCCGATTGACGCAAACTGCCTCAGCCTCATCCTATCATCCCGCGCGCGCGCCTTTGCAGGGGTATCATGCGGTCGGTGATGGCGTCCTTGCGGATCGCGGTCCTGGTCGGTCTCGCGCTCCTGCCTGTCCCGGTGGCCGCCGCTCCGGGCGATCCAGCCCCGCCGACGGCGCCCGAGGCTCCCGCGCCGGATGACGACCCCGTGACCGCCCGCATGCGGGCCGCGCTCGAAAGGCCGGTGGCGCCGGAGCCCGCGGCGCCCACGGAACCGACCGCGGGCCCGAGGCTCGAGTGGTCCGGGCTCGTGTCGAGCGATGTGCGCTACGTGGTCATCCCAAAGTCGGACCTCGTGGCCGGCACGCGCCAGACCCTCATCGACTACGGCTTCGCGCGCAACGACAACGTGCTCAAGCTCAAGCCGACGGCCACGCTGTCGCCGCACGTGCGTGCGCACGCGAACGTGGACTTCGTCCTGCGCGGCTTCTCCGAGGCCGACACGCTCGGCGACCTGTCGCGGCGCGAGCGCACCGATCCCTTCTACCTGCGCACCTACGCCCTCTACGTCGAGGTGAACGAGGTGCTGCCCGGCCTCGATCTGCGCGTCGGCCGCCAGGTCGTGACCTGGGGCGCCTCGGACGCGTTCTCCCCGCTCAACGTGGCCAACGCGCGCGATTTCGACAACGCGCTCCTGTTCGGCGACCCCATCGGCACCGACATGCTGCGCATCGACTACGCCCCGGCGGACTGGCTGCGCGCCACCGCGGTGGCGATCCCGGTGTTCCGCCCCGGTCTCATCCCGCCGAGCGCGCGCCTCGGGCTCGGCACCGCCGACCGCATCCGCATCCAGGGCGACCGCTTCCGGCGCGAGCTGGCGATGCTGGTGGCGCTCGGCCCCCCCAAGGAGATCACCGTCGCGGTCGAGCGCCCCGTCGCGCTGGCGGAGGACGTCGCCGCGGGAGCGCGCGTGCAGACCCGCGTCCTCGACATCGACCTTGCGGCGCTCTACTTCCGGGGCCACTTCGACCTGCCGAGCCCCACTCGCTCGGTCACCTCGACCGCCGACGACGGCACGAGGACCACCGCCGTCACCCTGGGCTTTCCGCGCTTCCAGCTGGCCGGGCTCGAGCTCTCGAGCGAGCTCCCGTTCGGCCCACGCCCCGGCCTCTGGGCGGACGTGGCGCTCTACTTCCCCGAGGAGGCCCGGCTCTCGCTCGAGACCCCGGGCATGTTCTCAGGAGAGATCCGGGAAGCCGCGGACGGCTCGCTGTCCCTCGACGGCACCGGCGCGCGTCCCGTGGTCGTGCCGTCACGGCCCTTCCCGAAGTGGACCGTGGGCGCCGACGTGACGCTGTTTCACCACCTCTACGTGAACCTGCAGTGGGCGCACGGCTTCCTCGACGAGTACGGAAGCGGCCTCGAGGTCAGGCGCGTCGCCTTCGGTACGAGCCCCGAGGTGACCTGGGACCGCATCGGCGACTACCTCGTCGCCGGTGGCGACCTCAAGCTCCTGTCCGACCAGCTGCTCTTGCGTGTCTTCGGCATCTGGAAGGTCGGCCACGCGACCGGGATCGGCTTTCCGCAGGTGTCCTGGCTGGGCTGGGACGGCGTGGACCTGTCGGTGGGCGCGTTCCTCTTGCTCGGCGACGAGAACACCAAGTTCGGCGATCCCGCCGCGGGCGGCTCGCAGGCCTTCGCACGCGCCACGCTCTCCTTCTGAGCCGCGTGTTCCGGCCCGCGGCCGGAATGGCCCGTGGTACGATGTCCGCGTGAAGGTGGTATCCACGTGGGTCCTGGTCCTGGTCGGGTGTGGAGGGACCACGGATCACCGGATCCAGCCCGGCACGGGGGAGGCGACGGACGGCGGCGTCGTGGCGCGCTGCTCCGAGACGCTGAGCTTCGTCATCGATCACATCATGCTGCCGTCGGACCGCGCGGACGCGCGCCTGCTCGGCTGCGATCTCGACGGCCAGGGCGGCATCGACAACCAGCTCGGCCAGGAGCTGGCCGACTTCTCCGCGCTCGGCGTCAACGTGCAGCGCGCGCTCGAGCAGTCGGTGGCGACGGGCAAGCAGGTCCTGCTGGTGGACCTGTGCGCGGCCGATCTGAAGAACGTCGCGGCGGCGAGCTTCCGTGTCTCGGTCGGGCGCTACCTCGGGCCGACCTGGGATCCCGTGGTGGCGTTCTCCGGCAACGGCGAGTTCGCGCGCGATCCCACGCGCGGCGCCATCCTCGACGGCGTCATCCGCAACCGCCTCGGGCAATTCGGGCCCGGCGCGGTGGACCTTCCGGTGGCGCTGGTCGCCGGGGCCGAGCCGCTACACCTGACCCTGCAGAGCGCGCAGGTTTTCGCGGTCGCCATCGCCGAGGGCGGGCGCCGCATCGACGGCGCGCGCGTCTGCGGCGGCCTGTCGGAGCCCGACATCAGCGCGCAGGTGATCCCGGCGATGGCGCAGCTGCTCGTGCAGCGCATCGCGCAGGGCGGAGATCTCGCGGTGCAGCTGTGCGCGACCTTCGACGGCGCCCACCGCTGTGCCCCCGACGCCGCGTCGTGTGGACGCTTCAGCGCGGGCGCCGCGGGCCCGCCCACGGACTGCATCCGGCCGAGCGAGCTCGAGACCAACGCCACGGCCAGCGCCGCGATCAGGCCCGACGTCGTGGTCGATGGCCTGCCCCTGATGTCCTTCGGCATCGGCTTCTCGGCGGTGCCGGCGGTGATCCGCGCGGACGTGCCCTGACGGTTCCACGGGCGCGATCGCCCCGGGTGGCGTATAAGGCGCCGCCATGTCGAACCTGCAGGTCGCCACCGTCACCAAGTCGTACGGCTCGAAGAAGCTCTTCGAGGACGTCAGCGTCGTCTTCTCCGCGGGCCGGCGCTATGGCCTGACCGGCCCGAACGGCGCGGGCAAGACGACCTTCATGAAGATCCTCGCGGGCGACCTCGATCCGGACACCGGCTCGGTGGCGCGCCCCGAGAAGACCTCGGTCCTGCGCCAGGACCAGTTCGGCTTCGAGGACGAGAAGGTCGTGGACGTGGTCATGCGGGGCTCGAAGCGCCTGTGGGCCGCCATGACCGAGAAGGAGGCGATCCTCGCCCTGCCCGAGATCACCGAGGAGCAGGGGCACCGCCTGGGCGAGCTCGAGTGCATCCTCGCCGAGGAGGACGGCTACACCGCCGCGAGCGACGCGGGCGAGCTGCTCGGCGGCCTCGGCATCCCGACCTCCGCCCTCGAGCGGCCGATGCGCGAGCTCCCGGGCGGCCTGCGCCTCCGCGTGCTGCTCGCCCAGGCGCTCTTCGGCAAGCCCGACGTGCTGCTGCTCGACGAGCCGACCAACAACCTCGACCTCGACTCGATCCGCTGGCTCGAGGAGTTCCTGTGCGAGTACCAGGGCGTGCTCATCACGATCTCGCACGACCGCCACTTCCTGAACGCGATCTGCACGCACATCGCGGACATCGACTACAACACGATCATCACCTACGTCGGCGCCTACGACGACATGGTGGGGGCCAAGGCGCAGGTGCGCGGCCGCATCGAGGCCGAGAACGCCGACCGCCGGCAGAAGATCGCGCAGCTGCAGGACTTCGTCGCGCGCTTCGGCGCGGGCACGCGCGCCTCGCAGGTGCAGAGCCGAAAGAAGCAGATCCAGAAGCTGCAGGTGTCCGACCTCAAGAAGTCGAACATCGAGCGGCCGTTCATCCAGCTCCTCGTGAAAAAGCCCTCCGGCAAGCAGACGCTGACCATCGCCGGCCTGTCGAAACGCTGGCCCGACGTCGAGATCTGCCGGAATTTCAGCGCGCTCGTGATGAAGGGCGAGAAGGTCGCCATCGTCGGGCCGAACGGCGCCGGCAAGACCACGCTGTGCAAGCTGCTGGTCGGGGCGCTCAAGGCCGATGCCGGCAAGCTCGAGTGGGGGCATGAGGTCTCCATCGGCTACATCGCGCAGGATCACGGCGAGAGCATCCCCACCGGCACGACGGTCGACGAGTACCTCCACGGCTTCGACGACCGCGCGCACCTGCAGGACATCCGCGGCCTGCTCGGCAAGATGCTGTTCAAGGGCGAGGAGGGCAAGAAGCCCACCGGGGCGCTGTCGGGCGGCGAGGCCGTGCGGCTCCTGTTCGCCAAGCTGATGCTGACCAAGGACAACGTGCTCGTGCTCGACGAGCCGACCAATCACCTCGATCTCGAGTCGATCATCGCGCTCGGGGACGCCCTCGAGCGCTACGAGGGAACGGCGTTCGTCGTGACCCACGATCGCGACCTCATCGAGAGCTTCGCCACGCGCCTGTTCGTGTTCGACGAGACCGGCTTGCACGACGTCCGCGGGACCTACGACCAGTACCTGACGCAGAAGCCGGCCCGGGTGCGCAAGGCGTGACCGCAATCGTGCCTCCAGTCGTCGTGCCTCCGGTCGTCGTGGAATTCATCCCGGGCACCCGTGTCGAGCGCGAGCCGCCGCACACGACCGGGCTGCCCATCGTCGGCAATGGGCCTCCCGGGACGTTCGTGGTGTTTGCAGGCAATGCGCGCGTCCCCTTGCCGACCGACCAGATCGTGAGCGCCGACGACACGGGCGGCGCCGCGCGCGTGGGCTTCGGCGGCATGCGCTTCGATGGTGTCGAGGACGGCCTGCTGGTCTTTCGCCGCGTGCGGGACCTGTGGCCGCCCGAGCGCCTCTCACCCGAGCGCGGTGTTCGGATGACCCTCGAGCCGGCGATGGTGACCGTCGTGCTGGTCGAGGGCCACGTCGTCTGGCCCGCCGTGCACTGAGGCAATCAGCTGTCGTAGGTGAACCGAACGCCCGGGCAGCTCGCGACGATCCAGTCGTGGTACTCGCCGTGGCACGCCTCGAGGTCGCCGACAAGGACGCGACCGCCGCAGCGGAGCGTCCCCGCAGGCGGACAGCCGTAGGGCTGGCACGACGGCGTGGTCGGCGGGCACGGGAGGCGGAAGCATCCGGCCAGCAGGTCCTGGCAGCGCGTCCCGCTCGGACAGGACGGCGGCACGAGCGCGCACGTGGCGTAGGGAATGCATTGAGCGCTCCCGGAATGCGCGCTGCAATAGCTGCCACGCACGCAATGGAGCACGGCGCAATCCGCCGCGGCGGGGGGCGCGCAGTCGCGCGACTCCGCGCCGCGAATCCAGCGGATCGCGCCGATCGGCGTGGTGGGGCGCGCGATCCTGACCAGCGTCTGCGGGGTCGATGAGCGGGCCTCGGGCACGCAGAAGCGACCCGGCGCCACCAGCGCCGTCGTTGCGACGAGCGAACGGAAGTCGTCGGCGATGCGCACGCCGCGCACCTCGGCTGAAAAGCCCTGCGTCGGCTGTGTCCCGGCGCCGTAGTAGATCGCCCACTCGTGGGCGAAGTCGATGCCCGCCGGATCGGTGCGAAACAGCGCACGCCAGTCGCTGGCGCTCGCGATCAGCCTCCGGCGCGGTGCCGTGCTCTCCGGCGTACCCGCCGGAATCGGCAGCAAGTCGAACGCGAGGTCGCGCGAATCGGCCTTGCCGGCCTCGCCATCGGGCAGCGCGTCACCGAGATCGACCACCTCGCTGGAATCGTCGAAGTCGCCCGGCTCTCGCGCTGCACAAGCGAGCGCGCAAAGGATGCCAAGCCCCAGGAGCCTCGTCGAACGCATGGTCGGCGCATCAAGCAACCCCCGTGCCCATTGCCCCACATGTAGGCCCTGTGCGCAGGCCGACTGCAATTGGATCTGAGAAGGGGCTGGCGCGCACGGATCCAGCCGGTTGTGCAGGCACGGAAAAACGCGCGCGGGGGACTCGAGACCCCCGCGCTGGCGCCCACACTGGCCATGTGGAAAGTTTCTCAGGGCGGCCGCGGCCAGAAGCCCTGGGGCAAGGCGTAGCCAGTAGGCCCGAGCGCACCCGGGGTCAGATCACCCCGGCCACAGCTCAAACGCTCGAGATCGCTGACGCGCGGCGCGGCACATGGGTTGCTCCAGGTAACTGGATGGCTCTGCCGACGCTCCGGGGAATCGTCATTGGCTGCGGGCTGCTGCTCCTGCCCTGCGCGTGCGAGGTGACCGAGCCCGCGCCCCCCGGTCAGGGCGCGGGCGGTGCGGCCGGGCCTTCGGCCGGAGGCTCCGGGCAAGGCATGCCGGGCGCGGGCGGCCCGGCGGATCCAGGCACGTCCACCGTGCCCACGGATCCGGGCTACTGCCACGGCGACGTGCCGTGCGCGCCCACCGCGATCGCGCGCCCGAGCGCCGGATGCATGGGCGCCATGCCGACCTACAGCGCGGGCTCGCCCTTCGTGGTGAGCACGGCGCCGCACGTCAACGGCTACGCGGAGGCGGCGCTGACGCTGCCTGAGGTCGGCCAGACCGTGCGGGACCCCGACTTCGGCACCTGCCTGACCCGCGCCACCCCGCGTGGCTGGATGAACGGCTACTCGCGGTTCTCCGCGTTCAACGCGGACGCCACGCGGCTGCTCGTGCGCAAGGACGGAGGCGACTGGTACGTGCTCGACACGAGCCGCCTCGGCGAGCCCACGCAGGCCATCGTGACGGGAGGCGACGCCGCGGCGGCGCGCTGGCACGGCCGCGACCCCGACGTCCTCTTCTACCTCAGCGACAGCAAGCTGATCCGCTTCGACGTCCGTTCGCGCCAGCCGCGGACGGCGTTCGATCCGGCGACGCTCCCGGAGCTCGCGGGCTGCTCTCTTTCGGCCGTGACCTTGGGCGGAGACGAGGGCGAGTCCAGCGCGGGCAGCCGCTACTGGGGTTTCCATGTCGAGACGTCCGGCGCGTGCCACGGCAGTCGCTTTCACCTCGTGACGACGGACCTGCAGGCGGGCCAGTCGTGGGTGCACCACATGCCCGCGGTGAGCGAGCTGCCCAACAACTCCGCGATCAGCCCGACCGGGAAGTACCTCATCGTCAACTTCCAGGAAGACCGCTCGTGCGGCGACCGCAAGGCCACGATGGCGAACCCGTGCGGCGTCATGGCCTATTCGCTGCACCTCGATCAGGCGAAGATGCTGGCGCCGGTGGCGGGCCACCACGACGAAGCGCTCGGCAAGAACGGGCACGACTTCGTCGTCGTCAAGTCCGACGTCAGTGACTTCATCGAGGCCATCGACGTCGAGACCCTGGAGGTCATCCAGATCGCAGCCATGAACCCCGATGGCGTCGCCGATTACGAGTATCACGTCAGCGGGAACAGCTGGGCCACGCCCGGCTGGGTCATCCTGTCGGAGGACTCGCACAACCCGAGCGGGCACTACCTGAATCGTCAGATCGTCGCGGTGGAGATCGCACCGGTCGAGCGAGCACGCGTCATCCACCTCGCGCATCACCGGACGCGCTCGACCAACTACTGGACCCAGGAGTGCCACGCCAGCGTCAGCCTCGACGGCACCCGCGTCGCCTTCCACTCCAACTGGTACGGCGGCGAGGAGGAGGGCGACAACATCCTCTTCTACCTCGAGCTGCCGCCCGGCCTCCTCGCTCAGCCCTAGCGCTCGAATTCCCAACTTCCGATTGTCGATTTCCCAGGGTCTGCCATGCTGGGTATCGTGGTGTCTTAGGTGTCCGAAGCGATCGAGTCTCGCGAGCTGGCGAACGACCTCCGCGAACAGGCCAACGCCACCCGCGAGCAGCTCAACCAGGCGCGCGAGCGGGACAACCAGCTGCGAGAGCTGTCCCTCACGATGGCCGCCTACGACATGCGGCTGCCCATCAGCGCGATCGGGCGCGCCATCGCCAGGACCGCCGAGGGAGCGGCGCTGGACTCCGATGGCATCGCCACGCTGGCGCGATCTTCTCAGCGCCTCGAGCACATGATCGCGCAGCTGCTCGACTTCGCGGGCCTGCGCGCCGGCAACGCCATGTTCTTCGGCCGCGTCGAGGCAGACCTGGCCCAGCTGTGCACCGATGTGATGGGAGACGTCACGCTCAGCCACCCGCGCTGCAAGGTCTCGTTCGAGGTCCGCGGCAACACCCGCGGGCGCTGGCATCCTTACCTCATCGGTCGCGTGGTCTCGAACCTGCTCGACAACGCCGTCCGGCACGGCTCCGACGCCAACGCCGACCTCGTGCTGTCGGACGCCGGCTCCGCGGTCATCCTCGAGGTCTCGAGCGCCGGGCCGGTCCCCGAGCGCGTGCTGCCGCATCTGTTCGAGCCGTTCCGGCGCGGGCCCGGGGCGGATGCGGTCGAGCGCGGCGGCCTGGGCCTCGGCCTCTACATCAGCAAGCAGATCGTGCTCGCGCACGGAGGCTCGATCCGTGTCGAGACAGACCAGCCGACGAAGACCACCTTCGTCGTCGAGCTCCCCCGGGTCAGCAACTCGGACCTGACCGCCGCGGGTGGTGCCGGCGCCACGAGGATGGGCACCCAATGAACCAGGTCTGCTCGCTGTGCGATCAATCGATCGAGCGGGGCTCGAAGCACAACCTGCCCAAGGACGAGGCCCGGCGCAAGCGGCAGAGCTGCCCCTATTGCAGGGAGGTCGGGGTCCCGACCTGCCTGCAGGTGGAGGGCACACACTCGTTCCTGTGCGGTCGCTGCCGGGCGCGCTGGACGACGAAACCCGATTGATCGAGGTGAGCCATGGCGAGCAAGTCGATCAAGCAGAGCCCGCGCTGGTTGCGCGCCTGGACCACACGGAAGATCGGAGTGGGCACCCGTGTCGTGCTGCTTCGCGGCATGGAGGACCCCCATCCGGCGGGCGTCGTCACCGAGATCCGGATCATGCCCCACCTCAAGCGATTCGTGATTCTCGTAGACGGCGGCACGACCCGTTACGCGTCCGAGAACGACGTGGCCCTCGAGGGCGATCCGACGCTGGCGCCGCTTGGCCCCAGCATGCACGTCGATTAGGGCCTCGCCGGTACGGGAAAGCCGATCTGCGCAGGCATCTCGGCGGCCACCATTTGCGCCAATGACGCCAGGTTCACGACGTCCTCGCGCGTGTAGGCGAGCAGCGTGTCCAGCGCCGACGCGTCGCCCTGCACGTGCTCGTGCCAGAGCCGCACGGCATCGAAGCCGCTCAGCTCGGCGAGGTGCCCGGGGCGGCGGATCCCGGCGCGGCGCTCGATCTCCTTGAGGCCGCCGCGGTAGCCGAGGCGCGCCAGCGGATAGCGCAGGTCGAGGTGCGCGCGCGGTGCGAAATCGGGGAAGGTCGCCTGCAGGAACGGCAGGTCGAAGGTCGCGCCGTTGTACGAGACCAGGAGCGCATGACGCGCCGCCGCGCTGGGGAACTCGTCGAGGTTCTGCCCTCGCACGAAGGCCTGGAAGTGCCGGCCGTCGAACAGGCCCACCACCGTGACGACGTCCACCCCCGGGGACAGGCCCGTGGTCTCGATGTCGAAGTACGCGGCGCGTGACGCGAAGGGCCCGTGCAGGCGCCAGAGCTCGGATGGGGGCAGCCGCTCACCGAAGAACTCGATCTGGCCGGTGTCGAGCGCCGCCTGCGAGGCCTTGACCATCTCCGTGAGACGCGCCATCCGGCTGCCGCGCAGCCGACCGCGGCGCGCGAGGGCGAGGAAAGACTCCCAGTCGTGGGCCCCCGAGCGCCACAGCCGCCGCTCGGTGGAAGGTCCGACGCCCTGGCCATGGATGAACGAGCTCGAGAGCACCCCGCCATCCTGGGGGATGCCTATGACAGCCCTCCGGGCACGGTCACGGAAGGCGCGACCGGCCGGGGCCGTCCGTCAGCGCTTCTTGCCGCCCTTCTTGCCGCCGCCGCCCTTCTTGCCGCCCTTGCCGCCCTTGATGAAGCCGGCCGCCTCCAGGCGCGCCTTCTCCTCGAGCAGCCCCTCGCCCGGCGGGCACGCGCCGCGTTTCTCCTCCACGGTCGCCGTGGCGCCGCTCACGACCCACACCATCTCCGGTTGCACGAAGCGCCGGCGAAAACCACCGCCGCCGATCTGCATGAGCGCCAGCACGGGCGCTCCCACGGTGGGCCCGGCGTCGCCGCCCTTCTTCTTGCCCTTCTTGCCCTCGGCCGCCTTCATCGGCGGCACCTTGGCATTCGCGAGCGGTACGCTCACGAGGTCGCCGCGTTGCAGGGGATCCGACTTCTGCAAGAGCAGCGTGATGCGGTTCGACACATCCGGGGGCGTCTCGCAGTCCACCGACACCGGAAACCCCGGCAGATCGGCCGCGGCCGTCTTCTCCGACGCCACCCACCGCGCGTCCTTGACCACGCAGTAGAACTTCTCGGGCACGCCGCCCTTGGCCTCGAGGCGGCGCATGAGCTCAGGCTTTCCTGCCACCGTGGTGCCCGAGTACAGGTTCTTCGGCGTGCTGTCGCCCCCCTTCTTGCCCCTGCCCTTGGCCTTCGGCCCCACGCGCTCCTCGAAGTCGTAATCGATGCGCAGGTGGTTGTTGCGCTCGTACTGGACGAAGAAGTCGGTCCTCTGCTTCCAGGTCGCGTACTCGCGCAGAAGGCCCCCGACGACGACGTTCATCGCCGGATCGAGCGACGCCATCTGCTGGGTCACGCACGACTTCGTGAGCGCCTCGGGTTTCGGCTCGTAGCCGCGGAAATCACGCAGCAGCTCGGGCCAGTCGACCGTCCAGCGCGCCGACTCGAGCGCCTTCTTCTTCGCGCCCTCGAAGTTCTGCAGGTCCTCCTCGGCCGTCTGCTCCGCCGGCGGCTCGCGCCCCTCGATGATCGCGACATAGCGCGGCACCTTGTTGCGGATGCAGTGCTCGCGACGCGAGTCGAAGCGATTGACCAGGCCCTTGAGGTCCAGGCAGCGGATGACCTCGTCGAGCGCCGCCTGGGCCTTGGCCGAGCTGGCGTGCGAGGCCTCCTTGCCGCCAGCAGGGGCCGCAGCGCCGGGCTTTTGCGCATCCGACTTGTTGCAGGCCATTCCGAAAAGGCCGCTTGCCGCGACCAGGCACAACGAGACACGCATCGACATCGACTCCCCCTTCGCGATTGGAGCGCCATCCTAGCAGCGAACCTCGCGCTCGACCGCTCGACCGCTCAGCCGCTCGCGCGATTTGCCTGACCACTGGCTGCTCCGCCTGCCACTCGCAGCATCGATGACATCTTCGGACCAGTGGGCTGCATTGCTCAATTTTTTCCATATTCTTGCAACCACGAGGAATTGCTTTGGGGCCGGGACTGGGATCGGACCTTGCTTGCGGAACCGCTGTGCACGAGCGCTCTGACACGCCGGCGGGGGGGCCGCAGGAGCAGAGGACCATCGATGGAGCCTTCCGGGAGCTCGGGCTCGAGCCCTTCGACCCTGCGCGCTCCGAGCGCCTGCGGAAGGCCACCTCGCCGCAGATGCGGCTGCGCCGCGCCGAGCTGGACGCGTGGCACCTGCCCACGGAGCAAACCGCGGATCTGGTGGCCGAGGCGCTGGCGGACGGCGCGTCCGAGAGCCAGGTGCAGGCAGCCCTCCGCGTCGTGCTGTCGCTGCATCGCCAGAATGCTCCGCACGACGCCCGCCGCGCGCTCGCCAGCGTCGGCAGCGCCCTGTGTCGAGGTGGACGCAGCACCCCGCAATCCATGACGGTGGCCGCGTTGCTCGATCTCTGCCTCGAGCTCGAAGCCCTGCCGGACCTGCCGCCCGAGCTGCGGATCGCCGCCGCCTGCGCTGCGCTCAGTGGCGAAGCGGCCACTGCACGCCGCGCGGGGAAGGCCTTCGCCCTCCACGCAGGCCTGCGCACGGCGCGCAGCTGGCAAGCCGTCATGGCCTCGTCTGCGCCCACGGTGCGCTCGATGCTGGGCTGGCACCGGCGCCTCCAGCCGAGGGTCGCGCCCAGGATGTGGGGGTACCTGGGCATCTCGATGGTGCTCTTCGGCCTGTCGCTCGCGGGCGTCGGCGACGACGCACCCCTGCCCGGACGCAGGGACACTCCGACGCTGGATCCGCTCGAGCGCGCGGCCGATCAGGTGGCCCGGCGGTGCGAGGCCAATCCCCGGCCCGACTACTGCGACGCGGCCGAGCGCCTCGTGCGCTCGGTGCGGGACCACGACTGCCTGCTCATGGAGGCGGATCTGAAGGTCTTTGCGGCCCAGGCCAGCGCCGGCGCCTCGCCCGAGCCTGCGCTGGTCGACACCTTCGCGCAGATTTGCCGCCGGTGGTGTCGCTAGCGAGGCACACCAAAGAAAAAGGGGCGGCCCTTGCGGAGCCGCCCCTTTCGGTGATCCAGTCGCCCGGACTACGCGTTGACGCGACGGACGTTCACGGCCTGCAGACCCTTCGGGCCCTGCATGACGTCGAACTCGACCTTGTCGCCCTCGGTGAGGGAACGAAAGCCGTCCGCCACGATCGCGCTGTGGTGCACGAACACGTCGGGACCATCGCTCTGCGTGATGAACCCGAAGCCCTTGGCGTCATTGAACCACTTCACACTGCCTTGCTTCACGACGTACCTCTGACAGATGGCCACGTCGAATGGGCCATCCTACTGGGGTGCTTACGCTGTATCGGGGAACTATTCCGGGATGCTGCGTATTTCGACTGACGCCAGGATGAGGCCAATCGTCGTCGGTGTCAAGCACACATGTGCTGGAGCAGTCCGAGCAGCTCGTGGCCGATGGCGCCAGCGCGCCAGCCCACCAGCAGCGACGGCAGCTCGGCTGCCTGGGGATCGAGCGCAGCACCCGACAGGTGGGCCCGCGCAAGGTGCTCGAGATCGGACATGGTGGCCAGGGTCGCGGGAGCGATCGCGAGCTCCTCGGCGCGTTTCGCGAGGTGCCCGCGCAGGAGCTCCACGGCCGGGCCGGTATCGGGGCCGCTTGGCCGGTCGATGCTGGGCAGAGCCTCCTCGGGCAGCTCCCGCGCGTGACGCACGCACGCGACGAGCTCGACGACGTAGCGCCGCGCCTCTCGCTGCGAAAGGCCCGGGACGCGCTCGAGGTCGGCCGCGGCCGCCGGCTGACGTCTGGCCAGCTCCACCAGGACGGGATCTTTGACGATCCACGAGGGACGCATGTCACGCGCCCGCGCCGTGCGCTCGCGCCACGCCGCCAGCTCGCGCAGCACCGCCAAGCCCCGCCGATCGAGGCGATGGCGGCCCTTGACCTCGCGAAAGCGCGCCTCGTCGGGCGGCGTCACGTACGCCTCGGGCCGCACGAGCGGGGCCATCTCCTCCTCGGCCCAGGCGAGCCGGCCCGCCTGCTCGAGCTGCGCGATCAGCTGGTCGTACGCGTCGAGGAGCGGCACCACGTCGCCGAGCGCGTACTCCACCTGCTCGGGGCGGAGGGGCCTTCTCGTCCAGCCCGACCACTGCTCGACCTTGTCCACGTGCAGCCCGAGCGTGCGTTCGATCAACGTCGCATAGCCGACCTGGTGCCCGAAGCCGAGCAGGGCCGCCGCGCGCTGCGTGTCGAAGACGGGACGCAGGGGCGCGCCTGCGTGCCCGAGCAGGATCTCGAGATCCGCGCGCCCGGCGTGGAAGACCTTGAGGCGAGCCGGATCCGTGAGCAGGCGCACGAGCGGCGCGAGGTCCACGCGCAGTGGATCGACGGCGATCGCGTGCACCTGGCCACCTGGCGTGCGGCCAGCCACCTGCACCAGCGCGAGGATGGGGCCATAGGTGCGCTCCCAGGTGAACTCGGTGTCGACGGCCAGCCGCGAGGCGCCGAACAGCGGTGCGAGGGCGGCCTCGAGGGCCTCGGGGCGATCGACGAGACGGGAGTCGGACACGCGCACAGCCTACTCGCCTCCCTAGCAAAAAAACCGCTGGTCGCTCCGGATTTGCTAGCGTGCGGCGCGCCCCCAAGGAGGTCCCCATGGCTCGTTCGCTCCCCCGCCTCGCCATCCTCTGCTCGTCGCTCTTCTGGTCGCTGCCCGCGAGCGCCGCGACGGCGCGCATCGTCCGGCCGGGTCAAGCGTCGCCCCGCGTGACCGTCGGGCTGCTATCCCCCGCACGCAGCCTGCCGGTCGAGCAGATCGCGCGCGAGCACCTGCTCTCGGCGCCGCGTGCGCAGGGCGGCGTGGGCGCCGTGGAGCTGGCGTCGCCCGAGACGCACCAGCTCGGCTCGCTGCGGGTGGTGCGCTTCGCCCAGACGGTGAGCGGGCTGACGGTGGTGGGCGGCGGGGCCGCGGTGCTGGTGGACGAGGGGGGCCGCGTGCGCGCGACCACGGCCACGCTGGTGCTGCATCCGCCGGCGGCGCTCGCGCCGGCCATCGCGCTCGACGACGCGCTCGCTCGGGTCGACCGCGCCACGGTGCACGAGGGCACGCTGCGCCCCGAGCACGCCACGCTGGCCCTGCTGCGTGAAGGTGAGGACGGGCGGCTCGTGTGGGCGGTGACACCGCCGCCGTCGCTCCTGCTGCGCTCGGCGCCGATGGTCCTGGTGGACGCGCGGACCGGCGCCCTCGTGCGCACGATCGAGCGCGCGCGGGACGCGAGGCTGCGCGTCTACCCGTCGAACCCGGTGGCGACGCCGATGACGATGGAGGTCGACGTCACGGATCTCGTGACGGCGACGCCGCAGCACCTCAAGAGCGCGCTCGTGGACGCGCGCAATTGCCCCGACCGCCACGCGCTCACCAACGTGTCGATCATGGGCCTTCAGATCGGCATTCATCTCTGCAGCGAGGAGGCGGTCGCGACCGCGGACGCGATGGGCAACTTCGTCTACGACCCGTCGATGCCGAACGCGCCCGACGACCTGTTCGCCGAGTCGCACATGTACTGGCACGTCTCGGGCATCTATGCCTTCTTCAAGGCGCTCGGCTTCGGCGACGTCAACTCGCTGCCGCTGCGCAGCGTCGTGAACTTCCGCATCCCGATCGACGTCGCGCGCGGCGGCTTCGACATCGCCAATGCCACAAACCCCAATGGCAACCTCTACGCATTCGACAATGCGTTCTTCCTGCCGGGTGCGGGTGGGCTCATCCCCGGCGTCGACCGCAACTTCGACTCGATCGTGTTCGGGCAAGGGTCGCTCGTGGACTTCTCGTACGACGGCGACGTGATCTCGCACGAGTTCACGCACGCGGTCATCGGCGCGACCTCGCATCTCGACATGCAGGATCTCGACGAGCAAGGGCTCGACCCTTCGACCGGCGGGATGAACGAGGGCTACGCGGACTACTTCGCGGCGGCGCGCACGGGCGACTCGCACGTGGGTGAGTACGCGGCGACGGGTCTGCCCACCACGGGCGGCGCCATCCGCGACGTCGCGAACACCGAGCGCTGCCCCGACACGCTGTGGGGCGAGGTCCACCAGGACAGCCATCCCTGGTCGGGAGCGCTCTGGCAGATCAGGAGCGCGCTCGGCGCGCCGGCGGACCGCGCGATCCTGGCGGCCATCACGATGCTGCCGCGTGACGCGGACTTCGACGACGCGTCCATGATGACGGCGCAGGCGATCACGACGGCCCTCGGTGCCCAGGCAGGCATGCAGGCACGGCAGATCTTCGAGCAGCGCAACGTGTGGGCCTGCAAGCGCGTGGTGCGGCTCGACGCGCCCCGGCCGATCCTGTTCGGACCGGGCCGCGCCGAGGCCGGCACGATGCCTTACGCGCCGCCGCCGCTGCAGCTCGAGGCGGCGATCATGGCCGGAGGCGGCCTCAAGGTGACCTTCGGCGTGCAGAACGGCGCCGCCGCGGCCATCCCGGGCATGGGCGCCGCGCCCGCGCCGCACGTGCTCGTCAAGAAGGACAGCGCCATCAAGTTCTCCTACGCCGCCGGCACGGTCACGAGCGACGCGACGGCGGACGTCACGGCAGTGCTCTCGGCGGACCCGATGCAACCGGGAATGCAGCAGGGCGTCGCGCAATGGTTCGCGACCGCGGCGGCAGGCACGTATTATCTGGCGATCGTCAATGCAGGCGATGCGGCGATCTATCGCAATGTGGCCGTGACGTCGCTGCCCATGGGCGCAGGTGGAATGGGTGGCGCAGGTGGCATGGGTGGCGCGGGCGGCATGGGCGGTGACGGTGGGGCGGGCGCGGGCGGCGCAGGCGCAGGCGGTGATGGCGGCGCGCCGATGGGCGGTGACGGTGGGGCGGGCGCGGGCGCGGCAGGAGCCGGAGCCGGAGGGTCTGCAGCGGCACCGAACAAGAAGGATGCCGGTGGCTGCGCAACCGGCGGTGGGGGATCGGGCGCGTGGTGGTTGCTGGCAGTGGGGCTGTTGCTCAGGCAGCGAAGGCGGCGATAGGCACGTCGATGCCCGCGTGGACCTCGAACCTCCTACCCTGACAGCAGCCGATCCGCCGCGCGCACACTCTCCTGGGCCAGCGTCAGCTCTTCGCTGAGGGCGCCGAGGAGCCCCTGCTCTGCCGCGTCGCTGGACGCGGGCGAGCCGACCTTCATCGCCGTGATCTCGAGATGCGTGGCGATGCGGTCGCTGCGGGCGTCGCATTGTACGAGTCGGTCGCGCCATTCGTGAGCGAGGCCAAGCTGCTGCATCACCAGCTCGGCCTCCGAGACCTCCAGGCCCGCTATGGCACGCGCGCGGCGCTCGAGGCGGTGCTGGTCGTCGCATCGTGCCAGCTCGGCGCGCAATGCGGCCCGCTGGGCTGAAATGACGTCGAGCTGACGGACCAGGTCGGCCCCGAGGTCGAGCAGGCCCGCATACACCGGCCGGGCGGCCACGCAGGCCTCGAGCCGGCGCAATGCGCGCAAGGCACGGGCGCGCGGCCGGGAGCGGCGCCACCGAATGGCCAGGGCGCAGACGAGGAGGCCAAGCGCCGACAGTGAAAGGATGCTGATGCGCACTGGCGAGCCGAGGGTCCGGCCGACGACGGTTGCGCCCACAGGTGCCACGGGTATAGCCGCAGACTCCAGCTCGAGCCCGCCGTCGAGGCGCCCCACCAGCTCGTCCTGCGTGATGAGACGTGTCACTGCCAGGGGGAGCGGTCGCCCCACCAAACAGGCGCCCTCGAGCCCCACTGCGACGCACGCTCGGCCCGTCCGGCCCGTCGGCTCGAACGCGTAGGCGTGAGCGTTCTCGTCGGAACGCACGAGGCGCAGGCCCCCGGCGTCCCAGTCGAGCAGGCCCGGACCCGGGCTGGCGCCGGCGCGGCGATCCGTCACGGCGTCCACCACCGAGCCGTCGGCGCGGTCGCGCAGGCTCCCAAGGACGCGCACCGGACCGGCGACGGGCAGAACGAAGGCGCCGGGGGGCAGGCGCACGCGCTGCTCGGCCCGCGCGCCGGCGGAGGCCAGGAGGAGGGTGCCGACAATACATGCGTGCATGCGCATATCAATGCAGCAGCTGGTAGGCGGCGCGGTCGAGCAGCAGGGAGAGCACCAGCGGATCGCGCGACAGCTCGCCGCTGCCGAGAACGCTGGCGTACTGCTCGAGCAGCTCCGCGTCGCGACCGAGGGTCGGGTCGTGCCAGCGCGCGGCCGCAGCCCGCAAGAGCTGCGCGCGCTCGGCCACGCGCGCCGCCCAGGAGGCGTGCCGGCTGCCGGAGGCGCCGAGCAGGGTCATGCCCGTGCGGAAGCCAAGCACGGTGCGCGCGACGCTCGGGCTCTCGGTGGCGGCCGAGGCCTCGGCGCTGCCGGCCGTGTCCACGCGCACCACCAGCTCCTCGACGTGGTTCGCGCCGCGGACACGGTCCTTGTAGCGCAGCTCGACGGTCGCCAGGGCCTGCTGGCCGTGCCCCGGGGGCGCCTCGAGCTCGAGCAGCATCGTGTGGCTGTCGGCGCGGGCGAAGCCGGGGATGAAGAAGCGCATGCCGCCGTGCGCATCGACCTGGCGGTCGGCGCGGATGCGGTCGTGGCGCTCGGCGCGGCGGTCGATGGCGACCTCGCTACCGCGCACGCGCGCGGCCTCGGCCTCGCCCAGGCGACGCGAGCCGTACGTTTGCAGGAGGCGCACGCCGGGCGCGACGCGCACACGCAGCTCCACCGCGCGCGCCACGGGCTGGGCGCGCAGCTCGATCTCCTGCGCCAGGATCGCGGCGATCGACGCCAGATCCTGCACGTAGTAGTAGCCACCGCCGCCGTGCTCCGACAGCGCCACCATCTGCCGGCCGTCGTACGACGAGCCGATGCCGATGGTCGTGGTCTCGATGCCGTCGTGAAACGCGCGCGCGGCACGTGCCGAGAGCTGCCACGGGTCGGTGTTGCCCACGTTGGCCTCGCCGTCCGAGAACACCACCGCCAGACGCACCACGTCCGCGCGGTCGGGCGCGCGGCGCGCCTGCGCGTAGCCGGCGGCCAGGCCCGCCTCGAGGTTCGTGCTGCCCGCGGTCTCGATGCGGTCGATGGCCTGCAGGATGGCCTGCTTTCGCGCGCCCACCGGACCCTCGGGCACGACGACGCGGGCGCCGGTCTCGTAGGTCACGATGGCGACTCGGTCGGTCGGCTGCAGCCGCGCGACCATCTGCCGCGCCGCTTCGCGCGCCTGACGGATGGGCTCACCCGACATGGAGCCTGAGACGTCTAGGATCAAGGTTGCCGCAATGACGGGGCGGCCCATTGGCAACGCCTCTGCCCCGCGCAGGCGCAATCGCAAATGCACGGGGCCACCGGCGGGCGGCAATGCGGCGCGCTCGGTGTCTGCGCGCAATGACAGTGCGGTCTCGGTCGGCGCGGCGAGCGGCTCGCCGTAGCGGCCGCCGAAGTCGGCCGCTAGCTGCAAGGCACGCGGCGGTGCGTGCCCGCGGGCGAGCGCCTCGGCAAAGCGGGCGAAGCTGCCACCGCCCGGGCGATACGTGGTGGCGAAGCGGCCCTCGGGGTCGAGGTACCTGCGAAGGGGCGGTCCGGAGGCGGTCGGAAGGGTGGCGACGTAGCCGCCGCCGCCACGACCGGTGCCAAGGAAGCCGAGGGTGGTCTCGCCGCCGCTGCCGGGGCGGCCGTCGCGGTCGTCGAGGCCGAGGTCGGGCAACCCGCTGTCACTTTTCTGCGCCTTGTTCCTTGCTCTCACGATGTCGGAGCCCGCGAGGTCATGGAGGCTGTTCGGATCGCGCGTGCGCTTCGGCGTCATCTCCGGCTGCTCGCCCCCGGCGTAGTGGCCGGGAGCGTCATTCGCGTTGTCCTTCCAGACGCTGTCGGCAATTCCAACGCGCCTGCGCTTGGGGGCATCGGCGCGAGCGCGAGCGGGCTCGAGAGTCCCAGGCACGTCGGCGGGAGATGGCGCCCCCCAGGCCTCGTACTTCCCCTCGGAGTCCTCGGACTCCTGGCGCGCCACCTCCGATCGCGCCGCCGGTGACGTCACCACCGCCTCTGGCGGCGAGCGCTTCAGATAGCGCGTGGAGCCCACCCCCAGCAGGAGCGCTGCCGCGCCGGACAGCGCCAGCGCCATCGGCCCGAGGCGCGTCGAGGGTCGTCTATGCACCCGGCCCGCGCGCAGCCGGGCTCGCACGCGGGCGTCCACGGCGTCGGGCATCCCCGCGCGCTCGAGCTCGGCGTCGGCCGCTCCGAGGGCCGTGCGAAAATCACTTGGCATCGTCGACCTCCCAGCCGTGCGCGCGCAGATGCGCCTCGGCACGGGCGATGAGCTTGGACACGTAGCCCTCGGACACCGAGAGCGCCTCGGCCACCTCGCGCTGGCTCTTGCCGTCGAGGAGCTTCATGCACAGCGCGATGCGCTGCTGCCCAGGCAAGGTCGAGAGCACTGCCAGGGCCGCCCTCGCCTGCTCGTGCTCGGCGAGCTGTGCCTCGGCCGAGAGGTCGGCCTGTCGTTCGGGCTCCCGGGCGGCGCCGAGCATGCGCCGCAACAGCGATTTCTCCCTGCGGATGGCCGAGACGGCGACGTTGGCCGTCACGCGGTACAGCCACGCGCCGATGTCCTCGTGCGTCGACAGCCGCGGCAGGTGCTCCCAGAGCTTGAGGAAGACGTCATGCGTCACGTCCTCCGCGAAGCCGCGCTTGCCACCGCTGTAGCGCAAGCAGAGCCGGTAGACGCGCTGGCGGTGCTGCTCGTAGCAGGCCTCGAAGGTGGCCGCATGGGCGCGTCGGTCCCCCTCCGCCATCTCCAGGAGCCTCGCTGCAGCCGGCATTCAGAAGCTACCACGCGGCTGGGGGCAGGAACTTTCCTACCGGACGCCGCCGAAGACCGCCTGCGACCCCCGGCGCCAGAAGCACTCCGGCTCGGAGAAGCCTGCATGCGCCAGCGCCGCCAGCTCGACATGGAGCGGCAGGTAGCGGTCCTCCTTGGCCCAGGCGGCCAGGTGCCCGCGCGCTTCTTCGGGGCCGATCCCGGCGGCGCCCATCCACGCCACCCAGCCCTCGTAGGTCCTTGCCGCCAGTGCCGAATCGGCGCTCACGGTCGCGTCGAGGCTGAGAAACACACCGCCCGGCGGCAGCGCGCGATGGATCGCGGCGTAGAGCGCGGTCTTCTTCTCGAGCTCGTGCACGTGGTGCAGGGACAGCGACGCGACGATGGCGTCAGCCGGCGGCAGCGCGCCGAAGTAGCTCGCCTCGTGGAAGCTGGCGCGCTCGCCGTAGGGCGCGAGCCGCAGCCGCGCCTGCGCCAGCATGTCCGGATCGACGTCGAGCACGGCCGCGCGCGACCCCGGCACCGCGGCGAGCACCGCGGCGGAGAGCGCTCCCGTGCCCGCCCCGAGGTCGAGCACTGCCAGCGCCGGCGGGGCGAGCGCCGCCAGCACCTCGACGCCGGCGGCGAGCATCTCCTCGTAGTGCGGCACGAAGCGCCGGATCTGAGCGTCGTAGCTGTCTACGCTCAGGCGGAGGTGGCTCTCGACCGAGTGCTTGGGGGGCGAGCTCATGGCCCCAGTGTACGTGAACAGGCTCCGGCCGGGCTTGCCGCGCCGGCGCCACTGGCAGACCCGCGTGGCAGACTGGGTCCGTGCCCCCTGCCCACGACGTCCTGTCACTCTCCGCCGAGCTCGAGGCCGCCTGCGTCCGCGCGCTGCTGTCCGAGTGGCGTCGCTGCAACGCCGCGCACTTCGGCCAGCGCCTGCGCGCGCCGGTGCTGGCGCTCGAGGATGTGGCGACGCGGCTCGGTTGCTGGAGCGCGCGGGACCGGACGATCCGCATCGGCCGGCGCCTGGTGCTGGATCACTCGTGGGGGGTGGTGGTCGAGGTGCTGCGCCACGAGATGGCGCACCAGTACGTCGAGGAGGTGCTCGCCGTGCATGGCGAGGCGGCGCACGGGGAGTCGTTTCGCCGCCTGTGCGCCGAGCTCGGCATCGACGGCCGCGCCAGCGGTCTGCCGGATGGCGAGGGCACCGCCGCCGACGAGCGCGTGCTCTCGCGCGTGGCCAAGCTGTTGGCCCTGGCGCAGAGCCCGAACCTGCACGAAGCCGAGCTCGCGATGAACGAGGCCCAGCGCCTCATGTTGCGGCACAACATCGAGGCCGCCACGGAGCACCGAGCGCGCGCGTTCGGCTACCTGCACCTCGGCCAGCCGACCGGCCGCGTGCAGGTGCACGAGCGGGTGCTCGGCGCCATCCTGTGCACGCACTTCTTCGTCGAGGCCATCTGGGTGACGGCCTACCGGCCCCTTGCGGGCAAGAGCGGCAGCGTGCTCGAGGTGTGCGGCACCAAGGAGAACCTCGCGCTCGCGGAGTACGTGCACGGCTTCCTGTCACACACCGCGGAGCGCCTCTGGCGGGAGCACAAGCGCCGCCACGCCCTGCGCTCGGACGTCCCCCGGCGCAGCTACCTGGCGGGCGTCATGCGCGGCTTCTTCGACCGGCTGGCCGAGGCGCGCACCGCGCAGCGCGCCGCGGGTCTGGTGTGGGTGGGCGACGCGGACCTGCGCCGCTACTACGATGCGCGCCACCCGCGCCGAGCCAGCGTCGGCAAGTCGCGCTTCGCCAGCGCCAGCGCCTTCGCCCAGGGCCAGGCCGCCGGCCGCGACATCGTGCTGCAAAAGCCGATCGCGTCGTCCGGGGGCCACGGCGGGCGCCTGCTGCCGGGACGCTGAGGGCGCTGACTGCGACCGAAGTTCCGGGCCTGCGGTCTGCCGCGCAGACGGTTCGCAAACCATGCGCGCGGAGGCCGGTCCGCGCGGCCGTGGCGCTGGCACGCGGCTCGCATTCCGCGGGCGTGGAGGTGACCATGTTTGGACGAACCACAGAGGCATCCGGCGCTTCGACAATCCAGCTGCTCATCGCGTTCGCAGGCGGTACCGCGGTCGGAGCGGCCCTTGGCGTGCTGCTCGCACCGAGCTCGGGAGAGGAGACGCGAAGGCGCATCAAGGGGATGGTCTCGGCGCGCAGCCGCGCGACCGCACGCATCCCACACGCGCTCGGCGAGGCGGCTGCGGCCGCCCTCGAGACGTTCGCGGTCGCGCTACGCGGCCCCGAGCACCACGACGCAGAGGTCGGCGCCGAGGCCGCCAGCATGCAGGCGCACTGACCCCGTCACCACTCGCCCTGGTTCGGCATCGAGGCCCAGGGCTCCCGCGGCGGCAGGCTCTCTCCGCGCTGCAAGAGCTCGATCGAGTGGCCGTCGGGCGACTTGATGAAGGCCATGTGGCCGTCGCGTGGCGGCCGCAAGATGGCCACCCCTTGCGCGCGCAGGCGCTCGCAGGTGGCGTAGACGTCATCCACCGCGAACGCCAGGTGCCCGAAGAAGCGTCCGGTCGCGTACGGCTCGCCCTGGTCCCAGTTGTACGTGAGCTCGATCTCCGCGCCGTCGCCCGCGGCTCCGGTGCCGAGGAAGACCAGCGTGAAGCGGCCCTTTTCGCTGTCCTTTCGCCGGATCTCGCGCAGGCCGAGCTGGCCGACGAAGAAGCCGAGAGCGGCGTCGAGATCACGCACCCGCAACATGGTGTGGAGAAATCGCATTGGTAGATCGTACCTCCGCCGGCGCGCCGTGCGCGGGTTTACGCCCGCGGCGAACTGTGACACCGTCGGACGGTCGCATGGAGCGCGCGCGCCTCGAGGCCCTGGCCAGCCGACCGGGCCCCGCGACCGCGCTGCTTGCGGCCGCGACGCTCCTTGCCCACGGCGTCGGGCTCGGGAACGGCTTCGCGCTCGACGATGGCATCGCGATCCTGCAGCACCCGGTCGTGGGCGGGCCGGCGCCGCTGTCCGACCTCCTGCGCGTCAGCAACTGGGGGCGGCCCCTCGGATCCGATCTCACCGGCTTCCGGCCGCTGACGACGCTGACCTTCTGCCTCGACCGCGCGATCTCGAGAGGACCGCTCGTGATGCACGCGATGAGCCTCGCGTGGGCCCTCGCCCTGCACGTGGTCGTCTGGCGCCTGGCGCGGCGCTTCCTCCCGCCGCTGCCCGCGCTGGCGGCGGCCGTGGTGTTCGCGACCATGGGCATCCACGTCGACGCCGTGGGGGGCATCGCCAACCGCGGGGAGCTGATCGCGACGACGCTGGGGCTCGGCGCGCTGCTCTGCGCGCTGCCCGCGCCTGGCCGCAAGGCGCGGCCGCTGCTCGCCGCGGTGCTGTTCGGTGCGGCGCTGCTCGGCAAGGAGTCCGCGTTCCCGATGGGCGCGACCTCGGTGTGGTGGCTCGTGTGCGTGCCGGCGTGGCGGCGCGATCGCAGGACGCTGGTGGCCGTCGCGCTCCTCGCGCTCCTCGCGCTCGGCTACCTGGGCGCGAGGTCGCGCCCGGGCCCCAGCCTCGATCAAGCCCTCGGCGCACCGGCGCTCGTGACCGGGGACGGCGCCGAGGCCGGCACACCGGACAACCCGGTCATGCGGCTGTCCCGGCGCGCGCGTCTTCCGACGGCGCTGGCGCTGGCCACGCGCTACCTCGGCACCTCGCTCTGGCCGGGTGCCCTGAGCCACGATCACACCTACGCGGCGATCCTGCCCTCGAGGCTCGCGGATCCGCTGGCGCTGATCGGGCTCTCGCTCTTGCTCGCTGGCGCCGGCGTGGCGCTCCGCGATCTGCGCCGCGGCGACGGCCGCGCGGCCATGATGCTGGGCGCCCTCGGCGTCACGCTGGCGTTCGTCACGCACGTCGCGGTGCCGCTGTCGGTCATCTACGCCGATCGCCTGTTCACGCTCGGCTCGGTGTGGCTCGCGCTCCTGGTCGGGCTCGCGCTGGACCACCTGCGCCCCCGCGTGCTCGCGCTCGTGCTGGGGCTCTTCGTCATCTGCCAGGTCCCGCCCGCGATCCTGCAGACCACCGCGTGGCACGACGACGTCACGCTCAACGTGAGCTGCCTCGAGGCGCTGCCGCAGAACGTCCGCTGCCACCTCTACCTGGCACGTGCGCTACACGAGCGGGGCAGCGCCGTCGAGGCCACCTGGCACTTCGCGATGGCCGCGCTCGGCCGCAAGGCCTATCCGGGTCCGTGGGACGCCGCGCCACAGCGAAAGCTCGCGGACGCGCCCTACCCCGAGCGGCTCGAGCGCCTGCCCGCGCTGCTCGGCCCGCCCGCCGAGGCGCGCGCCTGGCTGGCCGCGCTCGCCACCTACCTCGACGCGCAGGGCGCCCTGGCCGAGCGTGACCTGGTGCGCGGGATGATGCGATAGGGCAGGTAGGCTCGAAGAATGTCTCCCCAGTAAGGTTCAGTTGGGCGGTCGCGGGAACCTGCGCGCGAATTCGTCGCGCAGGTAGCCCGTGACGTCGTTGAGCGTGTCGGAGCGCGAGTGCTCCTCGCATTCACGGATGAAGAGGAGCTCCTCCGCTGGAGCCCGCAGAGCGTCCCGTTTCGTCCCACGGTCCGCGGCCGGCGATCGCGCATCGCGCGAGCTCGACGGGCTACGGCGAGGACCTCGTCGCGTGGTCGGATTCGAGCGGTGTGCGTGGCGTCCGTGTCGACGCGGTGACCGGCTTCCCCATCGCCTTCGACAATCCCCCGCTCGTGTTTCGCGCCTCGACGACGGCCGTCGGCTTTCGCGTGGCAGTCGCCGCAACCGGAAGCTCCTACCTGCTGGTCTGGCAGGAAGGGGTCGATCCTACGACGAGCCTCTACGGCGCGTGGGTCACGGATGGCGGCGCCGGGACGCCGTTTCTCATCGCGACCGTCCAAGGCGCCAGCGTGAATCCGTCCATCGGGTTCGACGGTACGAGCAACCTCATTGTGTGGACCGATAAACAGGGCCTGTGGACGTACCGCACGAGCCCTTCCGGTGTCGTGTCTCCCGCCACGCTCGTCCTGCCCAACCCGTTGGCCGGCAGCCCTGGCCCCGCGGTCTACCCCGCGGACGCGGCCTCTTGCGGCAACCTGACCGTCCTGACGTGGCAACGGATGGCCGACGCCTCTGGATCGACCGCAGCCATCTACTCCGCGCCGCTCACTGGCGGCGTCATAGGGGCACAGCAGCAGCTCACGCCGAGCATGCAGTTCCTGTCGTGGCCGCTGCTCGCGTGCAGCAATGGGGGCTACCTCCTGACGTGGGAAGAGCCGATCGGCGTCTATGGCGTCACCCTGAACGCCGCGGGCGCCTCCACTTTCCCGCCGCTCTCGGGTCAGCCGCTCGCCACGAGCTCGACTGACCTCATCGCCACCCTGGCCAGCGATGGCGGAAAACGCGCCCTCTTGGCGTACGTGCGCAAGACCAGGGCTGGTGGCTCGATCCGCACCCGCCTCCTCGACACGAGCCATGCAACCTGCGCGAACGTGCCCGACGGCACATTCTGCACCGATTTCAACCCATGCACACAAACGGATACGTGCCAGGGCGGCGTGTGCGTGGGTGGCAACCCCGTGACGTGCGCGCCACCCACCAACCAATGCCTCAACGCCGGAGCGTGTACGGCCATGACCACTGGTGGCTGGGTCTGCTCGTATTCCAACAAGTCCAACGGGACGGCCTGCAATGACAACACAGCCTGCACGACAGGCGACACTTGCCACAAGAGCCCAATACTCGCCATCTCGCAGGGTCGCTACGGCCCCGCTTCGAACTGCACCCGGCCGGCCACGATCGTCATCGCCACCTTCGCCGTCCGCAGCGCTTCGAGCGCCTCGGCCTGCGCCCCCGTCAGGTCGAGGACCGTCAGGTCGGCCAGCGCTCCGGCGACGAGGGTGCCGCGGTCGGCCTCGGCGTGGGCCGCGTAGGCGGCGCCCGCCGTGTACGCGCGCAGGGCCTGGTCGAGCGAGAGGCGCTCGTCGGTGCGATAGGCGCCTGCCGACTTCCCGTCGGCATCCTTGCGCGTCGTCGCGGCGTAGAGGCCGAACAGCGGCGAGGGCGCCTCGACCGGGAAGTCGCTGCCGAACGCGAGCCGTGCGCCGGCCCGCGACAGGGTTCGCCACGCGTAGGCTCCCGTCAGGCGCTCCGTCCCGAGGCGCGCGGTGGCCCAGGGCGCGTCGCTCGTGGCGTGGGTCGGTTGCATCGACGCGATCACCCCGAGGCGCGCGAAGCGGGCACGGTCCTCGGGCGACACCACCTGCGCGTGCTCGATGCGGAAGCGGTGGTCCACGCCGAGCGCGTGCTCGCCGAGCGCGTCGGCGTAGGCGTCGAGCACGGTGCGCACCGCGCGGTCGCCGATCGCGTGCGTGGTGATCTGGTAGCCGGCCGCACGGGCGCGCCGGGCCGCCGCGGCGATCTCCGCGCGCGACGACATCTGCAGGCCCGTGTTCTTCGGATCGTCGCTGTAGGGCGCGAGCAGGGCCGCGCCCCGCGAGCCGAGGGCTCCGTCGGCGAACAGCTTGACGCCCTGCGTGCGGAAGAACGAGTCGCCACGCTCCGGCTTTCGTGCGAGCGCCCGATCGAGCTCGCTCGCGCGGAAATATGCGTATATGCGGATGGGTAGCTGGCCTGCGTCGGCGAGCCGGCGCATCACGGCCGCCGCTCGCATCGAGGTGCCCATGTCGTGCACGCCCACGAGGCCGACGCGAAGGCAGTGGCGGGCCGCGGCGAGGATGTACCGCTCGAGCGTGGCGTCGTCGAGCTCGCCGGGCGCCGCCCGGTCGAGAAGGGCGATGGCGGTGTCGACCAGCACGCCCGTGGGCTCGCCGTCGGCGCGGCGCAGGATGCGCCCGCCGGGCGGGTCCCCGGTGGCGCGGGTGATGCCGGCGGCGGCCAGCGCCGCGCTCGAGGCCCACGCGGCGTGTCCATCGACGCGCGAGAGCACGACGGCGCGGCCAGGCGCGGCGGCATCGAGCGTGCGCCGATCGGGGAACGCCGCGGGCGTCCAGCGGTTCTGGTCCCACGCGTGCCCGAACAGCCAGCCGGTGGGATGCGCGCGGGCGTACGCGGCGAGCCGCGCGCCGGCCTCCTCTTGGGACGGCACGGCGCGCAGGTCGAGCTCCTCCTGCTCCTGGCCGAGCGACACCAGGTGCGCGTGCGCATCGGTGAGCCCCGGCACCACCAGGCGACCGTGGAGCTGCACCACGCGCGTCTTCGGTCCGATGAGCCTGCGCACCGCGGCGTCCAGGCCCACGGCGCGCAGGTGCCGGCCGGTGATGGCGACCGCCTGCGCCACCGGTTGCGACGGGTCCTGCGTGCGCACGTCGCCGCCGAGCAGCACCAGGTCGGCCGGCTCCGAGGCCACCGTGCGGCTGCGCACGTAGTCGACGATGCGACGGCGCGTGACGTCGAGCTGGCAGTCGCGCAACAGCGTCAGGTGGCCCTGGTGGCACGAGACCGGCCAGAGCTCGACCCCGGCCGGGTAGGTCTCGGGCAGAAAGCGCAGCTCCTCGGGCCGGTTGAACGGATCGTCGGCGTAGGCGATGACGAGCGCCGCCATCGCGCGGGCCCGCAACATCTGCTGGACCTGCGCCGGCTGGACCTCGGCGAGCCACGCCGGGTAGACGTCGCGCTCGGAGCGCGGCCCGCAGCAGGCCGGCGCAAACAGGATGGCGGCGTTGAACTTCTCGCCGAGGCGGCCCATGAGCATGAGGCTGCTCCAGGCGCCGGCCGAGTGGCCCACGAGGAAGAGCCGGGACGGCGCGGTGCCGCGCGCGAGCTGAGCGTCGAGGGCCGCCTCGATCTCCGCGGCTCGCTTGGCGATGTACGAGCCACGCACGCCCCCGTCGGTCGCCTGGGGGCAGACGTAGACGATGCGGGCGCCGAGCTCGCGCGCGGCGTCGGCCACCGAGGTCGGGACCTGGTTGAACCCGGCGCTGCAGTCCTCGCGGTCCCTCGGCCGGCGCGTGCCGGGGGAGTAGAGGAACACGACCTCGGCCGAAGCGACCGGGGCGTCCGGGCGCGGCGGCGGGGCCGGCGGCGAGGGAGCGGTGGCGCAGGCGGAGAGGGCGAGGAGCAGAGCGAGGGCGCGGCGCAGGTCCACCGCGCGAGCTTACCGGTTCGGGGCGCGGTATGCCTCGAGCGCGACCTCGATCGCGCGCAGGAGCTTGCGGCCGGCCGGCGTGGTGCGACGGCGGAAGCTCTCCCACTCGGGCCGCAGGCGCTGTCTGAAGGCCTCCCGCTCGGCCCCGGTGAGCTCGACCACCTCGATGTGCTCCTTGACCAGGTGGGTCTCGATCTCGCGCGCCTGATTGCGCAGGGCCTGGAAGCACCCGGCCTCCACCTCCTCGCCGGCAGCCACGAGAGACTTGAGGAGCCAGGGCGGCAGCTTGCGCAGGCGCTCCAGCCGGACGACCGCGAAGGCGGGCTGATAGATGTGGCGCGAGCGCGTGTAAAAAGGCGTGTGCTGGTACCACGAGGTCGCGAACAAGAGGACCGGCGACTGGTCGAGCGCGGTGACCGCTCCGTTCTCGAACGCCGCCATGACCTCCGTGATCGGCAGCGCGGTCGGCCGGGCCTCGAGCAGGCGCCACATCTCGAGGTGCAGGGGGGATTCCTGGGACCGCACCGCGACCCCCTTGAGGTCGGCCGGGGAGCGGTACGGCCGATTGCCAGCGAAGCTGCGCCAGCCCACCTCGGTGAAGATCACGGGCGCGAGGCCCGCGCGGGCCATGAGCGACTTGATCTGCGCACGCGCCGGCGATCGCAGCACCGCGTCGACCTCCGCGTCGCTCGTGAACAGGAAGGGCAGCTCGAGCGCGTCGAGCTCGGGCACGAGCCCGGCGAGGGCCCCCGCGCTGCCCGCCCACAGATCCACCCGGTCCTGCTGCAGCATCCCGAGCATGGCGCGCTCGTCGCCCAGCACGGCGCCCCAGTACGGCTTGATGCGCGCGCGTCCCTCGGTCAGCGCGATCACCCGCTTGATGAAGGGCTCGAAGCAGTCCGACACCCAGGCCGTGCCCTCGGGAGCGGGAGCGCCGAGGCGCAGCGTGATGGGCTCCGCGGCCCGAGCCATTGAGGAGAGGGCCAAGAGCAGCCCGAGGCAGGCAAGGGCGCGGCGCCGCGTGACGAGCCCTTGGCCGAGCATGGGAGCATCCTGGCACGAAAGCCGCGGGCAAGCAGGTGCGGTCCGTCGCGGGGTGCCTGCTGCGCTACGCTTGCGAGGTGGCTCGCATCCTCCTGGCCGATGACGAGGTCAAGCTTGCGAAGTTCCTGGCCACCGTGCTCGAGCAGCAGGGGCACGAGATCGTGCGCGTCGAGGACGGCCGCGCGGCCCTGGCCGCGGTCGCCCAGGCGCCCTTCGACCTGGTCGTGACCGACCTCCGCATGCCGGGTCTGGACGGCCTGGAGGTCCTAAAGGGGGTCAGAAAGCGCCCCGAGGCGCCCGACGTGATCGTCATGACGGCGCACGGCACGCAGCAGATCGCGGTGCAGGCCATGAAGGAAGGCGCCTCGGACTACCTCGTCAAGCCGGTCGCCGTGGACGAGTTCCGGGTCCGTATCCAGAAGATCCTCGAGCGGCGAGCCCTCATCGCGCGTGCGGACCGGCTCGAGCGGCAGCTCGAGGCGCGGGACGGTCTGTCGGGCGTCGTGGCCCGGAGCGAGGCCATGCGCGGCGTGGTCGCGTCCGCGACGCAGGTCGCGCGCACCGACGCGGCGGTGCTGCTGCTCGGCGAGAGCGGCACGGGAAAGAGCCTCCTGGCGCGGGCCATCCATCGCGCGAGCCCGCGCCGGGAGCACCCGCTCGTGGAGATCCATTGCGCGGCGCTGCCGGACGCGCTGCTCGAGAGCGAGCTGTTCGGACACGAGCGCGGCGCGTTCACGGGCGCCGACCAGACCCGGATCGGGCAGCTCGAGGCGGCCGCGGGCGGCACCGTGTTCCTCGACGAGATCGGCGAGATCCCGGCCGCCACGCAGGTCAAGCTGCTTCGCTTCCTGCAGGCGCGAGAGATCGTGCGGATCGGCAGCAGCCAGGCGCGAACGGTGGACGTCCGCGTCGTGGCCGCCACCAACCGCGATCTCGAGGCGGCCATCCGCGAGGGGCGCTTCCGCGAGGACCTCTACTACCGGCTCAGCGTGTTCCCCATCGTGGTGCCGCCGCTGCGCGAGCGCGCGGACGACATCCCCGAGCTCATCGCGCGGTTCCTGGCGACGCGCGGGCAGAGCAGCGCGCGGCTCGACGAGCAGGCGCGCGTGCGCCTGGTCAAGCACCGCTGGCCGGGCAACGTTCGCGAGCTCGAGAACGCGCTCGAGCGCGCGCTCATCCTGGCCGGCGACGGACCGGTCACCACGCAGCACCTGCCGGCGGGCACGCGCCCGGAGGCGGCCGTGCCGGGCTACTCGGACGTCCTGGTCGAAGGGTTCAACCTCGACGACTTCGAGCAAGGCATCCTCGCCTTCGCGCTCGCGCGCACCGGCGGCAACAAGGCGGCTGCCGCGCGCCTGCTCGGCATCTCGCGTCGCAGGCTGTACACGCGCCTCGCGCACCTGGACGGCGATGGGGCCTGCGAGGACGACGACGACACGCCTGATCCGGGCGTGCAGATCCGGCAACCACGGTGACCCCAGGCGCGCGTCCCCGGCTCGCGCTCGCGCTCGGTCTTCTGGTCCTGGGCGCAGCCACGCCACGTGCAGCAACGGCCGAGGCCCCCCTGCTCGCGACCTCGGCGCGCGCGGAGCTGCTCGCGGCGATGGAGCTCCACATCGACGGTGGCTCGAGGGTCGCCTCGGTTGCGGCCGCGGTGCAGTCGATCCTCCATCTGCTCCTCGAGGCCCCCGCGTCGTTCGACCCGGCGGGGCACCTGCTGGCAGGCGCGCGCCACTTCCGCGCCGGCCGGTTCGAGGCGGCGCTGGTGGAATTCCGGCTGGTCGAGCGAGCCGGCGCACCGCCCGCCGATCTCGGCCTCTATCTCGGCCCCACGCTGTACAAGCTCGGGCGGCTCGCGGAGTCCGTGGAGGCCTTCGCGACGCTGCCTCCGACGGCTGCCGATCCGCTGGCGGACTACTACCAGGGCCTCGCCGCGTTCGATCTGAAGCTGTACCGGCGAGCGCGCGCCTCGTTCGCGCGCGTCATCCGGGACGGCGGCCCGAAGCTCGCAGGCTCGGCCAGGCGCTTCCTCTCCGAGATCGATCACGTCTTTTCGCGCCCCGTCGGCGCCGGCACGGTGGACGCCTACCTCGAGTGGGCGCGACAGGCCCTGGCGCTCAGGCGCCCTGCGCTGGCGCGCATCTACCTCGAGGAGGCACGACAGCTCTCGGCGCTCGCCGCCGGCGCCCGCGCCGCGGAGATCCGGGCGCTCGAGCCAGCCGTGCGGTGAGGCATGATCGGGCTCGCCTTCGTCCTTCTGGGCCTGGCCGCACCGCCTCCGGATCCGTGCGCGACGGCGCCGACGCCGGAGCCGCCGGACCGGGCGACCGCGAGGGTCTACGCCGAGGTCGGCGCCGCCGAGCTCGAGGCCGGCCACGCGGAGGTCGCGGCGATCGCCTACGCGCATGCGGTCGCGCTCGATGCGAGCCTCGGCAAGGCCAGCGCCGGCCTCGCGGCGGCCTGCGCGGCGCTGCGGGAGCAGGGCACGAGGCAAAGGCGTGCCGACGCGGAGGGGGCGTTCGCGCTCGGCGTCGAGCGGTTTCGCGCAGGCGACGACCCGGGCGCGACGGCCGCGTTCGATCGCGCGGCCGAATGGCCGACGCTCGCGGCGCCGGTGGGCCTCTATCGCGCGCTCGTGGCCCTGCGCGCCGACGACTGGCCCGAGGTGCGACGAGAGCTCGACCTTCTGCGCAAGGATCCGGCGCTGACCGAGGGTGTGGCGACGCTGCGCCGGCTGGCGGCCAGGCAGGGCCGGGTGATGCTCACTCTCGGCGGCGAGGCGGGGTACGACGACAACGCCGAGCTCCTGCCCGAGACCCCGCCGGCCGGCACGACCCGCACGCCGCGCGCAGATGCGCACACCCTGCTCGCGGGGAGCCTGGTCGCGCGCCCGGTGCGCGGGCTCGGGCTGCGCCTCGAGCAATCGGTGTCGTGGCGCGATCAGCTCGAGATCGACGCGCTGGATCTCCTGGCCTCGACCAGCGACGCTTCGCTCCGCCTGCCGATCGCGCGCTGGCTTCGCTCGCGGGCCGCGGGCGGGCTCGACTACCTCGTGCTCGGCGGCCAGAGCTACCTCTTCGCGCCGCGCGCCGACCTCGGCGTCGAGGTCGATCTCCTGCCGTCCCTCCGCGGTGCGGCCTCGTACCGGCTGCGGTGGCGCGATTTCCTGGCGCCGGCGTTCGCCGGGTTCACGGGGAATAGCCACGAGGGCACGCTGAGCGTCGCCGTCGAGCCCGCGGGCTGGCTGCGCGCCGAGGCCGCCTACCGCCTGGCCAGGGAGGGCGCGCGCGACGCGTTGTTCTCGGCCACCGCCCAGGGGGCGGCCCTGGATCTGTGGCTCTCGCCAGCCCCCTGGCTGCGCGCGGGGCTTTTCGCCGGGTGGCGGCACCGCGCCTTCGACGGCCTCGATCCGAACGTCGGCTTCCGCCGCGGCGACGACGAGGTCACGCTCGATCTGCGGCTCGAGGCCGACGCCAGCGACCACGTCACCTGCCAGCTCGGCGGTGCCTTGCTGCGCAACCAGTCGAACGTGGTCGACTTCGAGTTCTCGCGGCTGAGCGTGCTCGGAGCCTGTAGCCTCATGGTGGGGCTCTGGTGAGCCCAGGGAGGCGCTCCTTCGCGGCCATCGGCACGGCCCTCGCGCTCGCGCTGGTGGTGAACGTCATCGTGTGGTCGCTCTACGAGCGAGCTCGCCGCGCGCTCGAGGGCGTGCTCGACCAGCGGCTCGAGGCGACGGGCACGGCGGCCG
>JAHFDS010000334.1 GCA_023248855.1 Myxococcales bacterium
GTCAGCTGATGCGCTTCGGCGTAGGCGACGGCGAGCTGGGCATTATCGTACAGCATCTTCTCGAAGTGCGGGACCAACCAGTGGGCGTCGACCGAGTAGCGGGCGAAGCCGCCGCCGAGGTGGTCGTAGATGCCGCCGGCCGCCATCTTCTCCAGCGTGAGCGTGGCCATCTCGAGCGCGCCGGCGTCGCCGGTGCGATGCGCGTAGCGCAGGAGCAGGCGGAGCGGCAGGTTCGACGGAAACTTGGGCGCACGCCGAAGGCCCCCGTGCTCGGCGTCGAAGTTGCGCTGGAAGTACGTGACCACCTGGCCGATGACCTTGGCATCTGGCTCGTCGCCCGAGCGGAACGAGCCCTTTGGAGCGAGCCGCTCGCGCGCCGCTTCGGCGAGCATCTTCGCGCTGCCGGCAACCTTGGCCGGATCGCTGGTCCAGACCTGGTGCAGCTGCGCGCACAGAGACGGAAAGCCGATGCGGGAGCCCCGCGCGCCATCGCGCGGTGGGAAGTACGTGCCTCCATAGAACGGCTCGCGGTCGTGCGTCAGCCACACCGACATCGGCCAGCCGCCCGAGCCGGTCAGCGCCTGCACCGCGCTCATGTAGACGGCGTCGACGTCGGGCCGCTCCTCGCGGTCCACCTTGATGCACACGAAGTGCTCGTTGAGGTAACGCGCGATGGGCTCGCTCTCGAAGGACTCCTCCTCCATGACGTGGCACCAGTGGCACGTCGAGTAGCCGATCGACAGGAAGACCGGCCGCGAGAGCCGGCGTGCCTCGGCGAAGGCCGCGTCGCCCCAGGGCCACCAGTCCACCGGGTTGTGCGCATGCTGCAGCAGATAGGGGCTGGTCTCGCGGATCAGGCGATTGGCGTAGCGCGGCGAGCCGTCGCCTTGCTTGTGATGCGTGCGCGCGTCGTATCCGGCACCTTTTCCGGCGAGCGCGGCGGCGAGCGCAGCGGCCAGCGCGGGCTCCCGGGGTGGCGCCCCCGGCCCAAGCAGGTCAGTCCCCCGACTATCGTCCATCACGTCGAACCTACACCTTCCTGCCGGAGGCGCGCTGCGCTTCGAGCCGGGCCCACAGCGCCGGCTCGACCCCGCTCTGGCTCGGCGCGTAGAACTTCACCCCGGAGAGCTCGTCCGGCAGGTACTCCTCGGGGACGTAGTGGCCCTCGAAGTCGTGGGGGTAGCGGTAGCCGTCGCCGTGCCCCTCGGCCTTCATGAGCGGCGTGGGCGCGTTGCGCAGCTTCTTGGGCACCGGCATCGCGCCGCGCTCATGGATACATTTCCGTATAGCCGCATACGTCACCAGCGCCGTGTTCGACTTGGGCGCGAGCGCCAGGTAGAGCGCCGCCTGCGTCATCGGCAGGACCGCCTCCGGCAGGCCCACGAAGCGCACCGCGTCGAGCGCGGCCGTGGCGACGCCGAGCGCGTGCGGGTCCGCAAGACCCACATCCTCGGCCGCGAAGATGACGAGCCGCCGCATGACGAACAGCGGATCCTCGCCCGCCTCGACCATGCGCGCCATCCAGTACACGGCCGCGTCCGGATCGCTGCCGCGCAGGCTCTTGATGAGCGCCGAGACGACGCCGTAGTGCTCGTCGCCGGCCTTGTCGTAAAGGAGCGTGCGCTTTTGCGCCGCCTCCTCCACCGCCGCGTCGTCGAGGACCACGCGCCCCGCCTCGCGCCGGGCGATCGTCACCGCGACCTCGAGCGTCGCCAGCGCCCGCCGGGCATCGCCGTCCGAGAGCGCGGCGATGCGATCCAGCACCTCGACCGGCGCGTCGATCGGCACCTTGCCGAGCCCGCGATCCTGGTCAGCCAGCGCGCGCTCGAGCACGGCGCGCAGCTCGCCGAGCGCCAGCGACTCGAGTCGCACCACGCGCGCCCGGGACAGGAGTGGCGCCACCACCTGGAACGAGGGGTTCTCGGTCGTCGCACCCACGAACACCACGGTGCCTGCCTCGACGTGCGGCAAGAGCGCATCCTGTTGTGCCTTGTTGAAGCGGTGGATCTCGTCGACGAACAGCAGCGTGCGCTCGCCACGCTCGTGCAGCAGGCGTCGCGCCTCCTCGACCGCCTCGCGCAGCTCCTTGACGCCCGAGCTGACCGCCGACAGCGTCGCGAAGCGCGCACCGGCCTTCCTTGCGAGCAGCCCCGCCAGCGTGGTCTTGCCGGAGCCTGGCGGCCCCCACAGGATGAGGGACGGCAGCTCACCCGCCGCCAGCGCGCGGCCGAGCAGCCGGTCCGGCCCCACGAGGTGCGTCTGCCCGACGTACGCCTCGAGCGTGTCCGGGCGCATCCGCTCCGCCAGCGGTTGCCCGACCCGATCCCGCCTGGCCCGGTGCTCGAAGAGATCCATGTGCATGTGGTAGGCCCAGGTGGGCCAAGGAGCAAGCCCACCGTTTCCTGTTCCGCTCTCTCGATTAAGATCGCCTCTCGTCCACGTGCGCGTTCTCGTCCTCGTCGTCCTCCTGCTCCTGGCCCGCCCCGCCGGCGCCCAGGAACCCTACGTTCCGACGCTGCCCCCACCCGAAGGGCCCACCCTCACCGACGTGCGGAGCGGCGCCTCGCTCGCGGCCTACCTCGGGGGCGCGCTCACGGGCTTCGTCGCGCACGAGAGCGGGCACCTCGTCGCGAACCTCGCTTACGATAACCCCCCTGCCCTCGAGGGCCTGACCGCGTTCGGCTTCCTGCCCTTTTTCGCGATCACCCCGCGCATCAGCTGCAATCGCGACACTTGCTACGACAACGACGGCAAGGTGTTTCGCGGTGGCCGGCGCGGCAAGTACGTCATCGTCAGCGCTGGCTACAATGTCCAGCACGTCAGCTCGGAGGTCTTCCTGACGCTCGAGCCGGACCTCCGCCACGTGCGCGCCCCCTTCCGGAAGGGTTGGATCATGTTCAACGTGCTGCTGAGCGCCGGCTATGCGCTCGCCACCTGGACCCGCACCGAGGATGACCACGGCGACGCCGGAAACTCCGCGCGCCTCGCCGGCATCCAGCGCGACCTGTTCGGCCTCTTGCTGCTGGCGCCCGCTGCGCTCGACCTCTGGCGCCTCGCGCGTCCCGGCTCGCGCTGGGCGCCCTGGCTCAGCCGCGGCGCCAAGGCCGGCATGGTCGGCGCCATCTTCTCGTTCTAGGGCGCGGACGCTGCGCCGGTCAGGACTCGCGACAGAGCACGAAGTAGTGATCGAGCGGGTGCTCTTCCTTGAACGCCGCGCCGATCGACACGTGCCCGGACACGCGGCGCATGAAGTCCCGGGTGTGGTGGTAGACCAGCCGCTGCGCTCCGCGGCTGTTGGGCACGACCCGCGGCCAGCCCGCCGGCACGGGCCCATCGGGCACCTGGAAGTAGTCCACCACGATCGCGCCCCGGGACGGCCAGGGCGCCGGACCGTCCGCGGTCGCGTGCGCGACGAAGTACCCGGGGCCCACCGTCTTGCGCGTCGGCCCCTCGTTGTAGCCGAACAGGCGGCCCTGCTCGCCGCTCGGGCGCGCGAAGCGCTTCTGGAAGCCGCGCAGGGGCCCCGGTAGTGGCAGGGTGTTCCGCCCGTGGTGCACCACCTCGAGCGTGTCCGGCCAGGCCGGCGGCACGAAGAACGACAGCTCGAGCGGCGGGGACTCCGCGGCGGCCTCGTATAGCCGGCGCTGTCCGCCCCGATCGAGCGAGGCGAGCTCACGCCACCGGGCCGCATGATCGAGCCCGTCCAGGAAACCCGCGATGCGCCCGATCGGCGCACCACTCTCGAGCAGCGCCAGCAGGTTCACGCGCGCATCATAGTGCGTGCGCGGCGACCTGGTGCGGAATCAGCTGCCGAGCACGCTCGCGAGCGCGGCCGACCCGCTCTCGGTGATGGCGAAGCCTTCGGCGCTCACCACCCACAGGCCGACGGCGCGCTCGTCCTTCTCGAAGTTGCGGAACGCCCGCGCCACGTTGTTGCGCGGCACGTCCAGGCCACACTGATCGCGCAGGATCCGGGACAGCTCGGCGGCGGTGAGCGGCTTGGCCTCGCCATCGAACCGGTTGAGCCGCGCCCACTCGAGCGCCCACAGAAGCCGGGGCACCCAGGCCGTGTCGCGGTACTTCTCGTCGCGCCCCAGCTTGCGCAGCGTCCGCGGCGGGGCGGCCTCGGCGGTCGCGGGGCTCGCGGCCGGTGCCCCTTGGTCCGGAGCCGGTACGCCCGCGAACCCGCGTCCCCACGGATCGGGGGGGGCGCCGCCGGCCAGCCGTTCGTAGAACCGATTGATCGTCTTGAACGCCCAGGAAGCCACACTTCCAATCATGAGGATCCGTGTATCAGGACGGTCTGACATCGGATCTGCTGCAAGCGGTCAGGGCCGGAGCAGCAGCAGCACCACCCGCGCGAACAGCCCCCCGGGCACCGCGGCTGGCTCGACCAGGCGCTGCAGCGTCAAGCCATCCGAGAACGCCTCGAGCACCAGCGCGGCGAGCTCGGCAGGCATGGGCAGGGCGATGCCGATCCGGGCCGCCTCGCTGGTGATGGCCCGGGCGAGCAGCGCCCGCGTGTCGCGCTGCTGGGCCGCGAGGCGCTTTCTCAGGGCGGGTTGCCGGGAGGCCTGCAGCCCGAGCTCCATCTCGAGCAAGGCCCAGGTGCGCACGCGGGCCGGGTCCGCGCGCTGCCATGCATCGAGCTTGTCGAGGCGCTCCTCGAGGCTGACCTCTCCCGCCAGCGCCTGCCCGAGGGCGCCGAGCCCCTCGGCCGAGCGTCGCTCGAAGATGGCGAACAGGAGGTCTTCCTTGGACCCGAACCGCGAGTACACGGCCCCCTTGGTCAGGCCCGCCGCCGCCGCGATCTCGTCCACGCTGGAAGCCTCGTAGCCGCGCGCAGCGATCACTTGCTCGGCTGCCGAGAGGAGCTCCTCCCGCGTCTGCTCGGCCTTCTCCGCGCGCGACAGGCGTCGTGGCCGGGTCGGACGCCGCGACGAGGCTGGCGCCGACGAGGCTCGAGCCCCCCCCGCCCCCGTCCGAGTCGTCGATTGCCGCCCTCGTCCTGCCGAGCCGGTCGCCATCGAGCCTCCGTCAATTACATTCCATACGGTATCTGAATTCCGATCAGTATCACAGATCCCGGCCCAGCAGCAACCACCGCGGCGTCGCGCGCGCGTGGTACGATGCACATGACCATGGTGTTCCCCGCCAGTCTCGGTGGCGCGTCCGAGCGCACGTATCTCATGGTGTTCGACGGCGGAGCTGCGTGGCTCTATCCGATTCGACCCGAGAGCACGGGCGTCATCGGTCGCGGTGAGAGCGCGGATCTGGCGCTCGAGCAAGCGTCCATCTCGCGCGCGCATGCGGAGCTCCGTGCGCGTGGGGACGCGGTCACGATCACCGACCTCGAGAGCCACAACGGCACCCGGGTCAACGGTGTCCGTCTCACCGCGGCCCACGCTTTGGTGGCAGGCGACGTGGTCAACGTCGGCGACGTCACGCTCGTCTTCTACCGCGAGGCGCACCGCACCGAGCGGGCCATCATCGTGGACCTCCAGGGGCTGCGCGAGCGGCTGTCGGCGGAGATCGAGCGTGCGATCCGCTACGACCGCGCGCTCTGCGTCCTCGTGTTCCGCCATGGCCGCCTGCCCCCGGGCACGGTCGAGGGTGTCGCCCAGCGCCTGCGCGCCCTGGACGTCATGGCGCGCCTGTCCGAGGACGAGACCGCGCTCCTCGTGCCCGAGACGTCTCCAGAGGTCGCCGTGTCACTCGCGGCACGCCTGCGCCCCCTGCTCGCCGAGGCCCGCGCAGGACTCGCGAGCTTTCCCGCCGACGGGGTCACGCCCGACGCGCTGGTCGATGCGGCGCGCGGCGCGGCCCGGGCCGGGACCAACGACGGCGTCGCGTCTCCGCAGGGCGCCGTGCTCGCGCTGGCCGGAGAGCGCATCGTCGTGGCGGACCCGGCCATGCGGCGTCTCTACTCGCTGCTCGAGCGCATCGCGGCGTCGGACCTCGCGCTCCTCGTGACCGGCGAGATCGGCGTGGGCAAGGAGGTCGCCGCGCGGGCGCTGCACCACTGGTCCGCCCGCCGTGAGCGCCCGTTCCTCGTGGCCAATGCGGCCACCCTCGACGCCGGGCCTGGCACCCCGTCCCTGTTCGGCGACGATCGCAGCAACGCACCGGGGCTGCTCGATCAGGTGGCGGGGGGTACGCTGATGATCGACGCCGTGGGCGACCTGCCGCAGCCGGCGCAGCAGCGGCTCTTGCTGGCCCTGGAGAGCGGCAAGCATGGCCGGCCCGGAGCCGAGAGGCGGCTCGACGTCCGGCTCGTGGGCACCACCGATCACGACCTCGGCGTCGATGTGGGCGAGGGCCGCCTGCGCAAGGATCTCTACGTGCGCCTCTCCGCCGCCACGCTGGCGCTTCCGCCGCTGCGCGATCGACCGCGCGATCTCGCCCCCCTGGCGCGCGAGTTCCTGGCCGCAGCCTGCGCACGGGCAGGGCGCCCGGCGATCACACTCCACCTCGCCGCGCTCGAGGCTCTCTCCAAGCACGTGTGGCCCGGCAACGTGCGCGAGCTCAGGAACCTGATGGACTACCTGGCGAGCGTGGCGCAGGGGCCGGTCGTCGAGGCACACCAGCTGCCCGATCGCTTTCGCGAGGCGCAGCTGGGCGAGGATGACGGCCACCTCGATCCGCCGCCGCTCGCCACGGGCCACCCTCCGAATCAGCACGGCTTCCAGAACATCTACGACGAGGTGCGTGCGCTGGAGGAGGCGCGCATGCGCGCCGCCTTGCGCGCCTCGGGTGGCGTCAGGAAGCGAGCCGCGGAGCTCATCGGCATGCCCCTGCGCACCTTCGCCGCGAAGAGTCGCCAGTACGACATCCAGACCCAGAGCCTCGGCCCCCGCCGCCGCAGGTGATCCGATCTGTGTCTTGACATCATCCTGATCTAGACTCATTATAAATCCATGCTGCAGCCCATCGATGCCCAGGAACGCCTGCGCCTTCACGGCGTGCAGCCGTCGGCCCAGCGTGTGGCCATCGCCGAGTACGTGCTCGCGACCGATGAGCACCCGTCGGCAGAACAGGTCTGGGCCCGCGTGCGCGCGCGCTTCCCGATGGTGTCGCGCGCGACCGTCTACAACACGCTTCACGTCCTGGTGGACAAGGGCCTCTTGCGCGAGCTCGTGCTGGCGGAAGGCCGCATCGTGTACGATCCCAAGCTCGAGCCGCACCACCACTTCGTGGACGACGACAGCGGCGCCATCCATGACGTGCCGTGGAGCGCGCTGCGCGTGAGCGGTGTCGACGCCCTCGACGGCCTCGAGGTGCGCGAGCACCAGGTCGTCCTGCGCGGACGGAAGAAGCGCTAGCAGAGCGCTTGGGGAGTTGCTTTCGCGCGCCTGATGATTAGACTTATTCTAAATAAAGAATGAAACTGACTTTCAGGAGGATCCTATGTTGACCATCGGTGACCAGTTCCCTGCGTTCGACCTCGAAGCTGTGACCAGTCGCGAGCCCGGAGAGGAGTTTCAGCGCTTGCGCCATGACTCGTACCCGGGCAAGTGGCTCGTCGTCTTCTTCTGGCCCATGGACTTCACGTTCGTCTGCCCGACCGAGATCGCCGAGTTCGGTCGGCGCGCGCGCGAGCTCGCCGACCGCGACGCCGTCGTGCTCGGCGTGTCCACCGACACGCACTACGTACACTTGGCCTGGCGCAACCAGCACGCCGACCTACGCGAGCTGCCGATCGCGATGCTCGCAGACACCAAGCGCCAGCTCTCGACTGCGCTCGGCATCCTGCACAAGCAGGACGGCGTCGCGCTGCGCGCCACCTTCCTCGTCGACCCAGAGGGCGTGATCCGCTTCGTCAGCGTCCACGACCTCTCCGTCGGCCGCAACGTCGAGGAGGTGGTGCGCACGCTCGACGCCCTGCAGACCGACGAGCTGTGCCCGTGCAACTGGAAGAAGGGCGACCCGACCCTGTCGGCCGCCTGATCGGAGGCCCCCAGATGATGCTCGAGACGCTCAGGCAATCGATCCCGGAGCCGGCCAAGGACGCCAGGCTCAACCTCGAAGCCGTGCTGCGCCCAGGTCCGCTCGACGCCGCCCAGCGCTGGGGCAGCGCGGTCGCCGCCGCGCTCACGGCCCGTTCGCCACAGTTGGCCGAGGCGCTCGCGGAGGCCGCCACCGGTGAGGGTGTCTCCGTGGCAGCGCTCGAGGATGCGCACGCCGCGGCGGCGCTCATGGCGATGACGAACGTCTACTACCGGTTTCGCCACCTGGTGGATCGGCCCGAGTACGAGGCCGAGCGCCCCGGCTTGCGGATGAACCGGATGCTGCGGCCGAGCGGCAAGAAGGTCGACTACGAGCTGTTCTGCCTGGTCGCGAGCGCGCTCAACGCCTGCGAGAGCTGCGTCCGCGCGCACGAGAGGGTCCTGCGCGAGGCCGGGCTCACGCCCGCGCAGATCAACGACGCGATCCGGATTGCCTCGAGCGTGGCCTCCGCCGCCGTCTCGCTCGAGCTTCCGCCGCTGCCCGTGTCCTAGCTCGTCCTAGATCAGCCGCCGGTACCGGCGCCCCCGGCGCCGCCGCTTCCCGCACCGCCGCTTCCCGCACCGCCGCTTCCCGCACCGCCGCTTCCGCCGCCCCCCGTTCCACCGAAGCCCCCCGGCGTGCAGCGGCCGACCGCCGTGGCGCACGTGAAGTTGGTCGGGCAGGTCGACGTGCCGGTGCCGCCCGTGCCGCCGCTACCCATGCAGGCCCAGCCGCAGTGGTTCGGCGCGGCCGTGCCGCCCGCGCCCCCAGTGCCGCCGGCGCCTCCGGTGCCCGTCATCGGCGTGAACGCCACGTTGCACGCTGCACCCGCCGGGCCGCCCGCGCACATCGCATCGGTCATGCAGGTCGGCGAGCAGTATCCGCGCGAGCTGCCCGAAATCAGCGCCACGCAATCGAAGCCCGTTGCGCACGGGCGGTTGCGGCTGCAGGTCGCTCCGAGCGTCATGCCGGCGCCACCGAAGCCGCCCGCGCCACCGCGGCCGCCCATGCCGCCCATGCCAGCGCCGCCTGAGCCGGCCCGGC
>JAHFDS010000022.1 GCA_023248855.1 Myxococcales bacterium
CGCGCGCTCCTCGAGGACCTCAAGGTCCAGGCCCAGGCGCTGTCCAAGAACCTGGATGGTCGCGAGGAGGACCTCATCACCCGCATCGAGGCGGGCGCCGAGATCGTCGGCGACCTCCGCCCGACCGTCCGGATCGCCTCGCGCAAGTCGATCAGCTGGCAGAGCGCGCTGGCGGCCCTCGCGAAGCGCGTCGGCCTCGACGACAAGGAGGAGATCCGGTTGGTCAAGGACCAGGCCCCGGTCTCGTTCCAGAAGGAACTGCAGATCCCGTAACCCCTGGCGGCAGCGTGGCCCTCCGAGCGGGGGCCACGCCGTGCCGAAGGGCGCAGCCATGCGCGTCGCGGCCTTCGATCTCGCCGCCTACCTCGGCGAACGCGCGCCCGCCGCGCGGGCCTCCGATCCCACGGGCGAGTGGTGCCTGCCATGCCCGCGTTGTGGCGGGCGGGAGCACCTCTACGTCAACGTCGAGAAGCGCTGTGGCCACTGCTTTCGGTGCGACTGGTCACCCGGGCTTATCGATTTCCTGGCCGAGCTCGAGGGACGCCCTCGCACGGAGATCGCGCGACGCATCGGGGCACGCGACGAGGCCGCGGCACCGTCGAACCTGGCCAGCCTTCGCGACCGGGTCCGCGCCCTCGGCGCACGCGCCATCTTGCCGCTGCCGAGCGCCTCCCCGATACCCCTGCCGGAGGCGTACATCCCGCTCGCGCCCCGCCACAGCGAGCCCACAGAACACGCGCTTGCCCCGTTCCGGGCGTACCTCGCCAAACGCCGCATCTCACCCACCGCGGTCGGTGAGCACCGTATCGGGTGTGCGCTCCTTGGCCGCTATGCCGGCCGGGTGGTCTTCCCCGTGCTCGCCGGCACGGCGGTCGTGGCCTACCAGGCGCGCGACATCACGGGCCGCTCCCGCCTCAAGTACTTCGGCCCCGAAGGCCAGCAGCTCGGCCGGGTCCTCTTCAACCTCGACCGCGCGCGCGAGCACGACCGCATCGTGGTCTGCGAGGGCATCATCAGCGCCCTCTGCGCTGGCACTGACGCCGTCGCCAGCTTCGGCAAGACGCTCAAACCCAGGCAGGTCGCGCTCCTCGCCGCAGCAGGGCGTCCTGTCGTGGTCCTCTTCGACGCAGCGAAGGCCGCCACTGGCGCCGGAGACGCGGACCGCGAGGCCGAGGAGGCCGCAAGCCGGCTGCACCGTGCCGGAGTGCAGGCCTTCGTTGCCCGCCTCGAGCACGGCGACCCGGCCGATAACGCCCCCGAGGTCGTGCGTCGGGCTATCGACCGTGCGGCACCCTTCGATTCGCTCTTCGGGCTGCGCCGGCGCCTGCTCGCCAGGCCGGACGATTGGGCCGGCCGCTAGCGGTCCGAGACGGGGCAAGAGCTGGAGCGAACCCATGACGACCCCCGCAACCGTTTCGATTGTCCCGTCCCGTCCACCGCGCACGCCCCTTCCGGCCGCGCGCGAGCGCAAGCAGTTCTCGGTTCGCGACACGTTCGGCATCGACGTGTCCGCGAGCTACACGATCGACGGCTATGCCGCACCCGACCGCGAGACGCCGGCCATCGATCCCGGCTACGTGTTTCCGCGCGAGGACACCCTCGCGTTCCTGCTCGGCCTGCAGATGGGCGACCGGATGCTCGTGCACGGGCACACCGGCACGGGCAAGACCTCCCTCGTCGAGCAGGTGGCGGCTCGGCTCGGCTACAACGTCGTCAAGATCAACTTCGACGGCGGCATTGGCCGCGACGACCTCATCGGCACGCACGTCGTGCGCGGCGGCGAGGTGGTGTTCCAGTACGGCGTCCTGCCGCGTGCGTACCGGGACTTCGAGGGCTGCTTCGTCCTGCTCGACGAGTGGGACAGCATCGGGGACGAGTGCGCGTTCGTCCTGCAGCGCCCGCTGCAGAAGGACGACGGCAAGCTGCTCCTGCTCGAGAATGGCGGCGAGGTGCTGCCGCTACCCATCGGGCACCACCTCATCGCGACCGCGAACACCTGCGGCCAGGGTGACGACACCGGCCTCTACTCGACCGGGACGCGCGTGCAGAACTACGCGCAGCTCAACCGCTTCGGCACCACGATCAAGCTCGGCTACCTCGCCCCCGCGGACGAGACCGCGATGCTGCTCAAGCGCTTCGCGGCGACCGGCTTCCAGAAGGTCGAGGCCGACCTGTTCGTCCGCATCATCGGCAAGGTGCGCGAGGGCTTCGCGGCGGGGACGCTGTCGTCGCCGCTGTCGAGCCGCGACCTCATCAACTGGGTCGAGAAGTTCCTCAAGATCGGCGATGCCGCCAAGGCCGCCAAGTACGCCTTCCTCAACCGCATGGCACCCGAGGATGCCCAGGCGGTCGAGGGACTCATCCAGAGGGGTTCGTAGCCATGTCCGCCAAGAAGAGCACCTCACCGACGGCGGGAGCGTTGCGCCGCGTGCGCATGGAGAACCACAGCGCCGCCTCCGACAAGCTCTACGAGGTCAGCGTGGAGGCAGACCCTGCCGTTCCCGGTAGCTTCCGGTGCCGCGCGGTGTGGGGCCGCATCTCCGCCAGCCACCGGAGCGAGCAGGTCAAGCACCAGGGCTCGGCGGCAGCGTGCGAACGCTCTCTCGAGGGCCTGGTCCGCGAGAAGCGCGGGCGCGGCTACCAGGTGGTCGAGGACCAGCGGGGCGAGCCTGCGGCGTCGGTGGCTTCCCCTCCGAGCAGCCCGGTCGTAGAGCTGGCTCCCGAGCAGGAAGGACTCGCCGGGCTCCTGGCCCGACGCAGGCGCGAAGCCTCCTGGTCGTTCTGATCGATTGGGCCAGGCACAAGGGATCCGACGGTGGGCATGGAAGCCAAGACCACCCTCCGCGACGCCCTCCTGACCGGGATCGACAGCAGCGATAAGCCCTCGGCCGCCTGGGCCGCGGTGTTCGAGAAGATCGCAAAGCTCCTGTCCGACCGCTGGGGCATCCAGGTCATCATGCGCGGCACCGACGCCTACACCGACGGCCGCCGCATCGTCCTGCCGGTGGTGCCGGACAACGCGCCGGCCGAGCTTGTCGCCGCCGTGCACGGGACCCTCGACCATGAGGCCGGGCACGTCATCTTCAGCGAGTTCTTCGCGATCCCGGACCCTCTCGAGAAGCTCCTGACGAATGCGCTCGAGGACGCCCGGGAGGAGGCACGCCTCATCGCGCTCTGGCCCGGCTGTGCAGCCAACCTGCGCGCGTGCACGGAGTTCTTCTGCCAGCGGCTCGATGGCATCGGCTGGCCGGTGACCCCGTTCACGAAGTTCGCGATCGCGCTCTACCTGTCGCAGCGCTACGGCGACGACCACTGGTTCCTCGAGAAGTGGGTCGACACCTGCGTCGAGATCCAGCCCCACCTGTGCGCCGCGAAGGAGATCCTCGAGCAAGAGCCCGCCGTCTCCTGCGCGACCACGACAGAGGTGCTCGCGCTCGCCCGCAAGATCCTAGCCGCCGTGCGGGCGCTGGCCGCACCGCCGCCACCCTCCGAGGCGCCCGAGCCCTCCGAGGAGTCGGAGCACGACACCTCCGACAGCGACGAGACCGATGCGCCGCCGGAGCGCCGGGAGCCTGACGGTGCCCACAGTGGTAGCAGGCCAACCGAGGACGACTCGAAGCCGGCAGACCGTGCAGCTGGACCCCATGCGGGCCCGGATTCGTCCGACGACGACACCGCTGCCGGCGACGCGGCCTCGGAGCCCAGCACCAGCGCCAAGGACGACGCAGACGGAACCGACGTAACGACTGGCGGTGGCGAGGAGGAGTCCGACGCACCGCGGGATACCGACGACTCGGCAGCCACGACCGCCGGCGCCCCGCTGACCCCGGACGCGAGCGCGGCGACCTCGTGTGAGGACATCACCGACGTCACCCCGGCCGAGCTGCGCAGGGACGAGGAGTGGTCGGTGCAGCGCTTCCTGTCGGAGAAGGCCCGCGAGGCGCTGGCAGCGGGCGATGGCGCGTACGTCGCCTTCACGACCGAGCACGACACGGTGGACAAGGCCCCCGAGGGCGATCGCGCCGCCTACCGTCGCTCGATCCAGGCCGTGCGCGGCGAGGTGGCCACCATCCGCCGCACGCTGGCCCGCACTCTCCTCGCCAGCCGCAAGGCGCGCTGGGAGCGCGGCCAGAGCCGCGGCAAGGTCGACCCCTCGGCCCTGCACAAGATCGCGCTCGGTACCGACGGCCGCGTGTTCCGCAGGCGGGAGATCGCACCCGCGTTCAACACCCGCGTCGCGCTGCTCGTGGATCACTCGGGCTCGATGATGGGCTCACGCATTCAGCTCGCCGCGCGTGCCGCCTCGGTGTTCTCGGAGGTGCTAGCGCAGCTGCGCATCCCGTTCGAGGTTCTCGGGTTCACGTCCGGCGCGCACGACGACGGCCAGCATCGGTACCTCGCGGCCCGCGCCGAGGACCGGGCCCTCTTCGCGCGCTGGGGCGCCCTGCGCACGATCGTCTACAAGGACTTCGACGAGGACTTCCAGCGCGTCAGCGGTCGCTTCGACAGCATGGCGCGCTTCGGCAAGGGCGAAGCCAACTACGACGGAGAGTCCCTGCTCCTGGCCGCGCGTCGCCTGGCTGCGTCGGCCCGTCCCGGCGAGCGCCGCATCTTGTTCGTGTTCTCCGATGGCTGCCCCGCGGGGACGGTCACGACCGGGCAGCTCTGGCAGCGCCAGATCCGCCACCTGCACGAGGCGGTCGCCCAGGTGCGCGGAGCCGGCATCGAGCTGTTCGGCATCGGCATCGAGTCCGACAGCGTCCGCACCCACTACGCCGAGCACGTGGTCGTCAACTCTGCCGCGGATCTACCGCGCGAGACGATGCGAGCCCTCGACCGGCTGCTTCGCCGTGGCCTGCTGAGGCGGGCCTGATCGGACGCTTCGCAGCGCGTCGATGGGTTGCGGGGCAAATGCGACGGCAAGTTGCGCCGGTCAGGCATGTGTCCGAACATGTGTTCAGTGAGCTAGGGGATGGCAACCAAGATCGAGTGGACCGACGAGACGTGGAACCCGGTTACCGGCTGCGTGAAGGTGTCGCCGGGTTGCAAGCACTGCTACGCCGAGACGTTCGCCGAGAGGTTCCGCGGCACCATCATGCCGAGCGGAAAGTTGCACCCGTTCTTCCCTGGATTCGATCCGACGTTGCGCCCGGAGCGGCTCGACCACCCGTTCGGGTGGAAGACGCCGAGGCGCGTGTTCGTCAACAGCATGAGCGATCTGTTCGGCGAGTTTGTCCCTGACGAATTCCTCGCGCGGGTCTTCGACGTGATGCGGCGAACGCCGCAGCACACCTATCAGGTCCTGACGAAGAGGGCTGGCAGACTCAGGGAGTGGACCTCGACCCAAGGCTGGCTGCGAAGCGCGCATCACATCTGGCTGGGCGTATCCGTTGAGGACCAGAAGCATGGCGTGCCCCGCATCGCCGAGCTGCAGCATGCCATCGCAGCAGTGAAGTTTCTATCCGTGGAACCGCTGCTTGAGCGGCTCGGGCCCCTCGACCTCAGGCAAATCGACTGGGTCATCGTCGGAGGCGAGAGCGGCGTCGGCGCGCGCGAAATGGATCCCACTTGGGTGCGCGAGCTTCGGGACCAGTGCGTCGAGGAGAACGTCGCGTTCTTCTTCAAGCAATGGGGCGGCATACGAAAGAAGATCACTGGCCGCAAGCTCGACGGCCGGACGTGGGATCAGTTCCCTGGGCCCTGAGGTACGGAGGCATTCCCATTGGCACCTGCTGAGACCTGCAAGGAGGGGGGACCAACGCTCGCCAACGGGAACTGCACGAACCCTGGGCCCGATGGGCTCCCCGTGCAGTGTGTCGGCCCCTGGGCAAAGGACAAACACGACTACCTGGGCCGGTACATCGAAGCGACCCACGGCCCGCGCAGCAAGTACCTCGTTGCTGACGGCGGACGCCCCGCCGGAGGTGCCGCCTTCGTCGATCTCTTCGCAGGCCCTGGTCGAGCTCGCGTGCGCACTACGGGCGAGATCATCGACGGCAGCCCGCTGGTCGCCGCGCGTCACGCGGACGCTCCCTTCACGAAGCTGATTCTTGCGGATCTCGCCCCGGAGAACGTGGAGGCACTGGGTCAACGCCTTGACCAGGATCAGACGAAGAGGGCCAAGCTCATCGTCGGCGACTGCAACGAGACCATCGACGAGATCGTCAAGCACGTCCCGCCGTACGGCCTGAACATCGCGCTAATCGATGCTTTCAAGCTGCGGCCCCTCTCGTATCAGACGATCGCGAAGCTGGCACGGGTGAAGCGAATGGATCTCGTCATCCACTTCCCGACGATGGACATCAAGCGCAACTTCGCTGAGCACGAACCGTTCATCACGCGGTTCCTCGGCACCGATGGATGGAAGCAGCGCGTGAGGTCAGCGCAGCAGGCCGTCGGCCTCATCGACGTGTTGAAGGAACAGCTCGGCGCGTTTGGCTACAAACAGGACAAGGTCCGCTCCCTCGAGATCAAGAACACCACGGGCAACGTCCTCTACCACCTCGTTTATGCGACCAAGGATCCACTCGGAAGCAAGATCTGGCAGAGCATCGCCAAGACGACGCCGTCTGGTCAGCGAAGCCTCTTCGGAGACTGACTGACTGAGGCGTGGCGCCACCGCCTCATGCGAACAGGAATCCAGATGCCGCTGGATGCCCTATCGAGCGGCATGCTGCCGCATGAACGCGTAGCCAAAGCCCCCAGCGAACATGACGAACTCCTTGCACAGGTCGTTTGCCCACCCTTCCTTCTCGATGGCACGCGCCGGCGCATCACGATCGAGGGGGATGCCCCAGATGCCTTTCACGACGGCCACGTCCATCACGTCGTCAGCGACACCGAAGCGCCACTTGCGCGGGTCGGTCGCGAGGGCGAAGTAGTTCATCCTCCCGTGCTTGCGAACACCCGCTTCCGCGAGAGCGCTCGCAACGATGTCGGGATCATAGTGGAAGCCCGTCTTGTCTCGAATGTTCCCGACGGTGTCCCGAAGCATCTTGCGCTCCGCCGCTTGTGCGGCCACGAGCCGATGGAAGGCCGCCCGATCCCAACTCTTGCACTTCTCGAGCAGGGCGTGCAGCTCGGAGTCCAGTCGGATCTCACCGATGATCTTTAGGCCTTCGCTCAAGTGTCCGCACTGAAGTCGAACAAGGTACTTGAGGGCGGCCTGCCGTTGACGCACGTCGGTCTCGTGGTCGACGTAGAGAGACATCGTCCGGTTCGCCATGAGGATGTCGTTTGCAGCCATCAACAGCCGGACAACGACTGCGCCGCGGCTCCCAGCACTGGCGACCGAGGCAAGGTCGATGGAAAGCATGAAGGTTCGAGTCACGCCTCATGATGCTCTGGTGAGCTGACACATGCCGAGCCCCCCTGGAATAGCCGCACTCGGGCGTAGGATCGTCGTTCCTCTCAGCACGATTGGGTCGGGCACTCGCGATGCGAGATGCGTTGGAGGACATGAGAATGCAGGCACGCGTGACGACCCATCCGCCTTGCTTCGGAACCAGCTACTTCCTGCCCGGCGATGGCCCTTGCGAGACCGGCTGCCGGCTGGCCCAGGACTGCCGGGCGGCCTACCTCGTGCGGTCCGGCGAGGCGCTCGCGGCGAACCCGGCTGCCTTGGCCACGGACGAGCGCGTGTACGTGCTCTCGCACCGCCCGCACCCGCACCTGGTCGCGCTGCCCGGCGGAGACTCCGCCGAACCCGACGTGAGCACTCCAGCGCCGGCTCCCAAGTCCACGCGAGCCCGGTGGACGGCCGACCATCGCCGGCCGCTGGCGTCCTTCTCGGCACGCAGCGTGCCGGCGATCGTGACCGAGGTTCTTCGTACCGCCGGCCAGCCACTACACGTGCGCGAGGTGGCCGCTGAAGTGCTCAGCATGGCCGCCGAACGGGGCGTCCGCATCGGGGGCAAGACGCCCGAGGCCACCGTGGGCCTCGCGCTGCGCCAGGTGCGCGAGATCGAGCGAGCCGGCCGCGGCACCTACGTCTGGCGAGGCTGAGCCCGGAGATTGGGCCGAGCGCTAGCGTTCCGAGGAGGAGCGTGACTCAAGACTCACGCTCTCTCCTGGCGATGCGACGGGAGGCTGGCATCACTCGCGGCCCCACGCTCCTGACCGTCCACGACGTCGCGGCGATGCTGCGGCTGTCGCGCGCGACGGTCTACGGTTGGGTGGCGAACCGTAAGATTCCCCACCTCCACGTCAACAGCCTGGTGCCCTTCGACCTCGAGACGCTAACATCGTGGATCGGGAGAACGGCGCGTGAGTCCTCTACGGAAGGGGCTCCCGATGCCGGTAACGAGACTTCGCAACAAGTGGTACGTGGACACCTGGCTCAACGTCCCAGGGGAAGGCCGCCGAAGACTTCGGCGGCAGAGCCCTGTCCAGACGCGCCGGGGGGCGGAGCTGTACGAGCGCCAGCTCGTGGAGGCCGCCTTATCGACCTTGCCGCGCTACGAGGAAAGGAGGTTTGACGAGTACGCCGTCGAGTTCCTGAAGACCTACGCTGTTACCAACAATAAGCTGTCGGAGGTCGAGTCGAAGGAGTCGATCCTGCGGCTTCACCTGATCCCGTTCTTCGGCCGGCTCCTGATCAGCGAGATCGGGCGACGCGAGATCGAGCGCTACAAGGCGGCCAAGTTCGCCGAAGAGCTCTCGCCCAAGTCGATCAACAACCACCTCACGGTTCTGCGAAGGCTCCTCGCCGAGGCAGTCGAGCGCGACGAGCTCGAGCACGTGCCGCCCATCCAGTGGATGAAGGTGCCCAAGCCCAAGTTCTACTTCCTCGGGTTCGAGGAGGCCGATCGCCTCGTGCTCGGGGCCGCTCCCGAGTGGCGCACGATCATCAAGCTCGCGCTCAAGACCGGCCTGCGCATCGGCGAGCTGCTCGCGCTCCGCTGGTTCGATGTGGACCTGGTGGCCGGTCGCATCGTGGTTCGCCGCGCGGTCGCGCGCGGCAAGGTGGGCACGCCGAAGAACCACCGGGAGCGCGAGATCCCGCTGTCTCGGGACACGATCACCTTGCTCAAGGCTCACCGTCACCTGCGCGGCGAGCTCGTGTTCTGCACGGAGGGCGGGGAGATGCTCACCCGCGGCGAGCTCAAGTGGCCGCTCTGGCGAGCGTTCCGCAAGGCTGGCCTCTCCACGGTGGAGAAGACTCAGCTCGGCTGGCACGTGCTACGGCACTCCTTCGCCAGTCACCTCGTCATGCGGGGCGCCTCACTCAAGGCGGTGCAGGAGCTGCTCGGTCACAGCACGATCGAGATGACCATGCGCTACGCGCACCTGTCGCCGGCGGTCCGGCGCGATGCGGTGGAACTCTTGGATCGGCCTGGGATCCTATTGGGATCATCCGAACAGGCAAAAACGGAAGGTGGTGAAATCTAACTGGAAAATGGTGGAGGCGCCGGGAGTCGAACCCGGCCGGACGAGCAAGCCGCTGCTGCCCCCGACGCTCTCTCGGAGCAGGTCGTCATGGATTCTGGTGGCTTGCCAGCCGGCCCTGGAGCGAGCGAGGTGCCCACGCAGCCGGGGCTGCGTGAGACCGGTAGTATCGTAGTAATCCGCGTGCGCGAAGCGCTCGCGTCCCTCGAGCGGGGCGACGCCCAGAGAGCTCGGGTGCTCCTGGTCGAAGCGCTGCAGGCGCTGACCGACTGAAGCTGCTCATCAGCGCCTCCCCTCAGGCCAGATGACGCGCCGGGCGCGGGCGTTCACCAGCTCACGCAGCGCCCTGCGCTCCGCGTCCGAAGGCTTCCAGTGACTGAGGTTCTCGAGGCGCCTCGGCGCGAACCGGTGACCGGCCTCGATGATCCCTGGCTCGGCCGCCACGCCGATCATGGGACCGGAGATGACCTCGGTTGCGGTAGCCATCACGTCGAAGAGGTGGTCCCGGTCGAACTTGCCCTCGGCCGTGACGCGGTGCTTGAAGAAGCCGACCCGCCCGATGTCGACGGCACGCCGGTTCTCGAGCTCCACCACCACCTGCGCGTACTCGACGAAGCCGTCGGGGCCAGGCGCCATCGGCTGGTCGCCCCGAGAGAAGGCCTCGAAGCGCCGCAGGGGCCAGGGGCGCAGCTGGCCCGGCCGGACTCGGTGGAAGAACCAGACCGTGACCCCCACGCCCAGAGCATCCATCAATTCAGACAGCGAGGCGAGCACGTCTCGCGGCTTCGTGTGCACGGATGAGCGCCTGCGGATCCGGCGCCACCCATGCCTGGGACACTCAGGCCACGACAGGTAGGGCGCGCGTCCGCGTGGAGCGCGCCGACCGAGTCAATTCCGATAGGGTCGGCATCTCGTCCCAGGTTCGTCCGTCGAGCATGCGACCGGCCTTCTTCTTGTTCTTGCCGCCCCACTGCTTGAAGAAGAACGCGACGCCTGCCCGCGCACACTGGTCGCGGATCTCGGTCACCCACGCCGGGTCCATTGGGCGCGCTCGATGACCGGATTCGCCGCCGACGATCACCCAGTCGATGTTCTTCAGCTTCAGCTTCCGTAGCGGTCCGAGGAGCGGCTCGAGCGAGAGGAACTTCACGTGCGCGCCCGTCGTCCGCAGGTCGTCGATGCGGTCGAAATAGTCCGCATTCTCGACGCTCACGCCCATCCACACGTTCTCCGGCCAGTCGATATCAGGGCTCAGCTCGGCGAGCCGATCGGCGCGCTTCGTGAGCACCTGGAAGCGATGCCAGTGCGCGCGTCGCATGACGCCGAACACGCGCTGGATGTACTCGGGCGGCACGTCCTTGTGGAACAGGTCGCTCATCGAGTTCACGAAGATCGTCTGCGGCCTCTTCCAATGGAGCGGAAGTTCCAGCATCTGCGGCTGCAACGTAAGCTCGAAGCCGTTTCGGTAGTTCGGCTGCCCCATCGCCTGAAGCCGTTCCGCCATTCGCTCGGCGTAGCAGTACTTGCAACCGGGGCTGACCTTGTTGCACCCCGTGACGGGATTCCAGGTGGACTCGGTCCACTCGATGCCGGAGCCGAGCGCCATCAGCGCACCTCCTTGAGTAGATGGTTGGCGATGCGGAGCGCGATGTCCTTGCCGCGCTCGTTGCCGACCGCGAAGCAGAGGAGGTACAGCGGGTTGTTCGCTGAGTTCCAGAGCACGCCCGGCTCGTCGACGACGCCCGCGAACACCTCCTTGAGACGGTTGTTGAAGTAGCGAGCCATCACCTCCATCGACGCCTTCACCTGGACCTGGTGATCGCCGAACAGAGTGGGCTTCGTCTCGACCTTGTAGAACTCGTCGTACCAGTCCGTCGTGCCGAGGAAGGCGTCCATACGCTGACGCCACGACTCGGGCAGCTTGCCCGACTTCGGCGCCAACCGGTTCATCCCCATGCCCAGCGGCACCAGCAACCAGAGGTCGATCGCCTTCGTCGCTGCGACAGCCTCGATCGTCTTCCACTCGACTTGCATGCCATAGGGATCGAGGAAGAGCACCGCACGGCGCGACTTCCACGCCTCGAGCGGCGCGCAGAGCTTCTGGATCACCTCGTTCGCCTCGCCCTGCCGCACGTCGATATCGTCGGCCAGCGCGGGGAACTCCTGCTTCAACGTCTCGAGCTGCTCGCAGCGCTCGGGACTTCGCTCGATGAAGATGTACTTCTCGAACCGGGGCTCGACCTGCAGTGCGAGCTTCGCCGAACCGTCCAGCAGCTTCTGCGGCGCGGGCTCGTTGAGGTCGGGGAAGAGCAGGTTGCCCGGGTCGCTGCTCGTCCCGCGCTCGCGCGCCGCGCGCGAGCCGGTGCCCGCAAACGCGTCAATGTACGCTTTGCGGAACGCCTCCGTGGGCGTCGGCTTGTCCTTCAGCGCCTTCGTGTATGCGGCCAGGTAGTCCTTGAGCACGCCCAGCTTCGTCTGGGTCCAGTCCCCTCCGAAGCGATGGGCCTTGCCCTTTGATGTGGATCGCGGCCTCGCCATGGAACTGCTCGTGCGTTCAGTATACACTGAAGCCACGCCTTCGCCCCCAAGGTACATGAGGCCCCGAAAACACCGAACTATTGGCTCGAAGCCCAGAGCCGCTACGACGAGGGACCATCACGCGGACGATGTTGCGGACAGGACGGCCCTCGCCGGGCCGTCTTCGGTCTTCTCGACTTTGGTCGACTCTTGTTGGGAACGCCCGATCTGGATACCGTGTCCTGGTGCACAGTGGTCCTGGTCTGCCCGGAGCGCGCCGATGACGACGACAGAGCCGTGGGCTTCGGTTGAGGACGTCGCCAAGCATCTCGGAGTGGCGAAGGACTCCGTGTACCGGTGGATCGAGGCGCGGAAACTCCCGGCTCATCGCATCGGGCGGCTCTGGAAATTCAAGCTCTCCGAGGTCGACGAGTGGGTTCGGGCGGGAGGCGTCAAGGAAGACGACGGAGGGGGCAACCAGAGCTAGCGATGATGCCGGCCGCCCAACCCAGAGATGAACGACCAGTCGAGCCGGCGAGCGCGCTGCGCGAAATCGCACACGCCGAGCGGTTCGACGTGCTTCTGCGTTTCGGCGTTGCGGCCGAGGCCTCGCGTTACTTGCGCGCACTCACCAGCCTGCTCTTCGGCGGGAGCACCAAAGTCACCGCGACGCTGACGACAGGCGCGCCGCGCGAGGACCTTAACGCCGAGGAGATCGCCGACCGGCTGTCGCGTGGCGCCATCGACAAGCTGCGGTTCGCGCTTCGGCTTGGCGAGCGCTCGCTGCACATTGAGCTTGCGCTCCCGGCCTCCGAGTGCGGCGCCGTCGCGCTTTGCGCTCCGTTCACGAACGGCCCCGTCATTTCGCGCCTCTGGCTCCAGACCGACACCGACGTCGTCGCCCCGATCCCGGCGCTCGCGCTCCCGACAACCGCCGAGGGGCTCGCCATCGACGCCGCGCACGCGCTCGTCGGGCTTGCGATCCGGTGTGGTGGTTTCCATGTCGCCGAGCTCGTAGGCGAGCATCTGCTCACCTGGAACACGACGAAGCCGCACGACGACGCCCAGCCGGTGCACAGCACGCTCCGCGACGCCGTGTGGAGCACCGGCAACTCGGAGGGCGCGGTCGCGCTGTGGGTCACCGGCCTTCCGCCCTCGCCGAAGCCTCCCACGCCCGAGCCCGGCTGGTGGGAGCAGTACGACGTGCTCACGCGCAGCCCGCGCGAAGCGCGGACCGAGCTGCATACCCACCTCGCCGCGCACTTCGACATCCCGTTCGCGTGGGCCATCGTCGACAAGACCGCTGCGCCCGAGGGCACCTTCGTCGTGCAGCCCGAAGCCAGCGCCATCGCGCGCCTCGTGCCGGAAGCCGATCGCGTCGTCGTCGCCGTCGACATGGAGCAGCCCGCCTCACTGATCGCCGAGATGCTGCTCCACCTCTGCGCGCACCTCACGCTCGGCCACGTTCGCCCGGGCGATGCGTGGGGCCATTGGGACACGCAAGCCTCGCTTTCGCCGACGCCGCACCGGCAATGGGACCGCGAAGCGCGCGCCTTCGTCGACGCCCACTTCGCCCGCCCCGTGCGCCGCGTCTCGTCGCTCGAAGAGTGCAACCCGCGCGAGAAGGCGTGGCTCGTGTTGCTCGATCACATCGGTCGCATGGTCGGCCAGACGCGCACGCTGCACCCGAAGACGGAAACCTACCAGGCCGCCGCCTACCAGCGTCAGGCTGCGCAACGCCTCGTCGCGCAGCTCGAGGAGTACGGCGGCGCGATGCTCTGCGACGGCGTCGGCCTCGGGAAGACCTACGTCGCGACCACCGTCGCCGTTCACTACGCGAACCAGTGGCGAGACCAGCTCGCCGACACGAAGCGCTCGGCCATCGACGACCCGTTCCGCATCACGGTGCTCTCGCCCAACTCGGTGGTCAGCACCTGGCAGCGCGAGGCCATCGCGCCGCTCGCCGCGCATGGCGTTCCGCTCGCCACCATCCGCGTCATCTCGCACTCGAAGCTCTCGCGCATCGTGCCGTCGAGCGACATCCTCACGCGCGGCCGCGCGGGCATGAGCGACACGGAGCACCTGCTCCTGTCGGACCTGGTGGTCGTCGACGAGGCGCACAACTTCCGCTCCGTCGGCGCGCGCCGCACGACGGTGCTGCGTGACCTCTTGCGCCTGCAGCCGCGCAAGGACCTACGCCGCAAGGTGCTGCTGCTCACCGCGACGCCCGTCAACAACAGCCTCGAAGACTTGCGCCAGCAGGCGGCGCTCATGTTCGGCAAGCCGCTCTTCTTCAACGACCACCTCACGCCCGACAAGTACCGCTCCAGGGTCTTCAAGGACATCGAGGAGCGCGTCGGCAAAGCCACCAGGGGCAAGGGCGCGGCCGATGTCGCGGCGTTGCTCGTTCACGGCGACGCCTCGGCGAAGTTCGCCTACGCGCCCGACTTCCGCGATGACGTGCAGTTCGGCGTGCAGGTGCCGCGCGTGGGCGACTACCTCAAGGAGCAGGAGAAGCGCCTCGTTGCGCAGCAAGCGACCGTGCGTGCCGCCATCCAGAGCGGGCAGCCGCCCACCGATGCACCCGCGCGCATCGCGGGCGAGCTCCTCGACCGCGTCGTGGTCCAGCGCTCGCGCGCGCTCTGCAAGCAGATCGAGCGGGAGCAAGGCTCGAGCGCGCGGCTCCTGTTCCGGCCTGACGCGGCCACGCCCGAGAAACTGGTCTACGAAGACGTCTACGACGACACCCGCGACGTGCTCGCGCGCTTCCTCCCGCTCTTCGAGACCGAAAAGGAGGCAACGGACAAGGGCACGCCGCCGCTCTCGCTCAAGGTCTACATGTGGGCCGACGTTCGCGACGGCATCCGCGACGCGGGCGAGGTCTCGTCGGTGGTCGGCCTCCAGCGCGTGCTGGTGCTCAAGCGCCTCGAGTCTTCGCCGGTCGCGTTCCTCATCACCTTGCTCCGGCTGCTGGCGCTACATACGCATCGGCTCAGGCAGCTCGTCGAGCTGTGCCGCGAGGTCGGCGATAAGAAGCGCGAGAAGGCGCTTGCCGCCGAACTCGCTGACCTCATCGACCAAGTGAGGCCCGTCGAGCGTGAGCGCATCGACGCGTTGCTCACCGGCAGTACCAGGACAAAGTCGCGCGCGACCGACTTGCTCGAGCGGTGGAGCAACGCGCACATGAGCGCAAAGGCGGCCGCCGACACCGACGATCCGTTGCCGCCTCAGCTCGACCTGTTCGGCGAAGACGAGAAGACGGTGGAACGTCGCGAACAGCTCGATCGTCTCTGGAGCCTCCGTGAAAGCCTCGCGCGCGATTTCGCGACGCTCCTGCGCATCGCGCCCAGCCTCGCCGACATCGTCTTCGGCCGCTTCGCAGAGTCCGATTGGCCTCAACGCTTCATCAACGGCGGTCAGGAGGTCGACTGGCCGACGTCGGCGGTGTGGGCGATGCGCATCGTGACCGACGCCAAGCTGCAGCGTCTCGTGGCCCGCTTGCTGCGCGCGCGCAAGGACGGACAGAAGGTCATCGTTTTCTCGCAGTTCACCGACACGCTCGCCTACCTCGACTCGGTACTCCGCGCAGCGCCCGTGCTCCAACGCAACGAGTGGAAGAGGGTGCTGCGCGAGCTCTCCACCGGCGCGGGCCACATCGTGTCGAGAGAAGAGGTGCTCGACCTCGTCAGTCGCATCGCCGTCGTGAGCGGCGAGACCGAAGAGCGCGACGCCCTCATCCATGCCTTCGCGCCGTTCTACCGGCTGGGACCCACGCGCCCGCGCTTGGCTGGCGTGTCGCCGCTCGAACAGCGACAGCTCGACGCGCTGTGGATCGACGGTTGGACGCAGGCCCTGAAGCAGCCCACCGATGTTCTCTTCGCCACCGACGTTCTCGCGGAAGGCGTGAACCTCCAAGACGCGGCGCTGCTCATCAACTTCGACGTCCACTGGAACCCGGTGCGGATGATCCAGCGCGCGGGCCGCATCGACCGCCGCCTGAACCCCGCCATCGAGGAGGCCTCGGGCTTCCCCGACCTCGAAGCGCTGGCGCGCGACCTCGGCGTCGCGCTGCCACGCTACTGGTGGCACACGCACGCCGGAGCCGCGCCCGTCACGGTGAACCTGCTCCTGCCCGACGAGCTCGAGGCCGAGCTGCAGCTCCGCGAGCGCATCGCCAACAAGACGCTCGCCATCGACTTCACCCTTGGCCTCGAACAGGGCACCGGCGCCGAGGCGGACTGGATGGCCGAGTACCGCTACCAGGGCATCTCGGCGCTCAACGCCTGGCAAGGCGATCGCGCCATCGAGCAGATCGCAGGTTACCAACAGCGCCTGCGCCGCCTGATGAGCGAGCGCGGCATCGACGCCGAGTGGCTCGCCTTGTGGAGCGGCTGGCTACGCGAGGTCGGCGGGCGCGAAGACGATTGCATCCTCGCGTGGGCGCAGCTCGGACGCAAGGGCGGCGAGACCACCGTCTACACGCGGCAACTCCACCCCCGCGTTGTCGATGGTGTTCCGCATTGGCTCTGGACGACGGCGAAGCCCGCCGACTCGCTGCTCAACTTCTGGCTCTCCCTCGACAGCAAGACCTTTCCGGCGGCAACCCGCACGGGCCTCGCCTTCTCCGAAGGCGCCTCGCGGCCCATCACGGCCGAGGACCTGCTTGCCGCCTCGCGACGCCTCGTCGACGAAGACACCGCGCTCGAAGAGCTGGGCGACATGCGCCGCCCGCTCCTGCAGGGCGCCTCGGCCATCTCGGCTGGCTTCCTCGACGCAGAGCCCGACCGGCGCGCCATCGCCGTCAGTGGATTTCGACTCCTTCAGCTTCATCGCATCGACGAGGCTGCGCCTGTGACATCGAGTGAGGCCGAATGCTGAGCAAAGAAGACTTCGTCCGCCGCATCCTCGACGGCGCTGCCCCGACGCCCAAGAAGGCGTCGAAGGCCGCGTCGTCGACCGCCACCTTCAGCGCAGATGACGTCTTCGGCAGCGACGACACCACGCCGGCCTCGATCCCGCCGCCCGCCGACACACGCTTCGCGCAGCTCCTCGTCGAGGAGGTCTTCGGCCCCGGTGAGGCGAAGAGCCGCGACGAGATCGTCCTTGGCGACCAGAGGACCAGCAGATTCCTCCCTATCGCGGGCAGATACTGGGCCCCGAAGCCCAACGAGCGGCCGTTTCACATCGTGCTCTTCGAACTCGACAAGAAGGGCCGCGAGCTCCTCGACGACTCGTTCTTCAACAAGGGTGACCAGCTCGAAGATGCGCTCCATCGCATCATTCAAGACGTTCTCGATGGCTTCGAGAGGAAGCGCGTAGCTTCTGCGGTGAAGGGCCCGCAGACGGAGACCCTCTGCGTCGTCTCCGTCGTCGACGACCGTGCCTCCAAGTCTGGCTGGCAGCTCGTCTGCTTCGGCACCAAGAGCACAGAGACCAAGGCCCTCGAAGTGTTCACGCTTCGCGAAGAGGTCCACGACTGGGACCGCCCCCTGGCCGAGGAGCACCTCGACCAGCTCTTCAGCCGCCATTTCGAGAAGCTCGCGAGCGGAGCCAAGTGGCAGGAAGCATTCATCACTGGGCCCGAACGCAAGAAGATCCAGGCACTACTGGAAGTCTGCACCCAGCAGAGCCTCCTCGGAAGCGCCGAAGAGGAACTGCGCAAGAAGCTCCGCGACCTGCTCGACGAGATCGCGGGCTCCTTCGGCATCAACAAGAAGGCTGCCATCGGCAATCGCCGCCTCGACATGATCGAGCTGCCGGTCAACCACCGCATCGGGGCCGACCGTGTCGAGTCGCAGAAGCCGGGCTTCAAGAACCCGCTCCAAGGCGTACGCATCTACGACCGCAACGAGCGTCTCCTCGGCTTCGTCGTCTACGTCGCTTCGACCAAGGCGAAGGCCGAGGTGCTGCATGATGCGCTCGCGACGAACAACCACTTTCATAATGTCCTCGTCATCTACCCCCACAGCGCCGAGCCCGAGCTGGAGCTGTGGCAAGGCCACACGCCGCTACGTGGCCGGCTCACGCGCGGCCCCAAGCGGACGCAGTTCGACGGAGAGGGTGGCGTCGTGCAGCTCCTCTCGCGCTTCTTCGTCGTCAGCAAGAGCGCCATCGAACAGCCCAAGCAGCTCGCCAAGGAGCTGGCGTGGCGCGCCCAGGACCTGAAGGACTTCGCCGTCGAGGAGCTGAGGAAGGAGATCGCGAGCGGCAACGACAAGGGTCCGCTCAAGAAACTGTTCGACACCTTCAACGCTGCGCTCGCCACGCTGACGGTCGAGAAGTTCGCCGACGCCTACGCGCAGACAATCACCTACGGTATGCTGGCCGCACGCTGGCTCTCGAGCGGCGAGCAGAGCCTGCTATTCACGCGCAAGAACCTCGCCGAGCTGCTGCCGTCGACGAGCGCCTTCCTGCACGACCTCTTCCAGAGACTCGTCAACTCCAACTTCGACAAGAATCTATCGTGGCACCTCGACGACATCACGAGTCTGCTTGCGCGGACCTCGGTCGCAACCGTGTTTCGCGACGTCACGAAGGATCCGTCGATACACTTCTACGAAGACTTCCTCGACATCTACGACCAGCAGGTCCGCAAGGACCAGGGCGTCTATTACACGCCCGACGAGGTGGTCTCGTACATCGTACGGACCGCGCACGCGTCGCTGCAGAACGACTTCGGTCTTCCGCTCGGCCTCGCCGACACGACGACGTGGGCGGCCTTCGCCAAAGCAAAGACACTCAAGGTGCCCGAGGGTGTCGACCCGAAGGCGCCATTCGTCCAGGTACTCGACCCGGCGCTCGGCACGGGCACGTTCCTCCTGCGCGTCATCGAGGTCATCCACGAGACGATGCAGGCCGAGTTCAAGAAGCAAGGGCTCGACGACGAGGCAGCGAGGAAGGCGTGGGTCAGCTACGTCCGCAAAGACCTGCTCCCCCGCATCAACGGCTTCGAACTGATGATGGCACCATACATCGTGAGCCACCTGCGCCTCGGCCTCGCGCTGCAGGAGACCGGCTTCACGTTCACGAAGAACGACCGCCTGCGCGTGTTCCTCACCAATTCCCTGGAGCCGCACACGGCGGCTCAGCTCTCCTTCATCGGAGAACAGGTCGCTGAAGAGGCTAAGGAGGCAGAGCGTGCCAAGGAGTCCATCCGCGTAACTGTTGTGGTGGGCAACCCGCCTTACGCCGGCCACTCGCAGAACAATGGCGAGTGGGCACGAGCCCTTGTCGAACCGTACCGGAGTATCGACGGCAAGGCGCTACGGCTCGCTCAAGGAAAGTGGCTCCAAAACGACTACGTGAAATTCATCGCGTACGCAGAGCGCCGACTCGCTACGACTGGGTTCGGCGTCCTCGGGTTCATCACCGACCATAGCTACTTGGACGGCGACACGTTCCCGGGGCTGAGGCATCACCTCCTGGCCACTTTTTCGGACGTTGACGTGCTGAACTTGCACGGGAATCTCGCCCGCCGCGAGGCTCCACCCGATGGCGGAGCTGACGACAACGTCTTCAACATCATGCAGGGCGTTGCGATCTTGTGCGCAAGGCGTACGCCGGACGCAGCCGGCGGGCTGGCGACGTTCCGAACCGCTGACTTGTGGGGTGCGCGCGGACCGAAGCTCCAACGGCTCCATGCGGCCTCGGAAGGCGTCGTCCCCATCGCCTGGCTCACCGGCGTCCAGCACGACGAACGCTTCCTCTTCATCGCTACTCGTTCAGGCACCGATGCGAGCGTGGAGTTCGCGCAGTTCGATGCCATCGACGCGGTGTTCTCGCCCAATGGCAGACCCGCGCCTGGCTTCTTGACCACGCACGACGACTTCGCAATTGCGTTCACTCGCGAAGAAATATCCGACAACGTGACCACGCTGCTCGCCACAAAATCCGAAGCGGACGCGCGCGACCAGTTCAGGCTTTGCACGCAGTCGCAGTGGCAGTACGCCAACGCGAAGAAAGTCCTGGCTACCGGCGGATGGCGAAAGCAGTTGGTATCGTGCCTGTACCGTCCCTTCGATGAGCGCTGGACGGTTTACGACCCGAGCGTCCTTGTTCATCGCCGAGAGCGCGTGAACGCCCATCTCTTGGAACCGGGAAACGTCGCCCTCCTCACGACCCGAATGACTAAGGGAGACGACTTCAGCCACGTCTTCTTGTCCGACAAGATCACGGAGGTCATCAGCCTTTCGTCGAAGACTTCGGCCAACGCGTTCGTGTTCCCGCTGTTCCTCCGCGATCCCGACGGACTCGCGAAGCGCAACCAGCCCAACATCGACCGCCAAGTTGTGGGCGCGTACACCGAGATCGCGGGGAAGGCGGCCACGCCAATGGCGATGTTCGAGTACTGGTACGCGGTACTCTCCAGCCCGTCCTATCGACGGCGGTACAACGAACTCCTCATCCGGGAGTTCCCGCGCGTACCTCGCCCTTCGTCGGCTGAGGTGTTCAAGGCGCTTGGCGAGCACGGGAAGCGCCTCATCGAACTGCACCTGCTGAAGACTTCACCGAAATCGCTCGGGGCCAACGACGGACTCCTGGGAAAGGGGGACCGAGTCGTCGCGCCCGGGATGCCGAAGTTCGACGCCAAGGAAGGCAAGATCTGGATCAACACGAAGCAGTGGTTCGCTGGAGTCTCCGCTGCTGTCTGGGGATTCAAGATCGGTAGCTACGAGGTCTGCAAGAAGTGGCTCTCGGCCCGGGCCCGGCGTGGACGCTCTCTCTCGAGTGATGAGTCCCGTCGGTTCGCATTGGTGCTCAACGCTCTCCGAGAAACGATCGAAGAGCAGGGCAAGATCGATCGCACCATCGAGTCGTACGGCGGGTGGCCGCATGCCTTCCGCCTGGTCGGAGGCGCGGTGGCAACTGCGAGCGTCTCTACCGAGGAAGACGATGAGTAACGCCCGCTTCTGGTTCGCACCCCTCAAGGACATCGCGCCCGCCGAGCAGAAGGCCCAGCTCGCCGCGAAGGACGAGGTGCGCGAAAGCGACCTGCCCGCGTCATTCAACGTTACGTCGAAACTATATCAAGAGGGCATCCGCGCCGGCCACGTGCTCGCTTTGCACGACGGCGACACCGTCACGGCGCTCGCGCGCGTGCTGGCGCTCGACAGCGCGGGCACGCTGCACTGGTTGCGCCTTCCGATGGTGGAGGCGCCGGAGCTGTCCGCGACACCAGAGCTGCGTGAGGTCACGGGGAAGGAGGCACAGCAGTTCAAGCTCGGCATCGACGCCGTCCTGCGCGACGTACCGACGAGCACCGTGGCGACGACAACGCCCGCGAGCGCGACGGCCGCATCTGGAGTCCGCTACTGGAAGGTCGCGCCCGGTCGGAACGGCATCGCGTGGCCCGAGTGGCGCCAGCGAGGCATCGCCGCCATCGGCTGGCCGGACCTCGGCGATATCTCCAAGCTGTCCGAGGCCGATTTCCAGGCCCGCTCAAAGGCCAAGTACGACAAGGACAAGCGCAGCGCGGGGCCGTATCAGGTGTGGTTGTTCCGCGCGATTCAGCCCGGCGACCGCGTCATCGCCAACAACGGGAGGACGTCGATCCTCGGCGTCGGTTCCGTCACCGAGGGCTACCGGTATCGGCCGGGCGAGCACACCGTCGAGGGCGAGGACTTCCCGCACCAGATCAAGGTGAAGTGGGACGACACCACCGCGCGCGACATCGACGATCAGTCCGATTGGGTGCGGACACTCCGCGAGCTGCCGCAGGAGAAGTTCGAGACGCTCGTCGGAGGCAGCGGAGCGGCACCGTTCTCGGTCACCGATCCAAGCAACATCATCCTCTACGGCCCGCCCGGCACGGGAAAGACGTACAGAGTGCGGCGGCGCGCGCTCGAGCTGCTGGGCGACGCGACCGCCACCGACGCACCGAACGACCATGTGCAGGTCGAGTGGGAGCGGCTGCGGCAAGCAGGGCAGATCGTGTTCTGCACGTTCCACCAGGCCTTCGCCTACGAGGAGTTCATCGAAGGCCTGCGCGCCATCACCGACGACGACGGCGACGTCCACTACCGAGTCGAGCCCGGCATCTTCAAGCGCATCGCCACGACGGCAGCGCGGCAGCGGAAGGACGCCTTCGTGCTCGTCATCGACGAGATCAACCGCGCCAACATCGCTCGCGTCTTCGGTGAGCTGATCACGCTGCTCGAGCCCGATAAGCGGCTTGGCCGCGAGAGCGAGCTGCGCGTGCAGCTCCCGGCGTCAAAGGAATGGTTCGGCGTGCCCCCGAACTTGCACCTGGTCGGCACGATGAACACCGCCGACCGCTCCATCGCGCTGATGGACGTGGCGCTGCGCCGCCGGTTCACCTTCGAGGAGATGATGCCGGACGCGGGCGAGCTGATCGACGCGCTCGCTGAGGCGAGCGTCAACGAGGCGCTGCGCACGCTTGTCGTGGGCGTGTTCACGAAGCTCAACGAGCGGCTCCGCTACCTCTACGACCGCGAGCACCAGATCGGGCACGCCTACTTCTTCGGAGTGCGTTCGCTCGATGGTCTGCGCGGCGTCTTCGCTGACCGCATCCTGCCGCTGCTGCAAGAGTACTTCTACGGCCAGTGGGACAAGGTCGCCCTCGCGCTCGGCTACCCGATCAAGGCCGACGGCACGCCGAAGGAGGTGCGCGGTGCAGAGCACGTGAACGGCACCTTCCTCACCACGAAGAAGCTCGACGAGAAGAGCGTGCTCGGCTTCGATCACGACGAGTACGTCGACCAGGTCGCGTGGGATGTGCATCCGGCCTTCCGACCGCGCGGCAAGGCTGACGACGCGTGGCTCAAACAGGCCTTTGACGAGCTGGTAGGAACCAAGGGGGCCTGATGCTGCGCGTGACCGTCCTCGAGCGTGGCCGCATCGTGCGGTCTGACTCCGACGCTGACAGCGTCGAGCTCGGGACGCCTTCGCGCCGCGTGCTGCCCCGGCGCCTTTACGACCGGCTCGAGCACAGCGAGGCGGCCCGCGAGGACCGAGGCGAGGCGGCGGTGTTTCGCTGGCGGCGCAACCACTGCCTCGTTGGGCCGTGGGTCGGCGTCATGCAGATCCCCGGCTTGCAGCTCGAGATTCTGCCGAAGACCGACGAGAGCGCCTCGCTGGACAGCGAGCAGGAGATCCACGACATCCGCAGCAACCTGATGGAGATGCTGCTGCGTAGTGGCCTCTGCGCGGTGCGGGCGCGCGGCGTCGCCGACCTCAGACTCAAGCGCGGCACCCTCCACGACCAACTCGTCGCCGCCTTCCTCGATCGCACGCTCTTCGAGCTGCGGCGCGGGCTCGATCGCGGCTACGCCACCGAAGAGGACAACTTCGGGACGCTGCGAGGCAAATTGGTGCTCTCGCGGCATGTGGTGCTGAACGCCGCGCAGAAGACCCGCTTCTTCTGTCGCCACGACGTGCTCACCGAGGCCACGCAGATCTCGCTGCGGCTCAAGCAGTCGTGCCGCGTGCTCGCCGCCCGCGCGCTGCCTGTGGCGATGCTGGTCAAGTGCCAGCAGGTGCTCGCGCTGCTCGACGACGTGCCCGATCTGCCGTTCCGCCACCGCGAGCCCGACCCGGTGTTCACGCGTCAGAACGAGCGCTTCGCCGACATCTACCGCTTCGCTTGCATGCTGCTCGAAGGCCAGGCGCCCGACGCGCGCAGCGGCGAGGTCGAGACGTTCTCGCTGCTGTTCGACATGGAGCAGGTGTTCGAGCGCTACATCGCGGCGTTCCTCGCCTCCGAGGTCATGTACCGCTTCGCCGACGCGAGCCTCTTCCCGCAGGCCAAGGGGCAGCGACACAACCTCTACCTCGATGGGCAGGAGAAGGTGCTGCGCATGGCGCCCGACCTCGTGTTCGTCCACGAGACGGCGGGTGCGAGGAGGACACTGATCATCGACACGAAGTGGAAGCGGCTGTCCGAAGAGGAAGGTGGCCGCCCGAGCAGGCCGGACCTCTACCAGCTTTACGCCTACCTGCATCGCTACGATTGCCAGCGCGCGTGCCTGCTGTACCCGAAGGCGGTGGGCGCGCAAACGCGAGACCTCAATGCGCGAGGGCGCAACGACTCGGACGCGGGCACGGTCGGCGTGCGCTTCGTCGACTTGAACCGAAAGCTCTGGACGCGCGAGGGCAAGACGGCGCTGGCCGACGAGCTCGCGGTCCTCGTTCGTGAAGGCCTCGACCTCGCTGAATCCGCACCGATGGAGGCCACGGCATGACCCGCGCCTCCTTCGACGCACTCGTCACGCGCCTCGCCGAGTCGCCCACGACGTTCAGCGAGCGCGAGCTGCTCGAGCCCTCGCACTGGAGCCTCGGCGAAGACGCCCGCCTGCGCGAAGACCTGCGCTTCCGCGAGACGCCTTGGGGCCGCTGGATGCTCGCCGAGTACCTCGTGGTCAACGACCCGGTCTACCGCTGGCTCCACGCCGAGAAGCGCGGCTCGGTCGCGCTCGATGCCGCGCTGAAGCGTGCCTCTCAGGTGTTCGGTCGCCGCTGCGTGTTCTGCGCCAACGACCCGCGCTTCGTCCTGCGTCACGACGAAGTCCACCTGGCAGCGAGCGAGCTGTCGCGCCAGCCGGTGGTCGAGGACAAGGTCGGCGACCTCGAGAAGTACCGAACGCACCTGCCGCTCCACAGCCTGAAGGCGGCGGCCGCCTCGGAGCCCGCCGGCGAGTGGGGGAAGCGCGCGCAGGACCAGGTGATCGAGACGCTCGGCTGGGTGCGCGTGACGCTGCCCGGGCGCCGCCTCAACGACCGCATGTTCATCGCCGCCATCGAGGGCCACAGCATGGACGACGGCAAGAGCGGCCTCGTCGACGGCGGCTACGCGGTCTTCGAGCTGTGGCCATCGGGGACCAAGCAGAACCTGAGCGTGCTGGTGCGCGGTGCCTTCTCCGACCCGGAGACCGGCAGCTACGCGGTGAAGAAGTACGTGGCGGATCAACGTGACGCCGAGGGGCGCCACCACAAGGTCTCGCTCGTCTCTCTGAACCCGAACAAGGAGCGCTACCCCAACATCGAGCTGCAGCCCGAGGAGGACGACGACATCACCGTCGTCGCCAAGGTGGTGCAGGCGCTCTTGACCGACGACTACGAGCGGCGCCCGAAGGCGAACCGGCGTGTCGGCCGACGCAACCTCACCGGCGATGAGCAGGCCACGCGGCTTGGGCGTCGCCTGGTGTCCTTCTTCGACGGGACCGCGCCCGATGCCGACGACGAGGACACGACCACGACGACCAGCACGGGCTGGCAGACGCGGCTCGTGTGCCTTGACGTGGTCGCTGGTGGGCTGCACCTCGAGGTCGGCCCGCTGGATGGCCTACCGCTCTTCGCCAACAAGCTGAAGAAGCTCCGCGTCGTCGGCAGCGAATGGGACGCCTTCGTGCTAGCGGCAAACGCGAAGACGCGCCCAACGCGCGCGCCGGTGCGCCCTGGAACGGGCCCCTGGCGCTGGGAGGCCGTGGGCTTCGAGGAGGAACAGGAGCTCGGCCTCGACAAGCTCGCCCTCGCTGCGCTCGAGGTGACGGCGCCGATCGTGTTTCGCGTCGACGCGGACGGCGTGGGCCACTGCCTCAAGAGCACTACCCTCTCGCTCGGGCAGGCATACCGGCTCCTTCTCCCGCCGAACGTCGGAGACGACCTCGGCACCGAGCTGGATGGCGGCTGGCGCATCTGGTCGCTCGACCTGGCTGCACAGCTCTCGCCCACAACGCGCCAGATGCTGACTGCGCTTGGTCTCGACGTCGGCGAAGCGTGGCCGCGCCTCGAGTGGGCGCTGGGTCCGGCTTCGGCGTGGCGCACCAACGCGCGCGGCGAGAGCTACCCGGTCTTTGAAGCGGGCACGGACCTGTTCGTGAACGTGGGCGGCGTCTCGGTCGAAGAGGGGGAAGATGCGGTGCTGTTCCTCCACGGCCCCGCGGGCACCGAGCAACTGTCGCTGTCGGCGAACGGGCTCGTTTCACTCGGCACGCTCGTAGCGGGGCGGTGGGCCTGCGCGCTCATGCACTCGCGAACCAGCGTCCAGCCCGCGACACTCGTCTTCGCGGTCGCTGAGAACGCCGCCCAACACGTCGCCGCGACGTGGACGGCTGCCGCACCGGGCGGGCTCGCGTCGCTCGAAGCAACGGCGCCTCCTGCCTGGCCTGTCGCGCTGCGCTGGCGAGTCATCGCCTCGTACGAGGAGCCACTCGCGACGCTCTACGGCAACGACGACCGCACGCTGCCCGTCGAAAGCATCGCTTCGCTCATCGAGGCCCGCGCTGCCCGCGCGCGCATCGCCGATCTCGTCCTCGACTTCGGCGAGTTGGGCCGCCGCTTGATTCCTCATGACGGTCGCGCGTCGTTGAAGCAGGTGCGCGAGCAACTGACCGCGCTGTGGCAGGAGCGCTCGGGACTGGTGCAAATCCGCGTGGGCGCGTGGCTACAGCTCATGCCCACGTGGTTCGAACCGGTCACAGCGCTCTTCGGATACGGCCTTGAACCGCTCAGCATGCCGGCGGACGCGGATGCGCCCCACGACCTCACGGCGTGGCTCCTCACGGTGGACGAGCGCATGGTTGGCAGCATTACGCGCTCGCCCTCGCGCGTCCTCGTGCTCACCACCGACCTCGACGCCGTGCTGCGCGATCGCCGAGCGTGGATCGACAGCGCCTGTTCAGCAGCAAAGGTGCGCGACGCGATCGTCACCGATGGCACGCGCTGGACGACGCACCGCAAGGGCAGCCAGCAGCTCAAGCAGCAGGTGTGGAACCTTGACCACGCCATCGGCCTCGGCAGCGTCGACGACATGCTGGGCGACCTCGCGGAGGGCTTGTGATGACGCTCGCCCTCGTCACTCGCGAAGACGCCGTGAAGCGGCTCACGCAGCTTCCTGGCGGCGTACCGGACGCCATCGAAGCCTTGAGCGATTTCGTGCGCGCCGAGGTTCACGCCCGACAGCACGCTCCTCGCGCGACGGTGCTCTCGCGCGTGGCGCGGCTGCTCGCACCAGCCCTGGTCATGGAAGAGGAGCGCATCGACGCGGTGTGCGACGCGCTCGAGCGCGAGGGCGACGTGGTGCTCGCCCCGGGCGGACTCCTCTACGCGACACCGACGCGCGTGGTGGCCCTGAAGAAGACCGCGCGCATCTTCAGCAGCGTCCCGACGCGCACGCTTGCAGCAGTGCTCGGGCGAGAGGTCTTCGCGAAAGCCGCGACGCGCGCCGTTGCCTCGGTTGATGGTCTCGCCGAAGCGGTCATGACGATCGGCGGCGCGATGGTCACGCCCGAGGTGTGGGCGGGCTTCGATCGCACGCCGCCCGCCGACGCCGCGTTCCTCACGAAGCTCGAACAGCGACTCGAATGGCAGGCGCTGGGCGCGGGCTCGCTCGAGAAGGACGGCCCGCTCGAGTGGCGTACTTGGCAGTCCACGCCGGAAGGCATGCGATGGCGGCGCAGCCACGAAGGACGCCTCTGGTGGGCCCGCACGCGCTTCGGTGGCCATCATCGCGCGTGGACGGGGAGGGGCTCTCCTTCCACGAGCCCATTCGTCGAGCTGAACCCCGATGACACCGACCGCGCCCGCTTCGCGCTCTCACGCGAGGTGGCCGGAGCCTCTGTGCTGCGCGTCGTGCGCTCCGGCAAGTGCGCGACCCTCGAACTTCCTGCGTGGCTTCCACGCCCCGAGTACCGCTGGCTCTCGATGCAGGCGGAGCCCTCGCCCGACACGAAGGGTCTGCGCTGGGAGGTCGCCGCGCACGACGAAGCGATGATCACGAAGCTGCTGGCCGAGCGTCTCGGGCTTGTCGTGGAGGCCACATGACGCGACGACAACTCACCATCAAACCGAGCTGCATGCGGGAGATCGCGACGTTCCCAGCAGACCGCGCCGCGCTCCTCTGGGACAAGATCGACGCGCTCGTTTCGGACCCATTCCCCGACGGGAAGGTGAAGAAGAAGCTCAAGGGCGCCGACGGTGTGTACCGCCTCCGCGTGACCGACCACCGCGTGTTTTATCGCTTCGGCGAGGATTGGATCAGCCTGCTCGGCATCCGACGGCGCGCCGAGGACACCTACGACGGTGTGCCTGACGAGACCGCCGACGCTCCGGCGCCCGATGACGGCGACGACAACCTCGACGCGCTCATCGCCGCGTCGCAGCCGAAGGTCTTTCAGTTCAAGACGACGGAGCCCGAGACCACGCTGCCCGAGCCCATCACGCAGGATCTACTGCGTGAGCTCAACGTGCCCGTCGCAGCGGTGCCTACGCTGTTGCGCTGCACGACGGAAGAAGCGTTGCTCGAAGCGCCCGTACCTCCGGACGTTCTCAGCCGAGTCGTTGACCGTCTGTTCCCGCCGACCATCGAGCGGCTCGACCAACAGCCCGACCTCGTAGTCGCCTCGACGAAGGACCTGGTCCGCTTCAAGGAGGGCGACCTGCTGGGCTTCCTGCTGCGCCTCGACGAGGACCAGCTCAAGCTGACCCAGTGGGCGATGAAGGGCCCCACGATGGTTCGGGGCGGCGCGGGCACGGGCAAGAGCACCGTCGCGCTCTACCGCGTGAAGGCGCTCCTCGAACGGCCCGGCGCCTCGGGCACGGAGCGCGTGTTGTTCACAACGTACACGCGCTCGCTGCTCACCGTCACGCAGCAGCTCCTCGAGCAGCTCCTCACGCCCGACCAGCTTCGCCGCGTCGAGGTGGCGACGTGCGACCAGATCGCGTGGCGCATCATCGGCAGGGCTCGCAAGGTCGGGCAGCTCGAATCGGATGGCGATGCGCTGCGCAGGCTCGCCAAGCTCCGCCAGAAGCACGTCTCCGGCGGTTCGGCCTTCGAGTCGAAGCTGCGTGGGCGCGCGCTGGAGCGACTGAGCGACGCGTGGCTCCTCGAAGAGTTCGAGTGGATCATCGAGGGCCGCGGCCTCACGAGCCTCGCCGAGTACCAGGCTGCGGCGCGTCCGGGACGCGGTCTGCCGCTCAACGAGCGCGCCCGAGTGGCGGTGTGGGAGCTGTACGAGGCGTTTTCGAAGGGCGCGGGCGAGCGATACCCGGCACTGCGACGCGAGGCGCTGAAGCTCCTCGCCGAGGACGTTCAGGCTGTCCGTTACGACTACGTCGTCGTTGACGAAGCGCAGGACCTCAGCCCCGTATCGCTCGCGCTCATGGCCGAGGTTTGCAAGACGGCCGAGGGCATCTTCTTCGCCGCCGACAACAAGCAGTCGCTCTACTCGCGCAACTACACGTGGAGTTCGGCGCACCCGCGTCTCCAATTTCGAGGGCGCACGGCGCTGCTCTCACGCAACTACCGCTCCACCCGCGAGATCGATCGCGCAGCGTTTTCGGTTCTGTTGGCCGAGGAGGAGGACGAGCTGGTCGCCTCGAACAGCGTCCACGAGGGGCCGCTCCCGGTACTCGTGCGCGACATCGCAGCAGACAGGCAGGCCGAGTGGATCGCGCGCTTCGTTCGGCAGATGGCCCGCCACCTTCACCTGAAGGCGAGCGCCGCCGCCGTGCTGGTTCCCTCCGCCGCCGTGGGCGAGACGATCGCCAAGGAGCTTCAGGCGCAGGGCGTCGATGCCCGTTTCTTCCCCGGACGCGACCTCGACCTCAAAGCCGACGTGGTGCGCGTGCTGACGTTGCACGCGGCCAAGGGCCTCGAGTTTCCCATCGTCATCGTCGCCGGCCTCGAGAGCGGTGCGTGGCCCGTGCCCGAGGACTTCGAGGAGCCCGCCCTGTTTGCCGAGCGCGCGCGCCACGAGCGGCGCGTGCTCTACGTCGGGCTGACCCGCGCAATGCGAGGCTTGATGCTGCTTGTTCCCCCGGGATGCCGACATCCCGCCGTCGTCGATCTCGACGTCAACCACTGGCACGTGGAGAGCGCCCCGTGAGCAATGTGAATCTCCACACCTTCGCCGAGGAAGGTCGCCTCGTAGACACGGACATCGTGGGCTTCCTCCGCAGGAAGCTCGACAAGGGCGACAAGCTCGACTTCACCAGCATCGTCGAGGTCGCCGAGGCCGTGCTCGACGCCCTGTTCGACGGCTGGTCGCCCGAGCAAGCGGCGGACTCGATCGCCGAGCTGAGCCCCGCTGCCGACGCAGCGCTCGCTGCTTGGGCCGACCGCGCGGGCGGCAAGGTCACGAAGGCAGAGAAGACGACGCGTAAGGTCACGGTGCGCAAGCCCGCTCCGTCGACGCGGCCGCCGTCGGTTCTCGAGCGAGATCCCGCGGGCGACGAGCGCTTCACGCCGACGCGCCTGGTCCGTCGCCTGCAGGAGGCCCTGCGCGGCTACATCGAGAGCGCGTATCCGCTCAACGATCCGACGCTGGTGCGCGCACGGCGGCGCCTCCTCGAAGAGGAGGCGGGAGGTCACCTCCTCGCGCAGGAGCCGTACATCGAGACCACGACGCGCTATGCGACATCGAAGGCGACGTACGGCGACCTCGGGCTCTCGGCGCCGTTGGCGACGTTCTTCTCGAAGCTCGCCAAGACTGCGTCGGTTCAGAGCACTTCGGAGGAGGCGCGCACAGTGCTCTTCTCCTCGATGTACGTGCATCAGGAGCGCGCGTTCCGCGAGTTCCTCGTCGAAGGCAGGGACATCGTCGTCGCGACGGGTACGGGTTCCGGCAAGACCGAGTGCTTCCTCGTGCCGATGCTCGGCTCGCTCTACGACGAGGCAGTACGTTCGCCGAGGACCTTCGAGCAGCCTGGTGTGCGCGCGCTCATCCTCTACCCGATGAACGCGCTAGTGAACGACCAGCTCTCGCGTCTGCGTCTGTTGCTCGGTGATCCGGTTGTTGCTGACGCTTTCAAGGGGCTGGGGAAAGACCGACGCTTCCCGCGCTTCGGCATGTACACCGGGCGCACGCCGTACCCCGGCCCGCGAACGACCGCGCGCGACGGCGAGCGTGTGAAGCCGCTGCTCGACTACTACTTGGGCCTCTCGCCCGAGGTCGAAGAGCGGCTGCGTCGGCTCGGTCGCTACCCGGCCAAGGACCTCCAAGCGTTCTACGCTCAGAACGAAGCGCGCCGCCGGACGTACCAGAGCGGCAAGCGCGCCGGGCAGGAGTACACCGACCACAACTGGGAGCGGCGGCTTCACACAGGACCGAGCGATCGCGAACTGCTGACCCGGCAGGAGATGGTTCACGGAGCCGGGAGCCGTCCGGGCCATGCGCCCGACGTGCTCGTCACGAACTACTCGATGCTCGAGTACATGCTGATGCGGCCGTTCGAGCGCCCCATCTTCGCAGAGACGAAACGCTGGCTCGACCAAGACGGCACGCAGCTCCTCCTCGTGCTGGACGAAGCGCACATGTACCGGGGCGCGAAAGGCGCGGAGGTCGCGTTCCTCATTCGCAGACTGCGTGCGCGACTCGGTATCCACGATCGCCCAGACAAGCTGCGGGTCATCGCCACCAGCGCCTCCCTCGGCGAGGGCGCAGCCGCCGTCGACGCCGTCAAACGCTTCGCCGCCGACATCTCCGGCAAGCGGCCGGAGAGCTTCGAAACCATCACGGGCACACGCGAGGTGCCGACGCCCGCCAGCCCGGCTCCGAAGGAGATCGCCGACACGTTGGCCTCGCTCGACCTCGACGGCATCAACGAGGCGCTCGATGCCCCGACGCTGCGTGAGAAGCTCGCGCCGTTGCTTCCGAAAAGCACGAACCCAAGCCCTTCGGAGCACGAGGTGCTCGCAGAGCTTCACGCTGCACTCAAGAACCAGCCGTGGGTGAACCAGCTCGTGAAGGAGGCGGCGGGGCAAGCCATCGCGCTCGGCGAGCTCGCGCCGCGCGTGTTCCCGGGACACCCCGATGCGCGCCGGGCGCTCGAAGCGTTGCTCACGGTATCGACGCTCGCGCGCAACAAGGCCGACGAGCCGGGCCTCGTGCCGACGCGCGTCCACGGCCTCTTCCGCGGCCTGCACGGTCTGTATGCTTGCGTAAACGCGCATTGCGAGGGGCGGCAGAGCGAGCCCGGAGATCCCGCCTTGCTCGGCAAGCTCTTCACCACGCCGCGAGCGGTGTGCGATGCGTGCGGCTGCCGCGTCTTCGAGATCGCGTCCTGCAGGAGCTGCGGATCCCCATACTTGCTCGCGTACTCGCAAGACGAGTCGCTCGACCGCCTCTCGTTCCTCTGGGGTGAGACCGAGGGTGCGCTCTTTCGGCTCGAGCTGCTCCCCAGCGCGCCGCGCTACACGGACCGCACCGAGCTCGTGCGGCTCCACCTCCGCACCGGCTACCTCGACATCGGCAATCGTTTCCCGGACGACGAGGTGCGCGAGCTGGCGATCTGGCTCAATGGCGACGGCAAGCGCGAGGCATCGTTCGACCGCTGCGCCATGTGCCAGCCCGCTGCGCCCGCCAAGAGCCGCATCTACGACTTCAGGACGCGCGGCGAGCAGCCGTTCACGGCGCTCATCGAGGCGCAGTTCGCTGAGCAGCCGCCGCAAAAGAAGGACCCGCGCCTACCGAACCACGGCCGCAAGGTGCTCGTGTTCAGCGACGGTCGGCAGAAGGCCGCGCGCCTCGCGCCCGCGCTCGAGCACAGCCACGCCCGCGACCTGTTCCGCCAGGTCGTCGCGCTGGCCGCGCACGAGCTGCGCGACAAGGGCGGGCTCTCGGCGATGCAGTACCTGTATCCCGCAGTCGTCCATCTCTGCGCGCATCGCGGCTACGACCTGTTCCCGGCCGCCGACGAGGTCGAGTTCCACAACCACCTCGGGCAGGTGAAGGGCAAGACGCTCCAGCAGACGATCGCGATGGCCAACAAGGGCTGGCTCCGTGCCACACGCTCGTTCGCGCAAGCGATCTTCAGCGAGCTGACGGACCGCTACTACTCACTGCCCGCGCTCGCGCTCGCCACCGTCGAAGAGGACCCGGACACGGCCTTCATGATTTTCGACGATTTCCCGAACGTCGGCGTCGAAGCCGACGCGCAGAAAGTTCTGTTTCGCGCCTGGCTCCGGCAGCACCTCGAGCGACGCTCTTTCCGCCCCGATGGCGCCGAGACGCGCGAGCTTGGCGAGGGGTGGGCCCACCCGCAGGGCATCAACGCCGCGCGGCTCGAGCACGTGCTTCCCAACCGCTTCGACCAGTACCTGGCCCAGGTCCTCAGCGGCAACCTGGCCAAGGTCGAAGAAGTGAGCAAGTGGTTCCAGCATGTCGTGCGCGACAAGGGGCTGCTGCACTTCGAGAGCGACCTGTACTACCTGCAGCTCCAAGGCCTGAGCTTGAACCTCCGGCTCGACGCGAACTGGCTGCGCTGCCGCGACTGCGCGCGCATCCATCCCGAGGCCCTGGCCGACGCGTGCCCGGCGTGCCTCGGAGCGGTCGTCGAGGTGGACGCAGACTACCTCGACGCGCGCACGGGCTTCTACCGGCGCCAGGTGCAGCGCGCATTTGACGAGCGCGCTCTCGAACCGTTCGGCCTCTCGGCAGCGGAGCACTCCGCGCAGCTCACAGGCCAGCCCGACGAGAGCGCATTCAACAAGGTCGAGGAATACGAACTGCGCTTCCAGGACGTGCCGCTCGACAACCTTCCGCCGATCGACGTGCTGAGCTGCACGACGACGATGGAGGTCGGCATCGACATCGGCGCTCTCTCCGGCGTCGCGCTACGCAACGTGCCGCCGCACGTCGCCAACTACCAGCAGCGCGCCGGTCGCGCGGGCCGTCGCGGTCGCTCCATTGCGTCGGTCATCACCTACGCGCACGGCACCTCGCACGACGCCCACTTCTTCGACCACCCGGAGCAGATCATCTCGGGCGACGTGCGCGCGCCCGTTGTCTACGTCGAGAACCAGCAGGTACTCGAACGGCACATCCACGCCTATCTCGTGCAGCGCTTCTTCCACGAGCGGGTACCGCCGGACCCGACCAGCTACGACCTGTTTGGCTCCCTCGGTTCGGTCGAGCAGTTCCTCTCCGAGGCGCATCCGTGCTCGCTGCTGAAGCTCGAAGCGTGGCTCGATGAGAACGTCGGCCTCCTGCGTCGCGAGCTCGCGGGCTGGGTTCCCGGGTTCAGCTTCGGCCTCAACGAGCCCGTCGCCGAAGTCGAGGAAACGCTGCGAGGCGCCATCGACCGTACCAAGGCGCGCATCCGCGAGGTGTTGCCGGTGAACGAGTACGCGGCTCGCGAGACGCTCGCTGACCTCGAGCGCGAGTCGCTGGAGCGTCGTCTGGAGGAGCCCCTTCTCGAGACGCTGATCGGACATGCCGTGTTCCCGCGCTACGCATTCCCGACCGACGTCGTCACGTTCTGGGTCTCGAAGCCTCGTCAACCCGGTGACGCCCCCGGCAAGCGCACCTTCGACTACGAGCCGCAGCGCGACCTGCAACTCGCGCTCACCGAGTACGCGCCCGGGCGAAGCCTCACCATCGACAAGTGGCGCTTCGAGTCAGCGGCGCTCTATTCACCCTACGAGCCGACGCCCGCGCACACGATCCAGCGGCAGCGCCCGTACACCTCCTGCAGCGACTGCTCGTGGGCGACAATGGATGCGTCGATGGCGCAGGCCACGCTGTGCCCGGTCTGCGGCAGCGATCATCTCACGCGCACCGCGTTCATTACGCCTGCTGGATTCGCGCCCGACCTCAACGCCAAGCGCGAAGTCGATCGCGGGCAGGCCATCAGTTACGCGGGCATGACCGACCGCGCGCGGCTCGAACCCCAGGACCCGACCTCGGCGTGGACCGAGGGCTGCGACAGTCGGCTGCTCCGGTGGACAGGCCCGCGCCGCCTCGTGATGGTCAACAAAGGCGTCGGCCAGCGGGGCTTCCGCGTGTGCCCTGACTGCGGCCGATCGGAGCCGGAGTACGGCCCTGGCTTCACCGCGACGAAGCTCATGAAGAACGGCGCCGCGACGACGCATCAGCACCCGCTCGAGAAGGGCGTCGTGTGCGCGGGCGTCGCCGACGGTCCCTTCTACCTTGGCCACGAGTTCCCGACCGATGCGCTGCTCTTGCGGCTTCGCGTAAAGGCCCCGGTTCAGCTCGGAGGGGCGAGCACCACGGGCTTGCTCACCCGCGCCTCGCGCATGGCGCTCTCGTCGCTGGTTGAGGCCCTGGGCCTCGCGGCGTCGCGTGTCCTGCAGATCGACGAAGGCGAGCTCTCGGGCTGGTGGACGCCCGTGATGGGCGGACGACCTGACGAGGCGCAGCTCTACCTCTACGACCTCTTGCCGGGCGGTGCGGGCTACGCGCGCGCCGTCGGCAACGACCTGCCGGATGTGCTCGACGCTGCCGACGCGCTTCTCGGCGGCTGCGACTGCCCGTCGTCCTGCTACCGGTGCATCCGCCACTACGGCAACAACTGGATCCACGCTTCGCTCGACCGCCACGTCGCGCTCGCGCTCCTTCGCCACCTGCGCACGGGCGAGCTGCCGAGTCTCAGCGACCAGGACAAGGACCGCGCCCTCGTCGGGCTTCGCCAGCTCCTCGCGTTGCGTGGCATCACGTGTGAGGAGAACGCGATCCTCGGAGGCACGCGCGTCCCGCTCCTCATCCAACTGGCCAACTCGCGGGTGTGCCTCGACGTTCATCATCCGCTGATCGATCCGCTCGCGCACGAGTCTCCGGTCGTCTCGGCGGCGCGCTCGCAGTTCCTCGAGGCCGTGTCGCTCGACGCGTTCGACCTCCTTCACGATCTGCCTGCCGCCGTGGCGCGCCTGAAGCTGCCGAGCGGAGCGGTGGGATGAGCTTCTACGAGTTGCAGGGCCCCACCGCGTGGGCCGACCCGCCGTCCATGTGGAGCAGCACGAGCCTCGACGACGTGGAGGCGTGCCCCCGTCGCTGGCAGCTCCTCCGTTCGCGCTGGGGCGACTTCGACCGCTTCCCGGTGCGTCCGCACCCGGCGGCCATCGAGGGGCAGATCGTTCACGAGGCCCTCGACCGGCTCACGCGCGCGTGCGGCCAGCGAGGCAACCCGGCCTTCGGAAGCGCGGACTTCGCGGCGGCGCTGATCGATGCGGACTTCTTTCCGAGCTTCGCGCGCTCCGTCGCCGAGTGGCAGTCGCGGCTCGCGGCCCATCCCAGGCCCGGTCCCGCGTTCCGTCTGCGGGCGAGCGCCGAGGAGCTGGCCAACCGCGCCGTGCGCATGTTCCGCGAGCAGTACAAGCCCGGGGAAGATTCTGTATCGCAGGCCGCCGAACCAGTGTCCGCCGCTGACGGTATCGGGGCGCTCCTTCGGCGGAAGCGGGCGCTCTCGGAAGTGAGACTTGAACATCCAACGCTTCCGTTCATTGGCGTCCTCGACCGCGTCCAGCTCGTGTCGGAGAGCGTGGAGATCGTCGACTTCAAGACGGGTAGGCCGAGCGCAAAGCACCACCAGCAGCTCCTGCGGTACGCTCTCCTCTGGTGGCGCGTAGCGGGCGACCTTCCGGTGCGGGTCATCGCGCAGTACCTCGATGGGATCGAATCATGGCCCGTCAAGGACGCACCTCTCGCCGAAGTTGAAGCGGACCTCGCGACGAAACTGCCTGTACTTGCGGGAGCATTGCTCGATCACCCAGCACCCGCGAAGGCAGGCGCTGGCTGCCTTGTCTGCCCGGTGCGTGCTCGCTGTGACCCTGGGTGGGCAGTCGGCGAGGAGGCGGCACGTCTCGATGGACGCGGAGATGCTGAGCTGGTTGTCACGGCGAAGGCGGGGGAATACGGGTTCCTCGGTCGGTCAGGGGCTGGTGCCGAAGTGGCGGTGACATACGACGCAGCTGTCGGCAGGCTTCTGCCGCCACTGGTCGATGGTCGGACGGTTCGAATCCTGGAAGGCGTGTGGAAGGAACGGGAATCACAGCTGGAGATCAAGACATGGACCGAGATCTTCGTGGTGGCCGCCGCTCCTGCACGATGACAGCGAGCTCCGTCGGCCCTTCCTCGGCTTCGCTGTCACGCGGCCCAGCGAGGGCGCCGCGCTCGATCGCCTGCGCGAGCGGCATGGTGGAGCCCACAGCGCGCCTGAACGCGTCCACAGCTGCAAGGTCGCCCGTCCTGGCCACCCGGATCCGCCCCTTGACGTTGCCCCAGCGGCGTCGTTGCGCCGGGGTCAGGGTGACCTTTTCGATGGCGGCGTGCTCGAGATCAAAGTAGAGGAGCACCTCTCGGACGCGCCCGCGGGCGCCTACCGTGAGCGACACTTTCCTTCTCCCGATGATCAGGGTGACCCTGCGTGTTCGGTGCGTCACCTGCACCGACCGCGGAACCAGCCGCAGGAGCTGGTCCAAGGTGACGTTCTTGGCGGTGGCCCGAAGGT
>JAHFDS010000335.1 GCA_023248855.1 Myxococcales bacterium
GGGTGACGTCGAGCGCGCGCTCAAGCGCCAGACGACGCTGCGCCTCGACGACGTGGCGGCCCACGCGGTCGGCCCGGCGGTCTTCGACGTGGCCGCGCAGCCGCCCGCGCAGCTGGCGGTCCCGCCGCTCGCGCCGTGGCGCTGGCTGCGCGAGCGGATCCGGCCCCTGCTCGACGAGGAGGCGAGGCCCCACGTGCGGGCGCTGTTGCTGCGAGGACAGCTCGAGATCCGCCCCAGGCCTCCGGGCGCGATGCTCGAGCCCGGCGATCGCGTGATCCTCGACCGGCTCCTGGCGGGCGAGGCTTCCCAACTGGCCGCGGATCCCGCCGCCGTCGAGCTCTTCGCGGTCTTCGACGCGTGCGGCGCGCTCGAGCTCAAGCTGGGCGAGGACCTCGACCCCCGGGAGATCCTCGGCGTGCGCGCCTGCGCGGATCGGACCGAGATCAAGAGCGCCTACCACCGACTCGCGCGGTCCCTGCACCCCGACGCCCACCCGGCCGCCTCGCCTCGCGAGCGCGCCCGCTTCGCCGCCCGCTTCGCCGCCGCCACCGCCGCCTATCGCCAGCTCGTGCGGTAGAGCCGCGCCCGCATCAGGTGGTACCATGCTCGCGTGGCCGCGGCTGGGAACCCCGCAAAGCACGTGTGCTTCCACCTGCGCGGGCAGCTCTTCGGGGCGGGGATCGACCACGTCAAGGAGACGGTCGAGCTCGGGCCGCTGACGCGGGTCTTCCGCGTCGATCGATGCATCGCGGGCGTGATGAGCCTGCGCGGCGACATCGTCGCGGTGGTCGACCTCGCGCGATTCCTCGGCCTACCTGACGGTCCACACGGCCGACGGGTCCTCATCGCGCAGGTGGAAGACGGCGGGCGCGAGCGCACCGCGGGGCTGCTGGTGGACCAACTCGACGAGGTGCGCATGCTGGACGACGCGCAAATCCAGCCTGCGCCGCCCGCGATCGACCCGGCGGCGGCAGCCTACCTGCGCGGCGTGGTCTCGCTTTCCGAGGGGCCGCTCGGCGTGCTCGACCTGCCACGCGTAATCGCCAGCGAGCGCTTCCGGCCCTACCGGAGGGTGGCGTGACCATTCAGAGAGGGGACCCATGCGCGTGACCGACGCCGTCACTGGCCTGACCGACGTGTCCGGGCGCTTCCGACGTTCGCGCATCACCATTCGCAGCAAGATCACGGGCACGTGCGTGGTGCTCGCGCTCGTCATCATCGCGGGCAGCTTCGCGTGGTCGCGCCACCTCGCGATCAAGGCCTCGCGGGGCGAGGGGCTCGAGCCGTACTTCTCGCGCTACCTCGGGTACCGGCAGGCCCAGGCCGAGCCGCTGCAGACCGCGGTCGAGCTCGTGGCCAGCGACGACGCGCTCCGGCGAGCGCTCGCCGACGGGCCACCCGAGGCCGTGCAACGCGAGGTCGCGCGCGCGGTGGAGGCGCTCGGGCGCGGCCTGCGACCGGATCTCGTCGTCCTGCTCGACCGAAACGGCAAGGTGCTCGCCAGCCAGGGCGGCGTGAGCGAGTCGGACACGCGCGAGATGATCGTGTTTTCGCACCTGCACAGCCTGGATGTGCGCGACCAGCTGCTGGTGCAGGCCGGGCGCGCGTACTCGGTGTGCGGGCACGCGCTGCGATCGGGCGACAAGATCGTCGGCACCCTGCTCGTGGGCGTCTCGGCGTCGCGGGACATGGACCTGTTTCGAAAGCAGAGCCACTCCGATCCCGAGCGGCAGGTCACGGTGGCCCTCGTGTCGAAGGACGCCGTCGTCGCGCAGGGCGATCCGACGCGCCAGAAGCTGATCGAGGAGGCGCTGGCGTCGACGGAGCGCGAGAGCTCTCACGGCGGCACGCAGATCGTCAAGGTGTCCGTGGGCCAGGTGGACCTCTACGTGCACCAGGCGGACGGCTACTCGGGTGTCATGAGCGGGGCGATCGGGCGCTACGTGCTTCTGCGCGACCGCCGCTACGTGGACGCGGAGCTGGCCGAGCTGCAGCGCACGTCGATCTGGCTCGGCGCCGCGGCGTGGGTGCTGGCGGCGCTGTTCGGCTACTGGCTCGCGCGCTGGATCGACCTGCCGATCCGGCGCTTCGTGGCGGCGACGGCGGAGATCGCGCACGGGCGCGGCGATCTCACCAAGCGCCTCGAGGTCGAATCGAACGACGAGCTCGGGGACCTGGCCACGAACCTGAACGAGCTGTTCGAGCACCTGCGCGTCCTGGCGGCCCGGGTCCAGGTCGCCAGCCACCAGGTCGGCTCGTCGAGCCAGGAGATCTCGGGCGCGTCCAAGCAGATGCTCGAGGGCGCCAAGGACCAGGCGCTCAAGATCGAGAGCACCACCGCGGCGGTGACCGAGCTGTCGGCGTCCATCCAGAGCGTGGCGACCAACGCCATCGAGGCGACCAAGGTCGCCAAGGAATCGGGGGACGCCGCCAAGGACGCCATCAAGCGCATGGCCGACATCCGCCACACGGTCGAGGAGGCGGGCGACAAGATCCGCCAGCTCGGCGAGAGCGGCAAGCGCATCGGCAACATCGTCGAGGTGATCCGGCAGATCAGCGAGCAGACGTCGCTCCTGGCGCTCAACGCCTCGATCGAGGCAGCGCACGCGGGCGAGCAGGGGCGCGGCTTCGCGGTGGTCGCGGACGAGGTGAGCTCCCTCGCACGTCGTGTCGGCCAGAGCGCCAAGGACATCGAGGACCTCATCGCCACGATCAGCGAGCAGACCAGCGAGGCCGTGCGCTCGATGGAGACCGGCACGCAGGAGGTCGAGGGCGGCACCAAGCTCGTCACCGGCACGCTCGAGAACTTGAAGCAGATCGTCGAGGTCATCACCGACACCGCGCGCCAGGTGCAAGAGCAGGCGGTGGTGTCCGACGAGATCGCGCGCAACATGGACGCGGTGCGGAAGATCGCGCAGGAGGTCCTGGCGTCGAGCGAGGAAGCCGTCATCCAGGGCGAGCAGCTCGCGGGGCTGTCCACCGAGCTCGACCGCTCGGTGCGCGGCTTCCAGGTCGACGAGGGCACGCCGGCGCAGGAGCCAGCGGGCAAGCTGCCGCCGCCGCGGCGCGCGCTCGAATCCAAGCGATCGTGAGCGCGGTGGCCGTGGCGACGCCCCCGGAACGCACGCTCGGGCCAGGGCTGAGCGCGTCTGTGGACGCCTTCGAGCGCGTCCGCACGGCGCTGGTGCGCCATGCGGGGATCTCGCCGCACCCGTGGCGCCTACGCGACCGCGCCCTCGAGCGCGCCGGAGCGCGCGGCGCGGACCTCGACGCGTACGCGGCCTCGATCGACGCCGCGGAGCTCGAGGCGCTGTTCGAGCGACTCCGCGTCGCCCACAGCGGCTTCTTCCGCGACCCCGGGGAATTCATTCGCCTTGGCGAATGGATTGGCGCGAGCCCGGGCGCGCGGGCGTGGTGCGCCGGCGTGGGCGAGGGCCAGGAGGCGTTCAGCCTGGCCACGGTGGCGCCGCACGCCGAGGTGCTCGGGACCGACCTGTCGCGACGCGCCATCGAGCACGCGCGCCAGGCCACCTATCCGCGCGAGGCGCTGCTTGGCATCCCGCCCGCCTTGCGGGGGCGCCTGCTCGATGGCGCGGAGGCCACGGGCGAGCGCGTGCGCCTTGCCGAGCGGATGCGCGGGCGCGTCACCTTCGAGGTACGAAACCTGCTCGGACCGGCGCCGCAGGGTCGCTTCGAGCTGGTCGTCTGCCGGAATGTCCTCTACCACCTCGACGCCGCTGCGCGAGTCACCACGCTCGACCGGCTGGCCGACGCGCTGTCCACGGGGGGCCGGCTGTGGGTCGGAGAGCGCGTGGTGCACCCCCGGCTCGAGCGGCTCGGCAGCGGGCTCTACGGACGCCGAGGCGCGCTGTGAGGGATCCGCTCTGGGCGCGCTTTCTGCCCGCGGCGCAGGCGTTCGCGCGCGCGGCGCGTGACTGGGTCGGTAGCGGCATCGACGCGCCGACGGCAGAGAGCGCCCGCGAGGTGCGACGCAACCTGTTCGCCCTGCGCTGCGGGGCCGCGGCCATCGGCCTGTCGGACTTCGCACACACAGCGGGGCGCCTCGAGCGGCTCGTCGCCGCGACGGCCGAGCGCCGCGCAGCCCGGCGGCGCGTGGAGCCGGCGGCAGGGCTGCCCGCTGCCCGCCTCGCGGCTGAGGCGCTGTTCCAGGCCATCGATCGCGCCGACACCGAGACGCCGCGGCTCGACGATGCCGCGCTCGAACGGGCGATCTCGGCGCTGCTGCCGCTTGCCGATGCGCTCGAGGGCGTCACCGTGGGTGCGCCCATCCGCAAGACCGAGCCGCCCCCGGACGACTCGACGTGGAACCCGAGCGTCGAGGACGACATGATCGAGGCCTTCCTCGAGGAAGCCGCCGAACGGCTCGAGGCGCTGGCCGAGAAGCTGGTCCGCCTCGAGGGCGAGCCGGGCAACGCCGAGCTCGTGCGCGAGATCTTCCGCGATCTGCACACGCTCAAGGGCGGCTCCGCGTTCGTGGGCCTCGCGCGCATGAACCGGCTCGCGCACAAGGCCGAGGATCTCGTGGCGAAGGTCCGCGACGGCTCGCGCGGTGTGGACGCGGCAGTCGTGGACGTGCTGCTCGGGACCCTGGACTCGCTGCGGCAGATCCTCGACCGCGCGGCCCGGCGCGCGCCCATCGACGTGGCGGTGGAGGAGCTCATCGTCCGGCTCGAGCAGCCGAGCGCGGCGAGGCCGGAGCCGCCCCCTGGCGTCCCGCTGCGGCGCGTCGAGGATCCGCCTGCACCCAGCGCCCGACCCACCGCCGGGCCACCCGCGCCGGCGGCCATCGCCAGCGAGGCCGGCAAGCAGACGCTGCGCGTGGACTTCGAGAAGCTCGACGACCTCTTGAACCTGGTGGGCGAGCTCGTGATCGGCAAGAACGCGCTCTCGCAGGCGGTGCTCGGGCTGGCGTCGCTGTCGCGCCTGCTCGGCGTGCACAAGCGGATCGTCCGCCGCGCGGGTCTGGCGGGTGACGTCTCGGGGGCGGAGCGCAAGGCGCTCCTGCGCGAGCTGGTGGAGGAGATCGCACGCACCGAGCGCGCCTTCGACGAGACCAGCCGAGGCATCGAGCGGGCGGGCGGACGGCTCGACCGTATCAGCGGCAACCTGCGCGATCAGGTCATGAAGCTGCGCATGGTGCCGATCGCACGCGTGTTCACGAAGTACCACCGCACCGTGCGCGATCTGTCGAAGCAGCTCGGCAAGAAGGTCCGCCTCGAGATCCACGGCGGCGAGACCGAGCTCGACAAGATCCTCGTCGAGGCGCTCGACGGCCCCCTCATGCACCTCGTGCGAAACTCGCTCGACCACGGCATCGAGAGCGAGCACGCCCGCATCTCCGCCGGCAAACCCGCCGAGGGTGTGCTCACGCTGGCGGCGCACCAGCGCGGCAACCAGATCGTGGTCGAGGTCTCCGATGACGGGGGCGGCATCCCACCCGACAAGATCAAGGCCAAGGCGCTGGAGAAGGGCCTGGTCAGCGCCGAGGAGCTCGCCCGCATGGATGAGCGCCAGGTGCTCGAGCTGATCTTCCGCGCGGGCTTCTCGACCGCGGCCAAGGTCACGGACGTGTCGGGGCGCGGCGTCGGCATGGACGTGGTGCGCGAGGCCATCTCGCAGCTCAAGGGCACGGTCGATGTCGCGTCGGTGCCGGGCCAGGGCAGCACGTTCACGATGAAGCTGCCGCTGACGCTCGCGATCATCCAGGTCTTGCTCGTGCGTGCGGGCGGCGAGACGCTGGCGCTGCCGATCGACCTCGTGCAGCGCACGCTGCACGTCGAGCGCGGCGCGGTCAGGCGCCTTTACGATCGGGACGTCATCGAGGTGGCCGGAAAGCAGGTCCCCCTGCTCTCGCTGGCGCGCGCGCTCGACCTCGAGACGGGAGCTGACGCGTACGTGACGCCGATGGTGTCGGTCATCCTGGTGGAGCTGTTCGGCGAGACCTTTGGCCTGGTCGCCGATCGGCTGGACGGCAAGCGCGAGATCGTCATCAAGACGCTCGGTGATCTGCTGGAGAACGTGCGCGGATGCGCCGGCGCGACGCTCGACGGCGAAAAGCCCGTCCTCATCCTCGACGTCCCCGCGGTGCTGTCGCTGGCGCTCGAGGCCGCGCGCGGTGGCGAGCCCACGATGGCCGCGGCCACACGCCTCGGGGGGCCGCGCATCCTCGTGGTCGACGACTCTGACATGGTGCGTGACACCGTCGCGCGCGCGCTGCGCTCGGTCGGCTACACCGTCGTCGAGGCCGCCGATGGTGTCGATGGCCTCGCGGCGGCGACCAGCGCTGCGGGGGCGGGCCGACCGTTCGACCTCGTGACGAGCGACGTGATGATGCCACGCATGGACGGCTACGAGCTGGCGCGGCAGCTGCGCGCGCACGCCGCCTACGCGGCCGTGCCCATCGTCATGCTGACGAGCCGCGGGGAAACCATCGATCGTATCCGTGGGTTCGACGCTGGCGTGAGCGAGTACCTGGTCAAGCCCGTCGACCGCGCCGAGCTGCTGCGGGCGGTCTCGCGTCAGCTCGAGGCCAGGCGTGGCGCGGCCGAGGACGCCGAGGCGAAGGCCCCGTGAGCGAGCCGCCCCCGCTCGGCCGGCAGCGCACGTTCGACCCGCCGAGCGAGCGGCTCGCGGTGCTGTTCTGCGTGGAGCCCGTGGTGCCCGAGCTGCTCGAGCCGACGCTGCGCGAGGCCGGCTTCTACGTCGAGCACGCCGCCGATCGCGAGGGCCTCTTCGCGCTCTGCGGCGCGCGCGCCCCGCAGGTCGTGCTGCTCTGCTGCGAGGACGCGCCTGCGGTGACGACACGCCTGCGCGGCGAGGCCTCCACGCGCGAGGTACCGATCGTGGTGGTCTCGCCCGACGAGGACGACCGCGGACACGCGCGCGCGGCGCAGGCCGGCGGCTTCCTGGTCGTGCCGTTCTCGGCCACCGAGGCGCGCGAGGTGCTGGCCGCGGCCACGCGCAAGCGCCGGGTGGTGCTGCTGGCCGACGACTCCCCCCTCATCCACAAGCACACGACGCCCATCCTCGAGGAGGCCGGGTACACGGTCGTGTCGGCTATGGACGGCGAGGAGGGCCTCGCGCGCGCACGCGAAGAGGTCCCTGACCTCGTGATCAGTGACGTCGAGATGCCCCGGCGCGACGGTTATGCCTTCTGCAAGGCGCTCAAGGAGGACCCGCGCCTTGCGCACGTGCCGGTCGTGATCTGCAGCGCGCTCGGCGAGGCGGCCGACCTCGAGCGCGGCTTCGACGCGGGCGCGGACGACTACCTGGTCAAGCCGGTCGTGGCCGAGGAGCTCGTGGCGCGCCTGCGCACCTTGCTCGCCGGCGCGGGCCGCGCGGTGCGCGAGCGCATCCTGGTGGTCGAGGATTCGCCGTCGATCCGCCAGGCCGTCGCGCAGGGGCTCGGGCGACAGGGGTTCCAGGTCGACACGGCCGCCGACGGACGGGCCGCGCTCGAGCGCGCCATGCAGGTCCGTTACGACCTCGTGATCACCGACTACGACATGCCGCACATGGATGGCTTCGAGCTCACGCTCGCGCTCAAGCGGGACCAGCGCACCCGCGACGTACCCGTCATGATGCTGACCGCGCGCGAGTCGCGCCGCGATCAGGCGCAGATGCGGGCTGCGGGCCTGACGGCGTTCCTGGTCAAGCCGTTTGCGGTGGATCGCTGCGTCGCGATGGCCGAGCGAATCCTGGCCGAGTCGCGCCTGTTCGCGTACAAGCTCGCGTCGAGCGTCTACATCTCGGAGGGCGCCCGGCGCGCGGCCGAGGAGCGCGCGGCGCGCGGCGACCTCGGCTATGTGCGCGCCGATGAGCGCGTCGCCACCGTGATGTTCTCGGACCTGGTCACGTTCACGCAGATGAGCGGCAACATGGAGCCGCGCGCGGTCATCGAGGTGCTGAACGAATACTTCGATCGCATGTGCCCGATCGTCCTCGAGGAGGGCGGCGACATCGACAAGTTCATCGGCGACGCGATCATGGCCATCTTCGAGGAGCGGCGCGATGCGGATCCGTCCGAGCTGCGCGCCGTGCGCGCGGGTCTGCGCATGCAGGAGGCCCTGTCGGCGTGGAACCAGACGCGCGGGACGGCCATCCACATGCGCATCGGCATCAACACCGGGCCGCTCGTGCGCGGCGACCTCGGCAGCCGCTTCGTGCGCCGCGACTACACCGTCATCGGCGACACCGTCAACCGCGCGAACCGCTACGAGTCGAACGCGCCCCACGGCGGCGTCCTCATCGCGTACAGCACCTACGCACCCGTTCGCGATCGACTGATCGTGGAGGAGGCCCCCGGCGTGAAGCTCAAGGGGGTCGCCGAGCCGGTGACGGCCTACGTGGTGCGCGGGCTAAGGTGAAGCTCCGGATCCTGGTCGCCGACGATTCGCCGTTCATGCGCGGGGCGATCAAGCGCGCCCTCGAGGCGGATGGGCGGTTCATCGTGACCGGCGAGGCGGCCGACGGCGAGCAGGCCGTCTCGCTCGCGGGATCCCTCTTGCCCGAGGCCATCACGATGGATCTCAACATGCCGCGTCTGGACGGCATCGGCGCGGTCCGCCGCATCATGGCCCAGGCGCCCTGTCCCATCGTGATGCTCTCGGCGCACACGCGCGCGGGCGCCGAGGCCACGGTGGAGGCGCTCGCGGCGGGCGCGGTGGATTTCGTCACCAAGCCCTCCGGCGAGGTGTCCGCCGACCTGGCTCGCGTGTCGGCGGAGCTGTGCGACAAGCTCTCGGCCGCCGCCGCCGCGCGGGTGCGCGGCACGCGTCCGACCCTGGCTGCGGCACCGTCGACCCGCGTCAGCGCACGGACCGGCTCCACGGCGCCCACGGTCGGCGGGGCGCGCCTCGGCGTCATCGCGGCTTCCACGGGCGGTCCGCAGGCGCTCACCACGCTCTTCGCTGCGCTGCCCGAGGGGCTCTCGCTGGCGCTGCT